>NZ_JAKRNN010000010.1:0-159147 GCF_022346785.1 Pantoea sp. ACRSC
GCGTCTTGATTTGCGGATAGCGCTTTTCATATGCCTGATAGCCGTCCCAGTCAGCTTTGTGAAAGTCGTCACGCCACCCCACCACGCGCTGAAAGGGCGCGTCGGTGTCGAACGCCGCCAGCAGATAGATCTGCCGCCCCTCGCCCAGGATAATACGTTTCGACTCGGTGGCGACCTCAACCTGACGGCCCGCCACGTCGGTAATGGTTTTGGCCGCAGCCGTCCCCGCTATGCAGAACAACCCCAGCGCTAACATCCATCTTTTCATTGAATTAACCCATACAGATGATAATGATAATTATTTATGTAAAGCGCCGTTACTATCACGCAAAATGCGTTAAAGGAAAAGAGGCGGAGAAAAATCTTTTACTGGCTGTCGAGCAGGCCCAGCTCGCGCCGGTCATGGCTGCAAAACAGCATCACCCGGGCGTCAGTTTGCAGAGAGAGCGCGCGCAGCCGCTGCTGGTTGGTGCGCCAGGCGTCGCGATCGCTGCACATCATCCACTGATAGAAGCGCAGGCCCGGCGTGCAGTGCCGCTCCGCCTGCCGCATCTCCTCGCGGTAAAACCAGGCGTCGCCGCCGTGCAGCAGCCAGCCGTCGCCCTGCCGCACCGCGACCCCCGCATGGCCGAGCGTGTGGCCCGGCAGCGGCACCAGCAGCACCTCGTCGTTGAGATCGTCAAGCGCCCTTACCGCATCGAAGCCGAACCAGCGTTCGCCGCCGGCGGCGTAGCCGCGCCAGCCGCTCTGGTTGCCCCACTGCTGGGGACGGAAACGCTGCCGCTGCAGCCAGCTCTGGCGCTGCGGCGCGGTATCCAGCTCCCGCTGCAGCAGATGCACCCGCGCCTGCGGAAAGTCGCTGATGCCACCCGCGTGGTCAAAGTCGAGGTGCGTCAGGATAATATGACGCACATCTTCCGGCTTAAAGCCGAGATCGACAATCTGCTGCCAGGCGCTCAGCCTGCGGTCGAACTGAATATTGTTGAACAGCCGGAAGAAGCCAGACAGGCGGTGGCCGGGATGCGCCATATCCTGCAGGCCGATGCCGGTATCCACCAGCACCAGGCCGTGGGCGTCCGTTTCCAGCAGCAGGCAGTGGCAGCTGAGGTGCGCCAGCGGCGAGCGGCTGAATCCGTCATAGAGCGCGCCGCCGAAGGGACACATACAGCCGCAGTTGAGATGATGAACGCGCATTGTTTCCTCCTTGCCTTTCGCCATAGCGGCCAAAAAGCCGGTTAATGATGAACGGGTTAATGAAACAATAATGGTCAGCCCTGCCGCATCTGCAAGCGTGAGCGGCACAATCGAAGAAAGCGGTGCGGGCGAGAGAGAAACAAAGGCGCGGCGATCGCCGCGCGCGGGATGCAGGTTACTGCGTGATCTGACGAACAAACTCGGCGATTTCCGGTACCTGCCCCTGCTCAAACAGGCAGTGCTGCAGACGCGGCCCGCTGAGGGCGGTGCGCACCAGCTCAGGATCGAGCGCGCGCAGCGTATCGAGATAGCTCTCTTTCAGCATGGCGGATTTCACCTGGTTAAGGATACCGGCGTTGCGTACCTGTGGCTCTTTACGCTCTGGCGGGTAGCCCATGCCTCGCTCGCCGCTAAAGGCTTTTTCAAAGATAAAGCGCAGGTTCAGCTCTGCGCCCCAGCCGAAGCCTTTGGCAAACGGCAGCGACAGCGCATTACCGTTGTTGATCTGCGCAAACAGGTAGGCATCCGCCGGATCGATGCAGTAGCCGCAGACCACTCCCGGATGCAGGTTAAGCGAGATCAGTGCCCCCTGGCCGGTGCCGCAGCCGGCCACGACAAAATCCACCGCTTTGCTGTTCAGCAGCACGCTGGCCATGATCCCCAGGTGAATATAGGTCAGATGGTGATCCTGTTCGTCGCTCATGCCAACGTTAAACACCTGATGGCCAGTCAGCTGCGCCACCTCTTCCAGCTCCTTGCGCACAATAGCGTTTTTGGCGGCCTGGCTGTTTTCCATCATTAATGCAATTTTCATGATCTGCCCTTAAATATTTATGAAACACCGTTTCATTTTAATCAAAAGCGGCTAAAGTGCATGAGGTAATCACGCGCCACGGCGTGAGGCGAGTCACAAAAACGGCAGCCGATGGCGTGCCATAACGGCTATAAGCGAGGAGGTCTTGTGTTTATATATCGATCGCAGACGCAGCAGGAAGAGGCAGGCAATGGGGTGACGCGACGCATACTGGCGCACGGCGGCACCATGATGGCGGTAGAAGTGACCTTTGAACAGGGCGCGGTCGGCCCGCTGCATCATCATCCTCACGAGCAGCTGACCTGCGTGCTCAGCGGACGTTTCGCCTTTACTATTGACGGCGTCACCCAGGAGGTAGCCGCGGGGGATACACTCTATAAGGCGCCCAACGTGGTGCACGGCTGCCTCTGCCTTGAGGCGGGCACGCTGCTGGATATCTTTACCCCGCAGCGTGAAGACTTTCTGTCGCCAGCCTGAACTCAGGCATGTAAAAACCGTCCCGGAAAATCGGGCGTGACCGGATGCTGCTCCTCGTAGCGGCCAAACAGCCGGTAGCGATTTAACGCGATGCGGTTATAGAAAAAGTCGCTAATAAAAGGGGGGATCAGCAAGGCCGGCAGCGACAGCCATCCCCATGGAAAAGGGAGCAGCCGCATTACGCGCAAAATCGCCTGGGCGCGGATCCAGTGACGGTTACCGTCAATCAGCACAATGGTACGAATATTTTCATCCGGCAGGCCGGCAAAGCGCAGCAGCGCCTTACCCTCTTCGCTCTGAACGGCCGCAAAGCGGATGCGTTGAGGAAGTTTCAGGCGCAGCAGGAGATTGACCCAGCTATTACAAATTTTGCAGACGCCGTCATAGAGCACGACCTTTTCGCCGGGATTCAGAAAGGGTGGCTGTGACATAGTAGACTCCTTTAATGACGGTATGAATAATTAAGTACGGTCATTAATTGCTCATACGTCAAGCGGCTGGCGGAGATAAAAAGACCGGCCCTGCGGCCGGTATAAGATTAACGCTGCTGATACAGCGGCTTATCCGCCTCCAACGGACGCAGGCGCGGCGGCAATAATTGCGCGCTGAGCCAGCGTTCGGCGGCGTTGATACTGCTATCGCTGCCGTCGATACGCAGCACCGGGCCAACCCCCATGGGTTCCGCCTGCTCCGCCAGCCGTCGCAGCTCCGGCAGATACTCCGCGCCGGGGTGCCCCGGCATCCGCCGGGCGAGTCGCGCCTGATAGCGTGCCACCGCCTCGTCAGGTGAGATCGTCATCCACAGCTCCAGCACCCGGGTCACCCCCGCCGCCGCCAGCCCCTGCTCCAGCACCGCCTTCGGCTGAAAGCCAAACCAGGCGTCAATCAGGTAGACGCAGCCTGCCGGCGCCTGGCCGACGATGTTCCAGATCGCCTGATAGGCCGCACAGCCCAGCTGCCGGTTGCGCTGCCGATCCACCGGCGCGAAGCTCGCCATAAAGGGCTCTTTCAGGCTGTCGAGCGTCAGCACCGGCAGTGCGAGCCGCGCCGCGAGCGCCTGAGTCAGCGTGCTTTTGCCAGAGGCGGGAATGCCGTTGATCAGCACCACCTGCCTGTGTTGCGTTGTCAGCGTCATAGGATATCGATGACCTCCGCCACGCTGTTGGCCCGGCGCAGACGCGCCAGCGTTTCGTCATTGTCCAGCAGCGCCACGATGGCGCGAATGCCCTCTTCAATATGGGCGTTGCTGTCGCGTGCGCCGAACATAATCACAATGTCCGCTTTATCGCTGCCCTCGAAGGAGACGGGCTCCTCCAGCAGCAGCAAACTAAAGCAGTCTTTGACCACGCCACTCTCTGGCCGCGCATGGGGAATGGCGATCCCCTCCTCAAAGACATAATAGGCACCGTGCGTCAGAGTATTGGCGATCACCGCCTCGGGATAAGAGGCGTCGATATAGCCGCCGCGCACCAGCGGCTGCGCCGCCAGCGCAATCGCCTGCCGCCAGTCGCTGACCCTGACGCCAATCTGAATGGCGTTAGCCTCCTGTAATACCTGTTTAATACTCATCAGGTCTCCTCAGATCGACTTGCGCATAATATTGCGCAGCGCATCCATTTTGACGAACAGCGCATCCATTTCATCCCGGTGAAGGCGGCTTCTGGCAAACAAGCTCAGCGCCCGGTTATAGGCCACCATGAGCTGTTTTTGCGCCTCGCCGTCGCGCTCATTACTCGCCAGCCGCTGCTCCAGCGCCGCGATTTCCGCGCTGAGGCTGGCCGCCAGACGCTCGCTTTCTGCCTCATCCAGCCTGTTATCTGGCGTCGCCTTCTTCATAAATCCAAACATAGCCTCTCCTGCCCCCTGTCGCGCCGGGCAATAACGTCGTGAGTGGAAAAGGAATTAACGGAACAGCTGAATTTTTTCGACCAGCACATCGGTCACGGCGTCATTTGCCGGCACAAGGAAATTGCGAACGCTGTCGTTGACCCTGCCTTTTTCAAAGGTCTGCTTGCAGCGCGCGACCCACTGCACGTTCATCTCGGTGCCGACGTTGACCTTTTCGATGCCGCTACGCACCGCCAGCCGCATATCCTCATCGCTGACGCCGGTGCCGCCGTGCAACACCAGCGGCGTACCGGTCGCCCGGGTAATCTCCGCCAGCCGCTGATGCTGAATATGCGCTTTGCCGGTATAGAGGCCGTGCACGGTGCCAATGGAGATCGCCAGCATGTCGACGCCGGTCTCATGCACAAAGCGCTGCGCATCCTCTACGGTGGTAAACGCCGTCTCCTCCATTGCCACCTCCTTGCCATCCTCCGAGCCGCCTATCGCCCCCAGCTCCGCCTCTACCGACACCTTATGCGGGCGCGCCATATCGATAACGCGGCGCGTGTTGGCGATGTTCTCCTCAATCGGCAGGTGCGACCCGTCATACATCACCGAGCTGAATCCGGCATCAATGGCGGTCTGAATCGCCGCCAGGTCGGAGCAGTGATCGAGGTGCAGGCAGGTCGGCACGTTTTTACTGGCGGAGAGCGAACAAATGGCGTCAACCAGCAGCCGGTGGCCTAAATATTTTGCGGTGCCGGTTGAGATCTGGATCATTAACGGGCTGTTGGTTTGCTCTGCGGCCTTAAAAAAGGCGGGCAGCATCTCCAGACAGTGCAGGTTAAACGAGCCGAGCGCTTTAAAATCACGCTGTTTTGCCACCTGTAGCAGATCGGTAAAGTTATACAGATTCATGGATTTTTTCCTCACGGGGCTTAGTGGATTTTCCGTTAACAAACCAGGCGATCAGGGTAATAAAGAGCACAAACAGCGCGACAAACAGCCAGTTGCCCTGGAAGGCGTGGCCTAACACCAGGCCGGTGCTGATAACGTCAGCGTCGCTGAAGGTCACACCGGTGAAGCCGTAGCTTTCCAGCATCGGCACCAGAATGGCGGGTAAAAAGGTGATAAACAGGCCGTGTACCACGCCGCCAATCATCGCGCCGCGACGGCCGCCCAGGGCATTGCCAAACACCCCTGCCGCGCCGCCGGCAAAGAAGTTAGTGAGCAGGCCCGGCAGGATCATCGCCAGGCCAAACATCGGAAAGACGATCATGCCAATCACCGAGCCGAGGGTGGTGGCGAGGAAGCCGACGATAACGGCGTTGGGGGCATAGGGAAACAGAACCGGGCAATCGAGCGCGGGCCGGGCGTCGGGCACGATGCGCATCGCTATACCGCGAAATGCCGGTACCAGCTCGTTGAGCAGCAGCCGCACGCCGCTGTAAAGCACAAACACCCCGGCCACAAACTGCATCGCCTGCATAAAGGCGTACATCAGGTAGTTCATGCCGTTGCTGTACTGGGCGATAAAGGCGGGCCCTGCCGCCAGCGCCGGGATGAGGTACATCGGCACCATCACAATGCCCATCGCCAGATAGGTGTCCTGGAGGAATTTAAAGTTATCCGGCAGCTTGAGATCTTCCGTTGAGCGTGAGCCTTTACCGACCACCTTCGCCACCGCCGCCTGCACCAGATAGCCGATGGTGCAGAAGTGACCCAGCGCAATATCGTCGGAGTCGGTAATGCGGCGCACCACCGGCTGCGCCAGCGCCGGCATCACCACCGCCATAATCCCGCCAAAGATGCCGCCGGTCAGGATCAGCGGCAGACCGGTCAGCCCCGCCTTGTAGCCGATAACGGCCCCGATGGTGGCCATCCACAGCAGCGCCTGCCCGGTGAGGAAGATATATTTAAACGGTGTAAGGCGGGCAATAATAATATTGACGATAAAGATCGCCAGCAGCGTTAATGCCACCTCCGATCCCAGCTCGCGACTGGCCAGTCCGGCAATGGCCGCCACGTCGGTAATATAGCCCTGCATACCAAAGCCGTGGGTAAATATGGTATTCAGAAAGGTTAAGGTGCCGACAATAATATTGATGCCGGCCATCATGATTAAAAAGCCGAGCAGGGTTTTAAACGTGCCTTCAATAACTTTACCGGCGGATTTACGTTGCAGCAGCAGACCAGTCAGGGCAATAAAGGCGATCAATATTGACGCCTGCCCTAGCAGATCTTTGACCAGGAAACTGATTACGCTATTCATGACTGGCGACCTTCAGATTGCGCTCTTTGAGGAAGGCGACTATTTTCTCTTCGATTTCGCCTTTATCGGTCAGCCTGTTCAGCACAATAACGCGCTTCATCTCTTCCGGGCTGGCGTCGGCGTTTAATACATCAGCAAAGGCTTTCTGCGTTAAAATAATATCGGACTTAAAGGCGCTGGCTTCTGATATGGTGGTGTGATCGATATCAGCGTCAATTTCCAGCTTCTTTAATACGGCTTTTGCGCTCATCTCGATGGCAAAGCTGGAGCCCAGCCCGCAGCCGCAGACACATAAAATTTTAAGCATGGCAATCTCCTCAGATTATATTGAGTTGTTTAGCGAGTTTGTAATAATGTCCTTCGGTATCGACAAGACGTTTTTTCATGCTAATTAAATCAATCGGAATAGGTTTATTGCTGCCGTTGATAATGACCGCTTTATTTCGCATTCCCGACTGAATACAACGCACCACTTCGGTCGCGATGATAGCCCCCTGATAGATCTCTTCGCAGGTGGGATCGCCGTTGCGCAGGCCATAACCAATAATGGTTTTGCGAACGCGTACGCCGATCAGGGGCTCCAGCTGTTTGATCAGGGTGTCGATGGCCCCCTGGAAGCCGGGTGAATATTCGCGCGTGTAGCCTTCTGAGCAGAGGATCACCACGCTGTTCTGCACCTCCAGCCGCGCGCGGATCCGCGCCGCCAGCAGCGTGACGGGGATCTGACACTCCGGGATCAGCGCAAAATCCGCGTTGCTTTTGATCGCCGACTGTAACGTCAGTTCGCCGCAAAAGCCGCCCAGCAGCTCTGCCATAAACACGCGTCCGGTGAGCGCGCGGCCGGTATTGCGCAGCTTTGCCACCTCTTTCAGCACCTGCTCGCAGGCGGTGGAGAAACCGATGGTGTAATCGCTGCCGAACACGTCGTTATCGATGGTCATGCCGACGCCAAAACAGTTCACGCCAAATTCGCTCAGGGTATGGAGAAATTGCAGCGAGCCGTCGCCACCCGCCATAATTAATATCTCTACCCGCAGGCTTTTTAGCTGACGCGCAATACGCTCATATTCGCTGCGAATTAATCTCTTTTCGGTGCGGCCCGACTGCATCAGCGGAATGGATGCCACGGAATAGTCAATTAGGTCGCGCCAGCTTATCTCCTGATGGCGATTTTCAAGCAGGCCAGGGATGCCGCCGTTAAATAACACCATCTCTGCCTGCGCCAGCCGCGCCACCTGAAAGATAAAGTTATTTATTCCCGCGACGTCACCGCCGCTGATCACCATTCCGATCCGCATAATAAACCTCTCGCCGCTTCATCAGCCTGAGGCTCATTGTTCCGGGAGAAAGGTGGATAATTTGCAACGGACATCACAGAATGCGCAGAGATAACAGCGAGGACAGGATTGACACAGCAATTTAAAGCGGGGTTTTTGCGACGCTCATCACAGTAAAGAAAACCATCTGTGGCGCGCTTTTCTTTGTAATTTCATCTGCTTGAAGAAAAATAAACGGGGAGATTTAGCGGGTGATTTTTGCCGACGGAAACATAGGTGGTCACAGTGCGGAATTGTGATTTTCGCCTCATTTTTATCGGTTAATAACCTGATTCAGGACAAAGATTAATTTTCCGGCGATGGTCTGGCAGGCACCAGTCCGGCCGAATTTAACTGCAATTCAGGTCGGCGGAAGAAAAAAACAGAGAGGAATTGATAAGCAGGATTTAGGGATAAGACAAAACTCTCTCCCGCAGGCGGGAGAGAGTCTGGGCATTATTTCGCGTAGGCTTCGGTAGAAATAGTCAGCGTCACGTCGTCGCCAACGGCTGGAACATATTTATCCAGTTTGAAGTCAGAGCGCTTAATAGTACCGATGGCATCAAAGCCGATCGCCTGCTTCTTCACCATCGGGTGTTCACCCTGCTTGTTCAGCGTGGCGTGCAGCGTGACAGGCTTAGTGATGCCTTTCAGCGTCAGGTTACCTTCAACATCAAACTTGTTGTCGCCCTTCGCTACCACTTTGGTGCTGTGGAAAGTTGCGTTCGGGTATTTGGCGGTGTCGAAGTACTCTGCGCCTTTAAACTCTTTGGTCAGCGCCGGAACGTGGCTGTCGATCTGGCTGACAGGCAGCGTAACGTTAACGCGCGACGCAGCAGGATTTTCGCTGTCAAACACCAGCGTCCCTTTAGTGTCCGGAATATCCGCGGTCGGATGGGAGAAGCCGAAATGGGTCCAGGTCACGGTCACGGAGGTATGAGCCGGATCAAGCTCGTACTGCTGAGCAGCCGCCTGAGAGAACGGGACATAGAGAGCGGTGGCAGCCAGCAGCGGCAGTGCAAGACGTTTGATATTTTTCACGTTAGGTTCCTTTTAATCCAACTGAATCCAGATGAGTGTCGCCGAAACTTCCCTGCAATTATAGTGAAGAGTTTTGGCCTTAATTTTCAAATAAATTCAGCAATATCCTCGTGTGACTATTGCAATGGCAGTTAACGGGTTTGCAGTATGACGGCGCGCGGCCAGGCGTCCAGCAGCGCCGCCTGCGCCTGTTGCAGCGCGGCTGGCGTCAGCGCGGCCACCGCCGCCTCGCTGAGATCGTCTGACAGGCAGGCGCTGCGCAGCGCCTGCTGCAAGGCCAGCGCCGCCGACTGCGGCGGTGCCAGCTGCGCGGTCAGGCGCGCCCGGCATCTCTCCAGCTCTTCACCCGCCTGCGCGGTCTGAAGCTGCTGCAGGAAATGGTGGCACTGCGCCAGCAGCGCGTCAGGCGCGATATCCGGCGACTGAAGCGCAAACAGAATGCCGTCGCGATCGACGCAGCGATGATAGCGGCAGCTGACGACATAGCCGATCTGCTGCTCGACGCGCATGCGCTGGAAAAAGCGCGGCTCCATTATCAGCGCCAGGGCGCGCAGCGCTGCCAGCGAGACCCCGGATGGACAGGGCAGAAACAGCAGCAGCGCGCTGTCGTGGCCGGGATGATCGACGATCAGCCGTTTACCCTGCGCGTCTGGCGCATTCGCCTTGCCGCTCGCGGTCACCACCGGCGCCAGCCACCGCGCTATTGCGTCATACTGCTCTGCTGACCCGCCATAGAGCGCGGCGCGCCAGCTGCCGGTCTCCACTGCCGCGCTGACGGCCTGCGGCAGCTGGCGCAACAGCTCGCGGATCGCCACGTCGTCAGCCGGATCGGCGGCGTCACCGCTCCTCTCCAGGCGTAAGGCATCGGGCAGCGACGCCAGCCAGCTTTCCCCGCCGCGAGGGATCTGTAGCTCCAGCTGCCAGCTGCCCTGACTTTCCCGCCAGCTGGCCACGCCGCCCTGGTGGCGCAGCAGCGCAAAAAGCGGGCGCAGACGGCGATCCAGCGCGGTAGCGGTTGCCGGGCGAAGCGACGTAAAAAAATCAGGGCGCAGTAGCAAGGTGGCGGGCGCATCGCCAGCGGCAAGATGCAGCAGCGGCGCACGCCCGGCAGGCGGCGTCAGTGCGGCGGCGTGCGCGCTTTGCGGATGGAACCGGATAACGGGCTGCGCCTCGTAACAGGCCATCGCACGCCAGGGCTGCAGATGAAGCCGGAAGCCCTGGCTCTCTGTCAGCTCTCCCTGCACCCCTGCATCACTCCACAGCCGCGCCCGCGGCGCGGCGCGCAGCAGCTGCAGCAGCGCCGGAAAACCTTCCGCGTGCGCAGGAGGAGAAAAACCAAACGCCCGTTCGCGCAGCTGATCGAGCGGCGTCAGCGCCGCGAACCGCTGCTGCGCCAGGCGAAGATAGTGGCGCTGCTGCCGGGATGAGGTGTCTGCCAGTGCCTGCAGTGCATGATCGTACCAGGCGCACACCGCATCGGGCTGCGCGGTGTCAATCTGCAGCGCCAGCCAGCCCTGCTGCTTGTCCAGACTGAGCCATCGGGCCTCAAGCTGCTCTGCCCAGCCCCGCTTGCGCAGGCCCGCCATCGCACCGCCCGGCGCCTCATCCTGCAAAAACTCCCGTAATAAAGTGACGTTGTCACGAATGCGATCGGGCTCGCCGCGCAGAATGGTGGTGATCCAGAGCTGGCCCGGCCCTGGCGTCTGCAGGGCGATATCCCCATCGGCGCCGAAACGCAGCGCGTCAGCTGGCCCGCTCAGCTCCCCCGCCTGGGGCAACCGCGCGGCGAAACGCAGCGCCAGCTGATGCAGCGCCTCCAGCGACTGCGGCCCTTGCAGCCACAGCTGCATCTGGCCGGGGTGAAAGAAACGCTGGTGGAACTGATGCAGCGCCTGTTTCAGCGCCCCGCTATCCGCAAACGCCTGCTGACTGCCGATATGAAAACGCTGAAACGTGGCGGGCGCGACGACGCGGGTAAAGAGCGCCGCCTCGCGGCGCGAGGGCGTATGCTGCTGGATAAGCCGGTATTCGGCGTCAATTACCGCCGCTTCCTGCCCGATCGCCTCGGGCGTAAACTGCGGCGCGGCCAGCATATCCGCCAGGCGCGCCACGCCCTCGGCCAGCAGTCCGGCGTCGACCTCAAAAAACCAGGCGCTGCTGCGCGGCAGCGTGGTGGCGTTCAGCCGCCCGCCTGCTGCCTGCACCCAGGGCATCAGCCTGCTGCTGCCCTGATAGCTGGCGCTGTCGCTGAACAGCAGGTGCTCCAGCAGATGCGCCAGCCCCGGCCAGGCGTCAGGTTCGTCATGGCTGCCCGCCGCCACCTGCGCCAGCGCGGCGGCCTGCTGCGCGTCCGGCTGATGGATCAGCGTGACGTGCAGGCCGTTCTGCAGCCGCAGCTGACGCGTCTCCACCATGATTAAAAGGTCCGGGTTTTGTAGATAAGCTGCGAATTAGTGCGGTTGCGGAACTGCAGCTGGCCGATTTTCACGTCGCTGCAGGCCGCTTCGCGTCGCGCCTCGAGGATCACATCGTGGTGCGGCGACTTGCTGCACACCGGATCCGTATTGTCTGCGTTACCGGTCAGCATAAAGGCCTGGCAGCGGCAGCCGCCGAAGTCCTTCTCTTTCTCATCGCACGAGCGGCAGGGTTCCGGCATCCAGTCGAAGCCGCGATAGCGGTTAAAGCCGAAAGAGTGATACCAGATATCTTCCAGCGACTGCTCCAGCACCGACGGGAACTGCACCGGCAGCTGACGCGCGCTGTGGCACGGCAGCGCGGTGCCTTCCGGCGTAACGCTGAGGAAAATCGATCCCCAGCCGCCCATACAGGGTTTGGGGCGCTCTTCATAGTAATCCGGCGTCACAAACAGCAGGTTGGTGAGATTACCGCTGGCGCCCATTTTTTCGCGATAGCGGCTGACAACCGCTTCCGCCTGCGCGATCTGCTCGCGCGTCGGCAGCAGCCCCTGCCGGTTAAGCTGCGCCCAGCCGTAGAACTGGCAGGTGGCCAGCTCGACGTCGTCCGCTTCCAGCTCGATGCAGAGGTCGATAATCTTGTCGATCTGATCGATATTGTGACGGTGTAACACAAAGTTGAGCACCATCGGATAGCCGTGCTTCTTCACCGCGCGCGCCATCTCCAGCTTCTGCTGAAAGGCTTTTTTCGAGCCCGCCAGCGCGGCGTTCAGCGTTTCGTCACTCGCCTGGAAGCTGATCTGGATATGATCCAGGCCCGCCTCGGCGAAGGCGTCGAGCTTTTTCTCGGTCAGGCCGATACCCGAGGTGATCAGGTTGGTGTAGAAGCCAAGATCGCGCGCGGCGCGGATAAGCTCCGGCAGATCTTTACGCGTCAGGGGCTCGCCGCCGGAAAAACCGAGCTGCACGCTGCCCATGGCGCGCGCCTGGCGAAACACCTCAATCCACTGCTCGGTGGTCAGCTCTTTCTCCTGCTGCGCAAAATCGAGCGGGTTGGAGCAGTAAGGACACTGCAGCGGGCAGCGATAGGTCAGCTCCGCCAGCAGCCAGAGCGGCGGATTGACGGCGGGTTTATTCTGGGTCACGAAACATTATCCACTTTTGTTCACAGGCCGCGCGCAGAAACTCTTTAACGTCTTCGCCGACGCCGCCCGCTTCCGGGAAGCGCGCGTCGAGGGCGGCGATAATGGCGCTAACGCTCTCTTTGCCGTTCACCTGTTCAAGGATCGCGGCGGCGGTTTCGTTCAGCTTCGCCATGCCTTCTGGATAGAGCACCACGTGACTATCCTGCGCGGCTTCCCACTGCATGCGATAGCCGCGGCGGAACGCGGGAATTAAGTTGTCATTCATAGCGTTATACCAGTCTCGTCGTGTGCCAGGCCGCCTTGTCGGTGACCGTATGGTAAGGCGGACGCTTCAGTTCATAGGCCATGGTCATGGCGTCCAGCATGGTCCAGAGAATGTCGAGCTTGAACTGCAGGATCTCCAGCATCCGGTTCTGCTTCTCAACCGTATCGCAAAACTCTAGCGCCAGCGCCAGGCCGTGCTCAACGTCGCGGTTCGCCTGGCTCAGGCGGCTGCGGAAATAGAAGTAGCCCTCTTCCTTGATCCAGGGATAGTGCTGCGGCCAGCTGTCGAGGCGCGACTGGTGGATCTGCGGCGCGAACAGCTCCGTCAGCGAGCTGCAGGCTGCTTCCTGCCAGTTGGCGCGGCGCGCGAAGTTAACATAGGCGTCAACCGCGAAGCGCACGCCCGGCAGCACATGCTGCTCCGACAGCAGCGCGTCGCGCGTCAGGCCCACCGCTTCCCCGAGCTGAAGCCAGGCTTCGATGCCGCCGTCGCGGCCGTCGCTGCCGTCATGGTCGAGGATGCGCTGCACCCACTTGCGGCGCGTAGCGGGATCCGGGCAGTTCGCCATGATCGCCGCGTCTTTCAGCGGGATGCTGGTCTGGTAGTAGAAGCGGTTCGCCACCCAGCCCTGGATCTGCTCACGCGTCGCGTTGCCGTTATGCATCGCGATATGGTACGGATGATGAATATGGTAATAGGCGCCCTTATCGCGCAACGCCTGTTCGAACGCCTGCGGCGTCAGCGTCTCGGTGATTTGCATCACTCACTCCTGGAGATGAATCGCCATGCCGTCCCAGCTCACTTCAATGCCCTGCTGCGTCAGAAACTGACGCTGCGGCGACTGCTCGTTGAGGATCGGATTGGTGTTGTTAATGTGGATCAAAATCTTGCGTTTTGCCGGCAGCGAGGCGAGCAGCGCCATCAGCCCCTGCTCTTCAGAGAGCGCCAGATGCCCCATCGCTTTGCCGGTATTGGTGCCGACGCCGGTGGCCTGCAGCTCGTCATCTTTCCAGACGGTGCCGTCAATCAGCAGGCAGTCCGCCTTCTGCAGCCAGGGCATAATCACCGCGTCCGGCTCGCCGAGGCCCGGCGCATAGAGCAGCGTCTGTTTGCTGGCGAGGTTTTCAATAAACAGCGCCACGTTATGTCCCGGCAGCGGACGATCGCGGTATGGCGAGTAAGGCGGCGCGTTGCTGAGGATCGGAATCGCGGTAAAGCGCAGGTTCGGGCAGACGTCGACGCTGAACGGCTCCAGCGGCGCAATGGGGCGATGCTGCAGCCCGCCGTTCCAGTGCTTCAGCATGGTGAAAATGGGAAAGCCGCTGGTAAGATCGGCGTGCACTTCCGGTGTGCACCACACCTGATGCGGGCAGCCTTCGCGCAGGCTGAGCAGGCCGGTGGTGTGATCGATCTGGCTGTCGGTAAGAATAATGGCGCCGATGGCGGTGCCGCGCAGCACGCCCTTTTTTATCAGTTCTGGCGTATGGGCGATCTGCTGGCTGATGTCCGGCGAGGCGTTGCATAACACCCAGTTTTCGCCGTCGTCGCTGAGAATAATCGAGGACTGTGTACGCGCGCTGGCCTGAATTGTACCGTCGCGCACGCCCTGACAGTTGGCGCAGTTGCAGTTCCACTGAGGAAAACCGCCGCCAGCGGCGGATCCAAGGACTTTGATGAACATAGGAGAAACCCGGCGTTGAAACAAAATGCCCGCACAGCAGGCGGGCATGGAGATTAACGGTTGGAGATGTACAGCGTGACTTCCAGACCGAGACGTAAATCAACAAATTCAGGTTTTTTCCACATAATAGTCTTCCTCTAAGGTGAATGAACAAAGCGATACCTGTCAGGTATCATTACGTAAACAATCCAGTGATTATGCACGCAATTTTGAGCCGGCTGATGGTGCGCTAACGGCGCAGCGAGATCAACCGGCAAATGTTAAGAAAATGAATCAGACCTGCCAGATCTGCCCCAGCACGCGCAGCCAGTTATCCGAGGCGAGCTTCTCCAGCCGATCCTGATCATAGCCCGCATCGCGCAATGCCGCGAACAGGCGCGGCAGTCCCGCCACATCTTTTAGCGCCTCTGGCACGGAGATGCCGTCAAAATCGGAGCCAAATCCCACACGATCGCTGCCCATGATCATTACGAGTCTTTCATAGTGCCTGACGATATCGCCTAGCGGGGTGTCGCTGTCGCGCTTGCCGTCGGCGCGCAGAAACGCATTGCCAAAGTTAATGCCGACCATGCCGCCGCTGTCGCGTATGGCGGCGAGCTGCGCATCGGTAAGGTTGCGCGGCTGGGCGCAAAGCGCATGGGCATTAGAGTGGGTCGCCACCAGCGGCGAGCGAGAGAGCGCGGCGGTATCCCAGAACGCTTTTTCGTTCATATGCGATACGTCGATCAGCATATTAAGCGCGTTGGCCTGTTTGATCAGCGCTTTGCCAGCGTCGGTCAGTCCCGGCCCGCTGTCCGGCGAGCCGGGAAAGGCGCCGGTCACGCCGACGCCGAAGCGGTTAGGCAGGTTCCAGAACGGGCCGATGCTGCGCACGCCCGCATCGTAAAACGCCTGCAGCTGTTCGCCCTCTTCATCCAGCGCATCTGCGCCTTCGATATGGGCCACCAGCGCCAGCACGCCTGCGTCACGGCAGAGGGCTATCTCGGCGGCGCTGCGGCACAGGCGCGCCCGGCCCTGTGACTGCTCAGCGATCTGCGTAAGAATAGCCAGCTGCTGCCACATAATCTCCAGCGGCTGCCAGGGCGCGTCGGCCAGGTGCGGCGCCGTCTGGGCGATATAAGCCTGCGGCGGTACGAAGATAGCGAACAGGCCGCCGAAAAGGCCGCCCTGCTGCATGCGCGGAAAATCGAGATGGCCGTGTTCAATGCCGTTAAAGAAGGCGTCGACCGGCGCGTCGCGGTGGTGCAGCCACAGCCTGAGCAGCAGATCGTTATGCCCATCAAAAGTTAACATCAGAGAAATAAGCGCTTAAAGAACTCAACATCGCGCTATGTTACGCGGCTGCGGGATAAACGCCAAATCAGAGGGCACGAATGGTCACTCTGACTGCGGCTTAACCAAGAACGGGTCAAAAATCTTATAGGTGGCGACGTCAAACAGCGAAACTGCCTCGACTTCCGCCATCGGGATCGGATGACGAAAATGCTGCAGGTTGAGCGGTTCGGGATCGGGGTGATGTTCTGCACAAGGTAGAGTTCATAGTAGCGGTGCTGCTCGCAGAAGCGCAGCGTCTCTTTGTCGCGGTAGCCGCTGATATAGGGGATAAGCGCCAGATGCGGGGTTTGCGTATAGCACAACCATGATGACCAGCGGCCCCATGGCGCCCCCTTAACCTTTTTACGCCAGCTCTTCCATACGGGCGCGCATCGCTCTGCCTACCTCCGGGTTATCCATATTCAGCCGGGCGTTGCCGTTAACGTCGAGGATCAGCTTGTCCTGACTGGTGTAATGCAAATCTTCATTGGTTAAGCCGCGCATAAACTTATCCGGCTCGGCGAACCATTTGCCCATCAGGGTTTTCAGCCTGTTCATCTCTGCTTCTAGCCTTTCCGCTGCGGTCATCTGTGTATGGGGCGCTCAGGTGAGTAAACGCCAGGCGCAGCGAACATTCCTTGTTCAGTTTTCTGCGCCGTTCTGTTTTTGCGCGCAACCGCACGCGGCATTAACTGCCCTGCGCCACCTTTAGTCCGCGATAAAAGGTGGGCTGCACATCCAGGGTTTTCTGGATCAGGCCATATTTCTGATAAAAGTCGGCGGTCTCCTGCTGCTGACGCACCGTATTGTCGTCGATACTCTGCCAGTGCGACTGGCGGCGCGAAAAGGACTTTTCTGCCGCGGCGGCCGGGAAACCGATAATCTTCGCCAGCGTCTGCGCGTAGTCGCCAACGTGACTGTTGGCCCAGCGATCCGCCGCCGCCAGCCGGTTGACGTAATCCTGCAGCGCGGCGCGTTTTTCGCGATCGTTGATGGCGGCGTCGGTGGCGGCCAGAAAGCTGTTGCCGGTCGAGAGCCCGACGCCGTTGACCAGCACGCGGCCGCTCCGGGTCACTTCCGCTAGCGCGGTATAGGGATCCCAGGTCGCCCAGGCGTCTACCGCGCCGCTGGAGAGGGCAATACGCGCATCTGCAGGCTGTAAAAAGCGCCAGCTGACATCTTTATCGCTCAGACCCACCTGCTCAAGGGTTTTTAGCGCCTGAAAATGGCCGATTGAGCCGCGTCCGGTAGCGATGCTTTTACCTTTCAAATCGGCGGCGGTTTTGATGGGCGAATCGGGCCGCACCAGCACCGCCAGTCCCGCGGGCACCGATTTACTGACCGCCACCGCTTTTACCTGCGAACCGGCGGCCAGCGAAAAGAGCAGCGGTGCGTCGCCGATAATGCCCGCATCCACCGCGCCCGCATTGAGCGCCTCCGCCAGCGGCGCGGCGGCGGGAAACTCCGCCCACTCGATGCGGTAGCTCAGATTGTCGAGCTGATGCGCCGCCGTCATCTCGGCGCGCATATTGCCTTTCTGATCGGCGATGCGCAGCGTGACGGCCTGCGCGGAGGGGGCGCTGACCAGCGCAAGCACAATATAAAAAGCGGGATATTTCATCGGGTTTTCTCCTGGCGCAAAAACTCAGAGTAAACCGGGCGTTGAAAAACGCCGATGCCGATTCCGCATGAGGATAGCCGTGAGGCGCATAACGCTGTCGCCTTTGCGCCATCAGTTGTCACTTTTGCACGCGCCGCAAGCGCGTGCGCCGCGGCAGACTGAACGGACTTAATCAGGAGGCTTTATGTTGACGCAACCCGCCGAGAAATACCGTGCTTTTCCCGTTGAAGAACAGAAAAAAGGCTCGCCGAAGCGAGCCTGTAGATAGATATTACTTCTCTTTACTTGATCCACTCATGAAATAAAGAGTCAGATCCTTAAAAATTGATATTCCTCCGTAGAAACAATACAAAACCACAAAGAATTTTGCTATTTCCGGCGGCAACCATGCCAACCATCCCTCTTAAGGAAAAATATCAACTGAAGTCAGGATCACACCTGCTGTAAGAATCCCTGGGAGGGCGCAAGCAGACTTAATTTTTTTTTCTTTACCACGTGCATTGCGCGCCATAATCATGCCCCGAACCGCCACCGTTGCCATTGCCATTCGAAAAGCACTGACCTGTGACGGCCCCTATTAGCCCATTTTTTATTGCATTGGGCACTGAGGGTGCACCAGAAAGAGCGCCCCCAATAATTCCAACTGCACAGGGATTATCACGAATAACAGAACCCAAATCTAAGCCGCCTGAATGGGTTCCTGCAAAGCCGCCACCCTGGCCTCCATAGCTAGTATGTCCAGTATAATTACTGGGGTTATTAAAGGATTCATAGTTACCGCCTCCATTGGCGCCTGCAACTTTTACTAACTGCGCTTTATTCAAAATTTCCATATTCGAACCTCCTGAGAGTTATTCGTCCTAAAAAGGTAAGCAGCGCTGCTTATTTTTTATATCAATATAAAATGCAATAGTCAAAGAAAGCACAGGTGCCTGTGAAATAAGGTTATCTTTTTGATACAAAGGCTTTTTCTAAAATAATCGATCAGGAATTTAACATCCAATCCCAAAGATTAAAAATTAAAAACGACTAATTAATGAGGTATAAACCCTGTTAGTTTTATTTGATAAAGTAACGCCCGGCAGACAACGAAACCTGGCACTCGCTAAAGATGCTCAGGTTTTTTTAGACGCGAACGCGCGCCATACTCAGCAGCGACTTGCCCTGCGCCAGCTGTTCAGGGCGATGGCAAGCCGCGCTGGCAGGGTTACCCCTTCAGATAGTGATGGATCGACGCCAGATCTTTCTCGCCGTAGCCGGCGTCTACCGCCTGCTGCCAGAGTTCAGCGATCTGCTCCAGCGCGGGCAGCTTCGCATCGCCCTTCGCCTCTAACGCCAGCTTCGCATCTTTCAGCGCCCATACCAGGCTCATCTGCGGGGTAAAATCTTCACTGGCGATCATCGCGAGCTTCCCTTTGGCGTAGGGCGCCGCCAGCGGACCGCCCTCCAGCACCTTCCAGAGATCGTCGGTGGTAAAGCCAAACTCCTCCGCCAGGCGCGTGCTCTCCGCCAGGCTCTGCATCAGGCCGATCAGCCAGCTGTTAACGACCAGCTTCATGCGCGACGATTTGCCCGCCTCGCCCAGCCACTGGGTGCCTTTGCCAATCGCGGCGAAGACCTTTTCCGCCGCCTGAGCGCGCGTCTGGTCGCCGCTGGCCATCACCAGGATCTGCGCATTTTCCGCTGGCGCTTTGGTGCCGGAAACCGGCGCGTCGATAAACAGCACGTCCGGGCGCGCTGATGCAAACCAGGCGATCAGGGCGTCGGTTTTCTCAACGCCGATAGTGCCCATCTGCGCCAGGGTCGCGCCCTGCTTCAGCGCCTCTTTCACCTGATGAAGCGTCTTTTCCGTGGTGTCGCCGTCGGAGAGCATGGCGATGACCACGTCAGCGGCCTGCACCGCCTCTGCCGGGCTGTCACACAGCGTCAGGCCGGAGGCGACCAGATCTTCGCCGCGCGCCCGCGTGCGGTTCCAGCCATAGACGGTGAAGCCCTTTTTCAGCAGGTTGGCGGCAAAAGCGTGCCCCATGGCACCTAAACCCAATACGGCGACGGCCGGTTGTTGACTCATACGCATTCCTCTGGTTATCCGTGAACTAAGCATTTAACACTGAAGGGAAAGTCACTAAAAATCCAGCCGGGAAAAACATTTTTCGACGCTGAATTTCGCATAGATCGACCTTATTATTTACGCTTTTCAAATAATCGTAAAAACCCGTAACATACGCGCACAATGTGCCATCTGGTTCATTTCATCTCTTTATGACGGTCTTTCATTTATGAAAATTGCATCACTGCGTCAGGCCAGCCTGCTGCTGCCTGCCATGCTGCCGCTGCCGCTGCTGGCGGCGAACGATACGGGCAGCGCGACCATGGTCGTCAGCGCCGCGCCGGCGCAAACCGGCCTCTCTGAACTCGATACGCCCGCTGCGGTCAGCGTGGTGACCGGCGAGGATATGCGTCAGGCGGCCCCGCGCGTCAATCTGTCGGAAAATCTCGGCAGCGTGCCCGGCCTGCAGATTCAGAACCGACAGAATTACGCCCAGGATCTGCAGCTCTCGGTGCGCGGATTTGGTTCGCGCTCCACTTACGGCGTGCGCGGACTGCGCCTGTACGTCGACGGCATTCCTGCCACCATGCCCGACGGTCAGGGACAAACCTCCAATATCGATATCGGCTCGATCGACCATATCGAGGTGCTGCGCGGACCCTTTTCCGCCCTCTACGGCAACGCCTCGGGCGGCGTGATTAACGTCGACACCCAGACGGGCCAGCAGCCGCCCACGCTGGAAGCAGGCAGCTGGTACGGCAGCTACGGCAGCTGGCGCAACAGCGTCAAGGCGAGCGGCGCGACCGGCGACGGCAGCCAGGCGGGTGACGTCAACTACACCGTTTCCGCCTCGCGCTTCACCACTCACGGCTACCGCGACCACAGCGAGGCGCAGAAGAATCTCGGCAACGCGAAGCTGGGGGTGCGCATCGACGACGTCAGCACCCTGACGCTGCTGTTCAACAGCGTGCATATTGACGCGCAGGATCCCGGCGGGCTGACGCCGGATCAGTGGCGCGCCAACCCGCGCCAGGTGGTCAGCAACGTTACTCTCTACAACACGCGCAAAACTGTGGATCAGACCCAGGGCGGCCTGCACTATCAGCGTCAGATGGGCGAAAACGACGATCTCAGCGTGATGATGTACGCCGGGATGCGCGAAACCACCCAGTATCAGTCGATCCCGAAAAACGTCCAGCTCAGCGCGAAACATCCCGGCGGCGTGATCGACCTGACGCGCCACTATCAGGGCATCGACACGCGCTGGACCCACCGCGACAGCCTGTTCAGCGTGCCGGTGACGCTAACCGGCGGGCTCGACTATGAAACCATGACCGAGCGCCGCAAGGGTTTCGAAAACTTCAGCGGCAACGACCTGGGCGTTAAAGGTAATATCCGCCGCAACGAACGCAACCTGATGTGGAACCTGGATCCCTACCTGCAGACCGCCTGGCAGCTGACCGATAAATGGTCGCTGGACGCCGGGCTGCGCTACAGCACGGTCAGCTTCGACTCCAACGACCACTATATTACCGCCGGCAACGGCGACGACAGCGGCGACGCGCGCTACCACAAATGGCTGCCCGCCGCGTCGCTGAAGTACGCTATCGACAGCAGCTGGAACGCCTATCTCTCTGCAGGGCGCGGCTTTGAAACGCCGACCATCAACGAACTCTCCTATCGCGCCGACGGCGAGACGGGTCTGAATACCCAGCTGAAGCCAGCGACCAGCGACACGGTCGAACTGGGCACCAAAAAACGCATCGGCAACGGCCTGATCACCGCCGCGCTGTTCCAGACCGACACCCAAAACGAGATCGTCACCGATACCAGCCTCGGCGGCCGCACCACCTACAAAAACGCCGGGCAAACCCGTCGTCGCGGCCTGGAGCTGGGAGTGGATCAGCAGTTCGCCGCCGACTGGCGCGCGAAGGCAGCCTGGACGCTGCTCGACGCGCGCTATCGCAGCAACGCCTGCGGCGATACGAGCTGCGACGGCAACCGCATTCCCGGCATTGCGCGTAATATGCTCTACGCCAGCGTGGCGTACGCGCCGGAACAGGGCTTTTATGCGGGCGCGGAGATGCGCTATATGAGCGATATCGCCGCCGACGACGAGAACGACGTCAAGGCGCCCGCCTATACCGTGGCGGCGCTCAACAGCGGCTACAAATGGCTGGTGCAGAACTGGACGCTGGATCTTTTCGGCCGCGTCGATAACCTTTTCGACCGCCGCTACGTCGGCTCGGTCATAGTCAATGAAGGCAACGGACGCTACTTTGAACCGGCACCGGGACGGAACTACAGCGTCGGCCTGACGCTGAGCTACGCCTTCCAGTAAGCCCTCTCGCCCCGGCCAGCCGCCGGGGCTTTCTTATGGCGCGCGCCGCGCCATCCAGCGGGCGATCCAGCGCGATAAAATCGGACCGGTGAACATCACCACGATAAAGCGCCCGGTCTGCATCGCCATCACAAACGGCATATCGACGTTGCTCGACGCCGCGATAATTGCCACCGAGTCCGCCCCGCCCGGACTGGTCGCCAGATAGGCGGTCAGCGGATCGATACCGGCAAACTCCACCAGCAGAAAAGCGAACAGGCCGCAGATAGCGATCAGCGTCAGCACCGACAGCAGCACGCGCGGAAAGGCGTGCGCCGCATAGCGCAAAATATCGGCGCTGAAGCGCAGGCCGATGCCCCAGCCGACAAAGGCGTAGGCCAGCGCCAGCAGCCATTTAGGCAGGGTGATCGCGAGGCCGCCAAAATCCTGGAGCAGCGAGGCAACAATCAGCGTCATCAGCATCGGGCCGGCGGGAATGCGTAACAGACGCGCCGCCAGCAGCCCGGCGGCGATGGTCAGCAGCGTAAACAGAAAGGCGGTCAGCGCGAAAGGTGCGAAGAGGTGGAGCGCGGGCGAGGCGGCAGGCGCGCCACCCTCGTGGGTCCAGAGCCGCGTCACCAGGGTCGCGACCAGCGCCACCATCATCACGCGCAGATACTGCATAAAGGCGACGAGGCGCACGTCGGCGCCGAAACTCTCCGCCATCAAGGTCATGGCCGTCGCCGCACCGGGCGACGATCCCCAGATGGCGGTCGATCCCGGCAGCACGCGGAAGCGCGCCAGCAGGCCGCCCAGCGCCAGGCTGGCAATAATCACCGAACCGACGCAGAGCACAAACAGCGGCCAGTCGTCGGCGATTTCATGAAAAATCGTGGCGGGGATCGCTGCGGCGATCATGGCGCCCACCGTCGCCTGCGCGCCGTTAAACAGCGGCCGCGCGATTTTTAGCGTGCGGCCGGAGGCGGCGAAGCCGATGCCCGCAAACATCGGGCCAAGCAGCAGCGCGGCCGGAATATGCAGCCATTCCAGCAGCGCCACCAGCGCCGCCGAGCTGAGGATCAGCCCGGCCCAGCGCCCCAGGCCCGCCTGCGCCATCGTCATATCAGCGCGCGTCGACCAGCGCCAGCACCTCAGCAGCCGAGCCGGTTTCGCCGAGGCGCGGGAAGATCAGCTTAACGCTGTTGTTGTGGGTGTCGAGATTAAGATCGGTCATGGCGTCGGTGGCTAAAGTGACGTTGTAACCTAACTCATAGGCCTGACGCGCGGTGGATTCGACGCCGATGCTGGTGGCGATGCCGCACACCACCACCTGGGTGACGCCGCGCTTTTGCAGCTCCTCGTGCAGCGCCGTATTGTGAAACGCGCCCCAGGTCTTCTTGGTCACGGTAATATCGCCCGGCTGCGGCTTCATTTCCGGTACCAGCGTCGCCCAGTCGGCCGGCAGCTCGCCGCTGTGGCTGCCCTGCTCGTTTCGGCCCGGCGCGCCGCCGGCCACATTCACCAGCACCACCGGCAGCTGGCGGGCGCGAAAGCCGTCGGCGAGCTGCGCGCAGCGGTCGATTACCGGCTGCGGCTCATGCACCACCGGCAGGCGCACAATGCCGTGCTGCAGGTCGATAATGATGAGAGCGGTTTGGTGATCAAGGGTAGTCAGTGCCATAAAAAATCCTCTCAGGATGCGTGGTCGGCGAGTCGTTGCAGTAAGGGGATGGCACGCAGCAAAAGCTGCTGCTCCTCGGCGCTGAGCTCGGTATCAATGGCGCGCACCAGCCAGTCGTCGCGCATCGCCCGGTTGGCGGTAAGCAGCGCACGGGCGGCAGGCGTGGCGGTATAGCGGGTTTTACGGCCGTCGAGGGGATCGGCCTCTCCCTGCACCATCTCCGCCGCCAGCAGGCTGGCAACGGTAGCACCCATCGACTGGGTGCGTACGCCCTCTGCTGCCGCCAGTTCGGTCACGGTCATCGCCCCGTCGCGCACCAGATAACCCAGCACGGAAACCTGCGACCAGGTGAGATCGCCGGGCGGCGCAGATTCGCGCAGCCGCCGACCCAGTCGACCAACCAGCATACGCAGCAGGGTGGCTGATTCGTTCAGTTCGCTCATCGCCCTTCTCCTTACGTTGCCTGAAGTATAGATATAGGAAGGCAAACTGTGTAGTTTACCTTCGTATCAATTTGTAAGGTCGGGACGCTGCAGATAGTGGATCAGGCTGTGAAAGCGCAGCGGCACGGCAAGCGGATTGCGGTAGCTGTGGGCCACATCGGCGGCGAACTGCAGCGCCTCGCCCGCCTGTAAACGCCGCCAGACGCCGTGCAGCCCCAGCAGCAGCTCTCCCTCAATCACCACCACCTGCTCGACGCAGCCTTGCTCGTGCGGCGAGGAGTCGCTCTGCGCGCCCGCCGCCAGCTCGACCGCCAGCAGGTCGAAACGCAGCTGCGCATCGTAAGGCAGCAGCGGCCGCACGGTCATCTGCGCGTTGGGCTGGCTAAAGCGCGCGCTGTCGCCGCTCTGCAGCCCGTTGCCCTGAATAAAAAAAGAGAATGGAACGTTGAAACCGGTAGCGATTTTCCACAGCGTCGCCACCGTCGGACTGGACTCACCGCGCTCGATCTGGCCGAGCATCGCTTTGCTGACGCCGGTGCGCTCTGCGGCCAGCGTCAGGCTCCAGCCGTTCGCCTGGCGCAGCTGTTTCAGCGCCCCGCTGAGATGCTGATGCAGATTTTCCATAAGTTTCTCCTGAAATCCTGGCAGCAGTGTAACACTTGAGCGCTATAGCGCACACTGCTACGATGTGCGCTATAACGCACAGCGGAGGTTTTATGCAGAGCATTACGGCGCGATCCGCCTTTTCTTTTCCCATGCTGGTGTCGGGTTTCGTTGCCGTGCTGGTCGGCTACAGTAGCTCCGCGGCCATTATTTTTCAGGCCGCGCAGGCTGCCGGCGCTTCGCCGACGCAGATCGGCGGCTGGCTGTCGATGCTGGGCATCGCGATGGGCCTCTGTTCGCTGGGGCTGTCGCTCTGGACGCGCATGCCGATCCTCTGCGCCTGGTCCACCCCCGGGGCGGCGCTGCTGGCGACCAGCCTGCAGGGCCTTTCTATCAATGAGGCGGTCGGCGTGTTTATCTTCGCCAACGCGCTGATTGTGCTGAGCGGCGTGACCGGCCTGTTTGCGCGCCTGATGAAGGTGATCCCGCCCGCGCTGGCCTCCGCCATGCTCGCCGGGATCCTGCTGCGCTTCGGGCTGGAAGCCTTTACCGGCCTGCAGAACGATAGTGCGCTGTGCGGCGCGATGCTGCTGAGCGGGCTGCTGGCGCGGCGCTGGCTGGCGCGCTACGCCATTCTGGCGACGCTGGCGGTGGGCATCGCGGTGGCGCTTGCCCGGCACGAAATTCATTTTCCGGCGCAGATAGCGAGCTTCGCGCTGCCGCAGGGCATCGTGCCGCATTTTAGCCTGACCGCGCTGCTCGGCGTCGGCCTGCCCTTTTTTCTCGTTACCATGGCGTCGCAAAACGCGCCGGGCATCGCCACGCTGCAGGCGCACGGCTATCAGCCACCGGTCTCGGCGCTGATGAGCTGGACCGGGCTGGTCGCCCTGCTGCTGTCGCCGTTCGGCGGGTTTTCCGTCTGTATCGCCGCCATTACCGCCGCTATCTGCATGGGCGATGAGGTTGACCCTGACCCGCGCCGCTGCTGGATGGCCGCCGCGCTGGCCGGCCTGTTTTATCTGCTGGCCGGGCTCTCGGGCGCGCTTATCGCCGCCCTGTTTGTGGCGCTGCCGTCACCGCTTATCGCCACCCTTGCCGGGCTGGCGCTGCTGTCGACCTTTAGCGGCAGCCTGACGCGCGCGCTGGCGCAGCCCGATACCCGCGACACCGCCGCCATTACCTTTCTGATCACCGCCTCCGGCCTCTCGCTGTCTGGCATTGGCGCGGCGTTCTGGGGGCTGGTCGGCGGCGTTGTGGCGCACGCCGTGCTGACGCGCCGCGCACCATAACCGGCTGGGCGCGCTGTGCATTTTTTATCGCAGCGCGCGAAAAACGCCCTTAATTATCGTTTTTTCCGCCGTTTGATTTGCCGTAGCCCGGCGTAAAATCACTCCAATCGCCGATATCACACGATTTTCTGCCTTACACTTTGACCGATAAGGGCCCAACAGGTGGCAAAAACTTTTCTGCGCAGCGGCAATCTTGACGCGGTGCTGGCGCTGGGTGAAAACGGCCAGCCGGTTTACGCATCCGCGCTGCAAATTCGCGAAACGCTGCGGCTACGCCGTCAGACCGTGCTGGCCAACTGCCTGGCTATTCCTCAGCCTAATGCGCGTGGTGACCGTCTCGACTGGTACGCGCCCTTCAGCGGCAAGGTTAAATCCTGGCTGGGTGCCAGCGATCGCGAGCGCCGGCAGGCGCTGGAACAGCTGACGGCAACGCAGCAGGAGATGCAGGATCTCAGCGCGCGCGCGCGCGACGCGGAGAATCCGGCGATGCGCCTGTTCGGCGCGCTGCTGAGCAAAGCGCTGCAGTTTCCCGATCAGCAGTATGTCTACCTGGTGGACGGCAAGCCGGTGATCACCTTCTGGGGCTTTGTCGACGCTCAGTCGCGCACGCGCGACGACGCGCTCGCCTGCCTGCGCGATACGCTGGAGGCGTCGCTGCCGCCGCTGCTGCCGGAAGTCACCGTTACTGCACCGCAGCCGGCGATGGCAGAGATGCCACTGATGGTCGCTGAGCCTGTGCCCGTGCCGGAACCCGTCGCCGACGCGGTGCCGGTCGCCGCGACGCCTCCTGTCGCGCCAGCCGCAGCGCCCGCTGTCGCGCCGGTCACAAAGCGCCGCGCCTTCCGCCTCTGGTATCTGACGCCGGTCGCGCTGGCCGTTGCCGGGGCCGCCGCGTTCTGGCTGCATCAGCCGGTGCAGGTCGCTGCGCCGCAGCTGGCCGCACCGGCGGCCACCGCTATCGCGCCGCCTGCCGCACTGGTCGCCGCACAAAAGCTCGCCGCTACCCTGCCGCAAACGCCAGCCAGCGTTGCCGCGCCCGCCGAAACGGCAGCGCCTTCCGCTACCCTTGCCAGCGTAGTGACGCCCGCCGTTCCCGCCGCGGGCGACGCGCTGAAAATGAGCGTGGAGGATGTGCGTACCGGCGCGATCAACGTCGTTGACGGCCGCTGGCGCGTGGTGATGCAAAATTCCCTGCCGGGGGGCGCATCGCCGGTGCTGCACTATGAGATCCGCGGCGGCAAAGGCAGCGCCACGGTCACCCAGGGCAATAACCTGCGCTGCAGCGCCGATGAAGTCTCCGCCGCCATGCTCGGCAGCGGTCAGCTCTCGGTGCGCAGCCGCTATACCGCTAAATGCAGCGACGGCTCGCGCTACCGCATGCCGCAGCTGATGTGTAAGCCGGGAGACGGCGCCGCCGTGTGCGAAGCGCTGTTCAGCGATGACAAATCCTTCCCGATGACGATTAAGCGTGAGAGTAAGTAACCATGTTGGCTCCCCTGATCGATGACAAACAAAAAATCACGCTGATTGAAGAGAGCGGCGTGCAGTTTCTGGATTTCGGCCTGCGCATCGCAGCAGGCCAGGCGCGCCGCCAGTTTGTGCGCCAGACCGCAAACGGTCCGCTGCTGCGCCTCAACGTCGACGGCAACAGCGGCAAGTTTCTGCTCTATCCGCAGGATGGCGGCGCGCCGGAAGTGGTGCGCCCGGAATCGGACGTGGCGCTGGCCGACTCGCTGACGCTGCTGGCGGACTGCTGGCTGCCCCTGCCGATGCTGCGCTGCGCCAGCGGCCGTCGCTTTATCGGCGGCCCGGAGAACTGGGCGCGCCTGCGCCTCACCGCGCTGGCGCAGCCCGATGCGGCGGGCAATACCCACCGCGTGACCCTGGCGTTCGATACCCGCTGCGTGGCGCAGGAGGATGGCGGCGAGCAGCTCGGCCTGACCGCCGCCGACGCGCAAAACGGCGTCACCTTCTCACTCGCCTGGCACAACTACGAGCTGGGCGAGTTTCTCGATCATATCTGGGTGGACGGCTGGCTGCGTGAAGCGTTCAGCGACCGCGTCGGCGACCGCCGCGAACAGGCGATCGCGCAGGCGCTGCGCGAGTTTGAGTATCAGGCGCACTACCTGAACCTGCTGGAGCTGCTCGGCGAGCAGCTTAACCTGAACGATATCCATCTTCAGGCCGCCACCCAGCAAACGCCGGCGGTGAACGTCGATATTATTCTCGACGTCGGCAACTCGCACACCTGCGGCATCCTGGTAGAAGATCACCCGGAAGAGAGCAACGGCCTGAAGCAGACCTACGAACTCCAGCTGCGCGACCTTTCGCAGCCGCATCAGGTCTATAACGAACTGTTTGACAGCCGGCTGGAGTTTGCGGAAACGAACTTCGGCAAGGCGAGCTTTTCGCTGCAGAGCGGCCGCGAAAACGCCTTTATGTGGCCGTCGCTGACGCGCGTGGGCCGCGAGGCGAGCCGCCTGGCGCTGCAGCGCGCCGGCCTTGAGGGCAGCACCGGCATCTCCAGCCCGCGCCGCTATCTCTGGGACGAGGCGCGCTACCAGCCAGGCTGGCGCTTTAACCAGCCGCAGGGTGCAAACGAGCCGCAGGCCAACGCCGCGCCCTTCACCTTTCTGCTGAATGACGAAGGTGAGCCGCTGCACGCGCTCGCCGAGGACGATCGCCTGCCGGTCTTTTCCGCCCACTACAGCCGCAGCTCGCTGATGACCTTTATGCTGTGCGAACTGCTGGCGCAGGCGCTGATGCAGATGAACAGCGCCGCGCAGCGCCAGCGCATGCCGCAGAGCCACGCGCCGCGCCAGCTGCGCCACGTTATCCTGACCCTGCCGTCGGCGATGCCGAAGCCGGAGCGCGAGATTTTCCGCCGCCGCATGCAGCAGGCGATCGCGCTGGTGTGGAAAGCCGAGGGCTGGCACGCGGCCGACGAGCCGTTTGACGCCGCCACGCCGCCCACGTGCCGCAAGCCGGTGCCGGACGTGCAGATGGAGTGGGACGAGGCTACCTGTGGCCAGATGGTCTGGCTGTTCAACGAAACGCAGGTCAACTTCGCCGGACGCGCGCAGGACTTCTTTAGCAGCACCGCGCGCCCGGATCGTCCGCGCGAAGCGGACGAAGTGCCGGGCAAAAGCCTGCGCATCGCCTCGATCGATATCGGCGGCGGCACCACCGATCTGGCGATTACCCACTACCGTCTCGACGACGGCCAGGGCAATAACGTCAAAATTACCCCGCGCCTGCTGTTCCGCGAAGGCTTTAAAGTCGCGGGCGACGATATTCTGCTGGACGTTATCCAGCTCTGGATCCTGCCTGCGCTGCAGCAGAGCCTGCAAAAGGCGGGCCTGACGCTGGCCGAGCCGCTGCTGAACAAGCTGTTCGGCCACGACGGCCGCCTCGACGGGCAGGCCACGCTGCGCCAGCAGGCGACGCTGCAGCTGTTTATTCCGCTGGCGCAGGCGGTGCTGGAGCGCTACGAAAGCTGGGACCCGCTGGAGAGCCACGCGGAGATTAACGCCCTGTTCGGCGAACTGGTGGAGAGCCGTCCGGCCGACGCGGTGCTCGCCTTTATCAACGGCGAGATCCAGCGCGCCCTGGGTGCCGACAGCGGTTTCGATCTGCTGGAAGTGCCGCTGATCGTCAGCCTTGCGCAGCTGCACGCCGAGTTTATGCAGCACCGCATGGCGATTATTCCGGCGCTGCGCTCAATGTGCGAGGTGGTGTCGCTCTATCAGTGCGATGTGCTGCTGCTCACCGGCCGCCCGTCGCGCTTCCCCGGCATTCAGGCGCTGGTGCGCCATCTGCAGCCGCTGCCGGGCAGCCGCATTCTGTCGCTGGAGGGCTATCACACCAGCGACTGGTATCCGTTCAACAAACATGGCCGCATCGACAACCCGAAATCCACCGCGGCGGTGGGCGCGATGCTCTGCCTGCTGGCGCTGGATCTGCGCCTTAACAGCTTCTGGTTCCGCGCGGGCGATTTCGAGCCCTACTCGACGATCCGCTATCTTGGCGTGCTGGATGAAAATCAGGCGCTGACCGACGATAATCTCTGCTACGGCGATATCGATCTCGACGACCGGAGCTTCGCGCTGGACCGCAAAAGCAGCTTCCGCATTCGCGGCAACGTCTGCCTCGGCTTCCGCCAGCTCGACAACGATCGCTGGCCCGCGTCGCCGCTCTATAGCCTGACCCTGAACGACGCTCAGCTGGCGCGCAAGGTGGCCGGAGAGAGCGTGCTGCGCGTGAAGCTGGCGGTTGCGCCCGGCCCGACGCTGCCGGGGCCGGAGCGCCTGGTGCTGAGCGACGCCCGCCTCGACGATGGCACCCGCGTGCCGCTCGAGCAGCTGAGCCTGAAGCTCAACACCCTCTCGCCGACGGGCAACGCCAACGCCCAGTACTGGATTGACAGCGGAAGCCTTTGTAAACGATGAGAACTGTAAAACCGCGCCAGCCGCAGACGCTGGCAAAACGCCTTGGCCTGCTGCAGGAGGCGCTTAACGCCAGCCTGGGCTGGATCGCCGAACACCGCGACGCGTCGCCGCGCCTGGCGCTGGAGGCGGAAACCTTCACGCGCCAGCTGCGCCGCGCCCGCGTGCAGAGCGATGCGCTGGCCCAGCAGGTCGTCCGTCCGGTGACGCTGGCGCTGTTCGGCCAGTCGCAGGCGGGTAAAGCCTGGCTGCTGAGCGAAATGGTCGCCGACGCGCAGGGGCAGCTGCTGACGCGCCTCGGCGAAAAAAGCCTGAACGTCTTCCAGCAGATCAATCCCGGCAATCTCGACTTCGCTGCGGCGACCCGCTACTGCCATCAGCGCGACCCCCTTTCCGGTGAATGGCCGGTGGAGCTGCAGCTGCTGGGCGAGGCGGAAATTTTACGCCTGGTGCTGAGCTGCCGTCATGCGGCGGCACAGCCGGAAAGCGCCCAGCTCGACCAGCAGCTGCAGCGCCTGCAGCGCCAGCGGCTCAGCGCCCCGGTGGGCGGGCTCGACAGCGACGCGCTGGTCACGCTCTGGGCCTGGAGCCGTCGTCACCGCTGTCACGATCCGCGGCTCGACCGCCATTTCTGGCCGCAGGCGGTCGAACTGGCCCCGGCGCTCAGCGTGGACGACCGGGTGCAGCTCTTTGCGCTGCTGTGGCCGACGCAGCCGGAGCTGAGCGAGGCGCTGCACGCGCTGCTGCATCTGCGCCATCAGCTGCGCAGTGCCAGCCGCGTGCTTGCGCCGCTTAGCCTGCTGACGGATGAGGCGCTGCTGCCGAGCGAACAGCTGATCGCGCCCGCCAGCGAGCAGGATCGGCAGATGAAGGTGGAAGTCTGCCCGCTGAACGGCAACCGCATCGGCAAGCCGCAGCAGGTGGCGCTCGGCTGGCTGGCGCTGCTGACCCTGGAGCTGACCATCCCCTTAAGCTCCACGCCGCGCACCGCCCTGTTTGACGACGCCGATATGCTGGATCTGCCCGCGCCCGGCGCGCCCGCCGATGCGGCGGCGCTGGAGGAGCGTCAGCGTCTGGAGCAGCAGGATCCGCTGCTTGCCCGACTGCTGGAGCAGAAACGCGCCCTGCTGCCTGGCTTTTACGCCACGCGCCAGGGGATCGATTTAATGCTGGTCTGCACCGCCGCCAGCCAGCGCCAGGATGTCGATGTCGCCAGCCGCGCGCTGCGCGAATGGCAGCTGCATCAGCCGCCGCGCGAAAACGGCGAAAAGCCGCGCCTGATTTGGGCCATCACCCCTTATGACGCGCGCCATCAGCAGATTAACGTCGATGAGGCGGTACAGCGCCAGATCGGCCAGCCCGGTCAGCGCTGGGGATCAATGCTGGCGCTCGATCGCGCCGGCGTCGATCGCATGGCGGAGTGGCTGCAGGATGAGATGCAGCCTGATGCGCGCCGCGATCGGCTGCTGGCCGAGCTGCGCGCCCTGCAGCACAGCGTGCTGGAGCGTCGACTGCTGCCCTGGACCGATGCCGAAGCGAGCGCCGAACAGGCGGCGCGCAGGCAGACCATCGCCGATACGCTGCTGAAATGTCTGCAGCACCGCACCGGCCTGCACGGCGAACTGCTGGAGCGGCTGCAGCCGCCGCGCGAAACGCTGCGCCAGCTCTGGCTCAGCCAGCATGACGCGCCGACCACGGCCGCGGCGATCCGCGCCGAGGCGCCCGCGCAGCATTTCGGCGTCGGATTTGAATTCGATCTCTTTAGCGATACGCCGCTGGCCGAGCCGGCGGGCGCGCCGCATCAGGTCAGCGCCGTGGGACAGAGCTTTGCGCGCCAGGTGATGGCGCTGTGGCTCGATCATCTGCGCGAGCTGCCGGAGAACCGCAGCCTGCTGACGCTGCTGAATGTGGATCGCGGCACGCTGGAGTGGCTGGTAGAAGAGCTGATCGTTGCCAGCTTCCGCCTCGATATGCTGACGTCGCTGGAGCAGGCGCTGCACGAGCCGGAAAACCCCACCGTTACCCATGAGTCGCGCGCCGATCGTCAGGTTTCCCGCGCCATGACGGTGCTGGGGGATTTTGTCGCCTGGCTGGGCTTTTTACAGCGTGATGAAGCGGAACGGCCGCCGAGCCGCGTCAATCGCGGCCAGCCGATTTTTGCGCGTCCGCCCGCGCCGAGCGTCAGCTTCTCTGCCGGACAGCGGCTGACGCGCCTCTCCGCCGCGCCCGCCAACCACACCGCCTACTATATTTACGACTGGCTGGTCGGGCTCAATTCGGTGATCCTGGAGAACAACGGTCACGCCGGTGGACGCGACGTCACGCCCGCCGCGCGCGCCGCGCTGACCGCCATCCTCGCGACGCTGCGCAGCTAATCCCGCTTCAGGCGCAGGTCGCCCTCCAGCACCTGCGCCGCCTCTTCCAGCAGCGCCAGCACGGCGGCAAACTCGTCGCGCTTTTCCGCCTCCGCCGCGTGGCGCAGATGAATACGCGCCGGCAGCGCCATGCCGCCGGTCAGCCAGTCCCACAGCGCGTCCAGATTATTGCCGAAGGCGAACGGGCAATGACTCTGCTGCGCCAGCGTCTGGTAGAGCGCATCGCGATCCGCCAGGCGACGAAAGTCGAGCGTAATGGTCAGCATCTTCAGGGCACCTGCTTAAAGCTGCGGTAGTGATCGGTGGTGATATAGACCAGGCCGTCAGAGGAGTAGACCAGCCGATCTGCCTCGCGATGGCCGCAGCGATAGTTGACGTCCGCTTCATACCAGAGGCGTCCGCTGCGCTGCGGCAGGCGCTTTTCACGATTGCCGAAGCGGTCACCGCCGATCGCTTTGCCCGGCAGTACCTCGCACAGATTGCCTTTGGCCGGATCCCAGCCGCGACGGCGCGCGTCATTTTTGCTGATGTAATATGAGGGTAGCTGCTGATGTTGCAGCAGGTAACGCGCCACGGTACGCGCATCGGTCAGCGAGCTGATATCACCGGTTTCAGGCGTGGGTGAAACGTTAAGGTGGGGTTTAAGACCGGCCCAGGCGGCCGCAAGCACGATGAACAGTGCGATCCAGAGTTTTTTTGACATGATGGCATCCCAGACAACAGGACGCTGATAATACCAGCTTTAGCGGGCAGATACAGCGCGGGCCAGCGAAGCTGGCCCTGCGGGGATCACTGCATGGCTTGCATCTGCGCCCCATGTCGACGCCAGGCGCCTGGCGCGACGCCGTACTGGCGTTTAAAGCTGCGGTTGAAAGACTGCTGCGAGTCGAAGCCCAGCGAAATCGCCACGTTGAGGATCGGCTCGTTGGTGGTCGTCAGACGATCCGCGGATTTCTTCAGCTTCTTGATGCGGATGTACTCACCCAGCGGATAGCCGGTGTGCTCTTTAAACATACGCTGCAGGTGCCATTTGGAATAGCCTGCGCGCTCCGATACGGTGTCCAGATCCAGACGTGCTTCGATATTGTTATCGATCCAGTCGATTAGATCGTGAATAAATGCGTCGCTCATCATCCCATTTTCTCCCGTCGCCGTTGCGAACAGTATCAGTATCAGTTGCAATTACACTTTAAGGGTGACTGACTTTGCCATTTAATGCAAGTTGAATTGATACATTAAATGCCGCACTCGCCGTAAGGTCATTCTCCGCCCCGCTACGCCTGTGCATCGCCCCCAGCAAAACCGCACATAAAGTGTATCAGATATTCTTGCAGTTGCAGGATACCCGAGCCTACACTCCTCGCGATAAATTGCAATCTTAAAAGTTGCAAATATTGGCCCGCCTTTGTGGGCTCTTTTTTTAACGCTATGCGGAATAACAATAATGAACAGACAAACGAAGTGGGTTCGTCAGGGTTCAACCCTTCTGGGCGCGGTGCTGCTCAGCAGCATACTCAGCGGATGCGACAGAGGCGTGGCGCAAAACGCCCCGCCGCCCCCTCCTCAGGTCAGCGTCGCCGACGTGGTGGTGAAACCCGTCAGCCAGTGGGACAGCTTTAATGGCCGCATCGAGGCGGTGCAGAGCGTGCAGCTGCGCCCGCGCGTCTCTGGCTATATCGACGCGGTGAACTACCGCGAAGGCGACGAAGTGAAAAAGGGTCAGGTCCTGTTCACCATCGACGACCGCACCTACCGCGCCGCGCTGGAGCAGGCGAAGGCCGAACTGGCGCGCGCACGCAGTCAGGCGGCGCTGGCGCGCAGCGAGTCGGCGCGCACCGAGAAGCTGATCGGCACTCAGGCGGTGTCGCGCGAGCAGTGGGAACAGCGTCGCTCCGCTGCCAGCCAGGCGCAGGCGGACGTGCTCTCTGCTGAAGCGGCCGTGGATATGGCGCAGCTCAATCTTGACTTTACCCGCGTGACCGCGCCGATCGACGGACGCGCCAGCCGCGCCATGATCACCACCGGCAACCTGGTGACCGCCGGCGACAGCGCCAGCGTACTCACCTCGCTGGTGTCGCAGGATCGCATGTATGTCTACTTCGACGTCGATGAAGCCACCTTCCTGCACTACCAGGCGATGGCGCGTCAGGGCCAGCAGCGCGGCTCGCTGCCGGTGGAAATCGGCCTGGCGGGCGAAAGCGGCTATCCGCATCGCGGCATCGTCGACTTCACCGACAACCAGCTGGCCGCCAGCACCGGCACCATCCGCATGCGCGCCCAGCTCGACAACCGCCAGCGCCAGTTTACGCCCGGCCTTTTCTCCCGCGTACGCCTGCCCGGCAGCGCGGAGTTCCAGGCGCTGCTGGTTGACGACAAGGCGGTGCTGACCGACCAGGATCGCAAATATGTCTATGTGGTGGACAAAGAGGGCAAAGCGCAGCGCCGCGACATCCAGCCCGGCGCGATGGCCGAGGGTCTGCGCATTGTGAAAAGCGGGCTGCAGTCGGGCGATCGGGTGATTGTCGACGGGCTGCAAAAAGTGTTTATGCCCGGAATGCCGGTAACGGCCCAGCAGGTCGCGATGCGCGCGGCTAACGCCAACTAACTGAGGCTACTGCCGCTATGGACTTTTCCCGCTTTTTTATCGACCGGCCGATATTCGCCGCCGTTTTGTCGATTTTAATTTTCGTGACCGGCCTGATCGCCATTCCGCTGCTGCCGATCAGTGAATACCCGGACGTGGTACCGCCCAGCGTGCAGGTGCGCGCCGAATATCCCGGTGCCAACCCGAAGGTGATTGCCGATTCGGTGGCTACGCCGCTGGAAGAGGCGATCAACGGCGTTGAAAATATGATGTATATGAAATCGGTGGCCGGTTCCGACGGCGTGCTGGTGACTACCGTCACCTTCCGCCCGGGCACCGATCCCGATCAGGCGCAGGTGCAGGTGCAAAACCGCGTCGCCCAGGCGGAAGCGCGCCTGCCGGAAGATGTGCGCCGCCTCGGCATCACCACCCAGAAGATGTCGCCAACGCTGACGCTGGTTGTGCATATGTTCTCGCCGCACGGCAAGTACGACTCGCTCTACCTGCGCAACTACGCCACGCTGAAGGTGAAAGATGAGCTGGCGCGCCTGCCTGGCGTGGGCCAGATTCAGATCTTCGGCGCGGGCGAATATGCGATGCGCGTCTGGCTCGATCCCAACAAAGTGGCTGCGCGCGGCCTGACCGCCGCCGACGTGGTGACGGCGATGCAGGAGCAGAACGTGCAGGTGTCAGCCGGCCAGCTGGGTGCCGAGCCGCTGAAGAAGCAGTCCGATTTTCTGCTCTCTATCAACACCGCTGGCCGCCTTGAAAACGAGCAGCAGTTCGGCAACATCATCCTGAAAACCTCGGATGACGGCTCGCTGGTACGCCTGCGCGACGTGGCGCGTATCGAGATGGGCTCTGGCAGCTATGCCCTGCGTTCGCAGCTCAACAATAAGGACGCGGTCGGCATCGGTATCTTCCAGGCGCCGGGGGCCAACGCTATCGATCTCTCCAACGCGGTGCGCGCTAAGATGAACGAGCTGGCAACGCGCTTCCCGGACGATGTGAAGTGGGCTGCCCCTTACGACCCTACCGTGTTCGTGCGCGACTCTATCAGCGCGGTGGTGCATACGCTGCTGGAGGCGGTTGCCCTGGTGGTTCTGGTGGTGATCCTGTTCCTGCAGACCTGGCGCGCCTCGATCATTCCGCTGCTGGCGGTGCCGGTTTCGGTCGTCGGGACGTTCAGCGTGCTCTACCTGCTCGGCTTCTCGCTGAATACCCTGAGCCTGTTCGGGCTGGTGCTGGCGATCGGCATCGTGGTGGATGACGCCATCGTGGTGGTGGAGAACGTCGAGCGTAATATCGCGCTGGGCCTTTCACCGCAGGCGGCGGCGCATCAGGCGATGCGCGAGGTCTCCGGGCCGATTATCGCTATTGCGCTGGTGCTGTGCGCCGTGTTCGTGCCGATGGCATTTCTCTCCGGCGTGACCGGCCAGTTCTATAAGCAGTTCGCGGTGACTATCGCCATTTCCACGGTGATCTCCGCCATCAACTCGCTGACCCTGTCTCCTGCGCTGGCGGCGAAGCTGCTAAAAGATCACCATGCGCCGAAAGATATTCCGACGCGCATTATCGATCGCCTGCTCGGCTGGTTGTTCCGTCCGTTCAACCGCTTCTTTAACAGCAGCGCGCACGGCTACGAAGGCCTGGTAGGCAAAACGCTGCGCCGCCGCGGCGCGGTGTTCGGCGTCTATGTGCTGCTGCTGGCGGGCGCGGGCTTTATGTTCCACGCCGTGCCGGGCGGCTTTATCCCGACGCAGGACAAACTCTATCTGATCGGCGGCGTGAAGATGCCGGAAGGCTCTTCGCTGGAGCGTACCGACGAGATGATCCGCAAGATGAGCGAAATCGGCATGAATACCGAAGGCGTCGCCTATTCTGTCGCCTTCCCCGGCCTGAATGCGCTGCAGTTCACTAACACGCCCAATACCGGCACGGTGTTCTTCGGTCTGAAGCCTTTTAGCGAGCGTAAGCACAGTGCGGCAGAGATTAACGCGGAGATTAATGCGAAGATTTCTCAGCTGCAGCAGGGGTTCGGCTTCTCCATTATGCCGCCCCCTATCCTCGGTCTGGGCCAGGGTTCCGGCTATTCGCTCTACGTGCAGGACCGCGCGGGGCTGGGCTACGGCGCACTGCAGACGGCGATTAACACCCTCTCCGGCGCGGTGATGCAGACGCCAGGGATGCACTATCCTATTTCGTCCTACCAGGCGAATGTGCCCCAGCTCGACGTGCAGGTGGATCGCGATAAAGCCAAGGCGCAGGGCGTATCGCTGACCGATCTCTTCAGCACGCTGCAAACCTATCTCGGTTCGTCATACGTCAACGACTTCAACCGTTTCGGCCGCACCTGGCGCGTGATGGCGCAGGCGGATGGCGAGTTCCGCGACAGCGTTGAGGATATCGCCAACCTGCGCACCCGCAACGATCGCGGCGAGATGGTGCCTGTCGGCAGCATGGTGCATATTACCACCACCTACGGACCCGACCCGGTGATCCGCTATAACGGCTATCCGGCGGCGGATCTGATTGGCGATGCCGATCCGCGTATCCTCTCGTCCGCGCAGGCGATGACCCAGCTGGAAGCGATGTCCGGTCAGCTTTTGCCTAACGGCATGAATATTGAGTGGACCGACCTGAGCTATCAGCAGGCGACGCAGGGTAATACTGCCTTTATCGTCTTCCCGGTGGCGGTGCTGCTGGCGTTCCTGGTACTGGCCGCGCTCTATGAGAGCTGGACGCTGCCGCTGGCGGTGATCCTGATCGTACCGGTGACCATGCTGTCGGCGCTGGTCGGCGTCTGGCTGACGGGCGGCGATAACAACGTCTTTGTGCAGGTCGGCCTGGTGGTGCTGATGGGGCTGGCGTGTAAGAACGCCATTCTTATTGTGGAGTTCGCCCGCGAGCTGGAGATGCAGGGCAAAGGCATTGTGGAAGCGGCGCTGGAGGCCTGTCGCCTGCGTCTGCGTCCCATCGTGATGACTTCTATCGCCTTTATCGCCGGTACCGTGCCGCTGATTCTGGGCGAAGGCGCGGGCGCAGAAGTGCGCGGCGTTACCGGTATTACCGTGTTCGCCGGGATGCTGGGCGTCACGCTGTTCGGTCTGTTCCTGACCCCGGTGTTCTACGTCACGCTGCGTAAGCTGGTGACGCGCAAGGCACCGCAAGAAACGATGCAGACGGTGTAAAGATTAAGGGCGGTCAGTGACCGCCCTTTTTTATTTATATAATTAACGCTAAATATGAAAATTGCGTACCGCTACGCAATTGTGGCCAGGCGCAATAATTGACAGAGAAAAGTTATTCAGGCCTGGGATATTGCGGAGCCCCTTATTAAAGCGATCAGAGAGCATATTCACTCTGAGACCACGTATCAGGAGTTTGAGTGGCTGGTGATGCGCTGGAAGCAGAACCCTTTACAGAAAAAATAGCCCGGCGTGAAATGGCTACTGGAAGCATACTCACCATAATAAAGCCGCGGTTAGCGGCTTTTTATATTCATAACACGTTGCAAAAGGCCCTGTCAGGCTTTGGGACGCGTCAGAAAAACCAGCGTGCCGATAATGATATCGCCCACAACCCAGAGGATCCCCAGCATCATCGCGCCCATGCCTGCGCCCAGCGCCGCGCCAGCGCGTTCTGCATCGGAAGCGGCGTTGTTGATGACGTCTCCGCTCGCGCCCATGCCGGCGAAGATGGAATAGATCATCAGCAGGTTAAAAAGGATAAACACGATCTTCACGATTTTCCCAAACAGCGTTCGCTTCGGTTTTTTTACCTGATGTCCACATGAGGGACATTTAAAAGCGGAATCGCTGATGTCCGCTTTGCATTCCGGACAGTTGATTAAGGCCATTTCTCTCTCCATAGATACAAAATAATCAGACGGAAAAATACGCTTTTTCTGCGTTATCAATCGGATAAAAACACCCTCATTTCGCGGGGTAATTTTGCTATAGCGAGAAAATGGCAGGATTTGACGGCAGGAGAGGCGAGAAAACGTTCAGAAAAGGCGCAAAACTCAGCTATAAAAAAAGCCGCATTTAGCGGCTTTTTTTACACAGGTCCTCGATCGCATCCGGCTCCAGCACCGGGGCGCACTCGGTTTCGTTGCCTTTCTTCAGCTCTTCGAGCGCGTCGGCAACGGTGCGTTTTTCCAGCACTTCCAGCGAGGCCTGCTCGGCTTCATCGGCAATCGATTTAAAGTACCAGCAGAGATTGGCGCTGACCAGGCAGCGAGGCGCAACGTCTGGACGCGACGCCCAGAGCTTTTTGTCCTCAATCACCGAGGTGTAGATATCGCGCAGCGTGATTTCGCTGGCCGGACGCCCAAGGTGGATTGAACCGGTGCGGCCAAGCGTCGAGACGATAATGCCGTCGCGAGTGAGCGGAACCATCAGCTTGCGGATGAAGCTGGGATTCGCCTCAAGGCCGTATGCCAGAATGGCGCTGGTCGAGCGTTTACCCATTTGCTCCGCCATCGCTACGCTAAGAACCATTTGCAAAGCTGTCGGGAAGCGGTAATCAAGCATTTATTTATCCTGAGTTGCGGTGGATCTTATTGTTTTATTGCCGCGTAAGTGAACATTCAGTGAGCAATAAATATAACAAACACTGTTGCTTTTTAGAAGCAAGGCGACTGCGCCAGGGCACGTATTCATTAAAACCTGGCAGCCAACAGCACAAGCTGTTCAGCCCGCGGCGCCACTGCTTTCGCCCTGCCCTTAAACTGCCGCTGGCGGCGTCGAAGGCAGCCGCTTTTTCAGCAGCAGCACCAGCGCGACGTTAAGCAGCGCCAGCGCGCAAAGCAGCCACAGCGTAGCGGAAGCGCCGAGGGTTTCAAACAGATATCCCCCTGCCAGCGGCGTCAGCGCCTGACCGATAAGCGCCGGGCGCGCCATCCGCCCAACCACGACGGCATACGCCTCTGGTTTGACCATCGCCAGCGGTAAAGTTCCCCGTACGATGGCGCGCAGACCATTTCCCGCACCGTAAAACACCATGCTGAGCAGCGCAAGCTGAGGAAACAGCGCCAGCAACAGCAGGCCAAGCGCCACCAGACCGACCGAGAAAAAAGCGGTCCAGATGGGATGGCCGCGTTTAAACAGGATATCGACGATGCGTGAGCCCACCTGACACGGCCCCAGAATGGCGCTGAGCCCTAGCGCGGCAGCCAGCGTATAGCCGCTCGCCTGCAGCAAGGCGATCAGCTGTACCGACATCGCCGTCATAATCACCGAGGCCAGCGTAAAGATGGCGCACAGCAGCCAGAACAGCGACGGCGCGATATCGCTCTGCGGCGCGGGAGCTGATGTCGCTTTCGCCTTCACGGCCACTGCGTTATTCGGCAGCGCGTAAACAGAGGCGGGTAACACCAGTAACAGCAGCATCGCCGCGATAGCGAAACAGGCGCCGCGCCAGCCCAGCAGATGAATCAGCAGCGCAGTGCCTGGCCATACCAGCGTGGTGCAAAAGCCGGAGATCAGGGTAATGCTGGTGATGGCGCTGCGCGCCTGCCCGCCGTAGCACGTGCCCAGCGTAGCGAACAGCGCGTCATAAAGCCCCATCGCCATACCCACGCCGATAATCACCCAGGCGCCAAGAAACAGCGGCAGCGAGTGGCTTAATCCCATCACCACCAGCCCGGCCGCCATCACCGCCCCGCTCAGCGCCAGCAGCATTCGGCCGCCGGTGCGCGCGATAATGCGTCCGCAAAGCGGTGCCAGCAGGCCGGACACCAGGATGCCGAGCGACAGCGCGCCGTAGACCCACTGCTGCGACCAACCGGTTTCCGCGACGATGGGGGCCGCCATCACCGCCATCAGATAGAAGGATCCGCCCCAGGAGAGTATTTGTACCAGGCCCAGCACCACAACCGCCGACACGCCGGGTTTATTCCGTTGATTCACATCCGTCACCCTTTTGTACAGGTAGCGCCTTTTATAACATGCCAGAGAATAAGGAAAAAACCGAAACGCACGCAGCGCTTCGCTTTGCCTGTTCAGCCGGCAGGCCGCACGATTTTGTATTGTAATTTTTATGTATGTTGTAACTAATAGAATGGATTGCACACAGAGCCTCTCTCTGTCAGAGTAAGGAATGTTGTAACTATGGAGAATAATGATGCGTTACGATCTGATTTCCGACCTGCATGACTGCGCCAACAGCCTTGAACGGGCGCTGGCCGAGTTACGCGAAATGATTATGGCGCAGCCGCTGCTGATCGCGCGGGTGTTCTCACTGCCCCCGGTTGAAAAAGGCCATGAGCATGACGCGGTGACCGAAATTGCCGTCGAGCAGCACCTGGGCGAAGCGGCGCGCGAAATGGCGCTGGCGCACTTCTGCCGCCTCTTTATGCAGCACCAGTCAGAAAAGCTCAGCACCAAAGCGGCCGTTCGCCTGCCCGGCGCCCTCTGTATTGAGGCTGAGGGCGAACGCGAAACCGCCCTTATCGACCAGATCGCGCAGGTGAATCACTATAAAGCGCGACTGGAGCAGATTATTACCGTGGAGTCGGGGCTGCCGAGCGAGGCGCGCTTTGAGTTCGTTCACCAGCATCTGCGCGGCCTGATTACGCTGAACGCCTACCGCTCCATTACCCTGCTGCAGGCGCCAGACAGCCTGCGCTTCGGCTGGGCCAATAAGCACGTCATCAAAAACGTGAAGCGTGAGGAGATTATCGCGCAGCTGGAGAAGAGCCTGAGCGCAAACCGCGCGCAGGCGCCCTGGACGCGCGAGCAGTGGGCAGAAAAAGTACAGGATGAGCTGGAGAGCGTGCGCGCCCTGCCCGCCACCGCCCGGCTGAAGATAAAGCGTCCGGTAAAGGTGCAGCCGATTGCGCGCGTCTGGCGCGCCGACGAGAAAAAGCAGACCCAGCTCGCCTGCCCGTCGCCGATTATTGTGCTGTGCCGCGACCGCACCCAGGTGCCGGTGCTGGGCGAACTGCTGAACTACAACGCCGATAACGTGCAGCATCGCTACAAGCCGGCGGCGCAGCCGCTCAACCTGCTGATCCCGCGGCTGCACCTGTGGGTCGACTGCCCGATATAACGCAAAAAGGCCAGCAGCGCTGGCCTTTTATAACGGCGGCGGTTACGACTTCATGCTGCCAACCATATCTTCCGGGCGCACCCAGGCGTCAAACTCCTCTTCGGTGAGATAGCCCAGCTTCAGTGCCGAGCCTTTCAGCGTCAGCCCCTCTTTATGCGCCTTCTTGGCGATTTCAGCCGCTTTGTCGTAGCCGATATGGGTATTGAGCGCGGTCACCAGCATCAGCGACTCATTAAGCAGCTGCGAAATACGGTCGCGGTTCGGCTCGATGCCGACGGCGCAGTGATGGTTAAAGCTGTCGATGCCGTCAGCCAGCAGGCGCACCGACTGCAGGAAGTTGTGGATCACCATCGGCCGGTAGACGTTCAGCTCGAAGTTGCCCGACGCGCCGCCGATATTGATCGCCACGTCATTGCCCATCACCTGACAGCAGAGCATGGTCATCGCTTCACACTGGGTCGGGTTGACCTTGCCCGGCATAATAGAGCTGCCCGGCTCGTTTTCCGGGATAGAGAGCTCGCCGATGCCGCAGCGCGGGCCTGAGGCCAGCCAGCGCACGTCGTTGGCAATTTTCATCAGCGAGGCAGCCAGCCCTTTCAGCGCGCCGTGCGCGTGCACCAGCGCATCGGTGGTCGCCAGCGCCTCAAATTTATTCGGCGCGGTAACGAACGGCTGTCCGGTCAGCTCGGCCAGCGCTTTCGCCACGCGCTCCGCATATTCCGGATGGGTATTCAGCCCGGTGCCAACGGCGGTGCCGCCCAGCGCCAGTTCAGCGACGTGAGGAATACTCTGCTCAATATGGCGGAGATTATGCTCCAGCATCGCCACCCAGCCGGAGATCTCCTGGCCCAGGGTCAGCGGCGTCGCATCCTGCAGATGGGTACGGCCAATCTTGACGATATCTTTAAAGGCGCTGGACTTCTCGCTCAGCGTTTTTTTCAGCGTTTCAATCTGCGGGATCAGCTTTTCACGCAGCGCGATAACCGCCGCGACATGCATTGCGGTCGGGAACACATCGTTAGAGCTCTGGCTTCTGTTGACGTCGTCGTTGGGATGCACCAGGCGCGACATGCCGCGTTCGCCGCCGAGGATCTCGCTGGCGCGGTTGGCCAGCACCTCGTTCATATTCATATTGGTCTGGGTGCCGGAGCCGGTTTGCCAGATCGCCAGCGGGAATTCGCCGCTGTGGCGATCGGCCAGCACCTCGTCGGCGGCTTTGACAATCGCATCGGCACGTTCAGCAGGCAGCAGGCCGAGGTCGCGGTTAACGGTCGCGGCGGCGCGCTTGGTCTGCGCCAGCGCATAGACCAGCTCGGTGGGCATTTTTTCTGTCGAGATACGGAAGTGTTCCAGCGAGCGCTGCGTTTGCGCGCCCCATAACTTGTCTGCGGGTACATCAATGGGCCCCATTGAATCTTTTTCAATGCGCGTGGCTGCCATGTCTACGTCTCCTTTAGCACAGGTTGTGGTGATTGGTCGCCCGACGCGGGAAGCACGCCGGACGCGCAGAAATCTTACATACAAGAATTTAACATTATGCGAGCCATAAGCGCTGTTTGCACTTCATATGTATTATCCGAACCATTTTCTGCTTTAATAGGCGCAATAACTTCCCGTGATTAAAGGGTTAATCATGCAAAAGATGGTCAATTCGCTGCAAAATTACGCGTGGGGCAGCAAAACCGCCTTAACGGATCTCTACGGCATCGCCAACCCTGCCGGCGCGCCGATGGCGGAGCTGTGGATGGGGGCGCATCCTAAAAGTCCTTCACAGGTTGAGGTAGGGGGCGAGCCCTGTTCCCTGCGCGAGGTCATCGCCGCCGCGCCCGAGGAGATGCTGGGCTATGCGGTGGCGAAACGCTTTGGCGAACTGCCCTTTCTGTTTAAGGTGCTGTGCGCCGATCGCCCGCTGTCGATTCAGGTTCATCCCAGCAAAAGCGCGGCAGAAGAGGGTTTCGCGCGCGAGAATGCGGCGGGCATTCCGCTTAACGCGGCGGAGCGCAACTATAAAGACGCCAACCACAAGCCGGAGCTGGTTTATGCGCTGACCCCTTTTCAGGCGATGAACGGCTTCCGCGAGCTGCCGGAGATCGCCTCGCTGCTGCAGCCGGTCGCTGGCGCGCATCCGCAGATCGCCCACTTTTTGCAGCATCCTGACAGCGCGAATCTGGCGACGCTGTTCACCACCCTGCTGTCGCTGCAGGGAGACGCAAAGTCGCTGGCGCTCGGCGTGCTGAAAGCCGCGCTCAACGCGCGCGACGGCCAGCCGTGGCAGACCATTAAGGCGATTGCGGCGGACTATCCGGACGACAGCGGACTTTTTTCGCCGCTGCTGCTGAACGTGATTATGCTGCAGCCGGGCGAAGCGATGCTCCTTTACGCCGAGACGCCGCACGCCTATCTCAACGGCGTGGCGCTGGAGGTGATGGCCAATTCCGACAACGTGCTGCGCGCCGGCCTGACGCCGAAATATATCGATATTCCCGAGCTGCTCGCCAATGTGAAGTTTGAGCCAAAGCCGGCGTCGCAGCTGCTTACCCAGCCGCAGCGCCAGCAGCGCGCGCTGAATTTCCCCATTCCGGTAGAGGATTTCGCCTTCGCCATTCACGCGCTGGACGGCGAACCGCAGACGCTCACGCAGGAGAGCGCGGCGATCCTGTTCTGCATTGAAGGCGAAGCGACCCTGACGCTGGGCCAGCAGCAGCTGCATCTGCAGCCGGGAGAGTCCTGCTTTGTGCCCGCCAGCGACGGCGCGCTAAAAGCCACCGGCAGCGGCCGCCTGGCGCGCGTTTTTAACGCATTGCGCTGATCTGGCTGACGGAACTGACCCTAACTGCTATTATTTCAATCTATTAGCGAAAAACGCCTGCGGGCGTTTTTCTTCCCTCGCCGGACGTCGGACAGCGGCGTAAGCGGACACAAGGATAAGGACGACTCAGCAATGAAAAAGACCAACGTTGCCGTAGGTGTGATTATCGCCCTGGGCGTAATCTGGACCGGCGCGGCATGGTTTACCGGTAAGCAGCTGGAAAGCCATATGGATGAACTGGTGCAGAACGCCAATACCCAGCTTAACGCATACGCGCCGGACAGCCGCCTGAAGCTCAGCTATCAGAATTACCAGCGCGGCGTGTTCAGCAGTTCAGCGAAGCTGGTACTGCAGGCAAACTCGCAAACCGAAGATAACGCTTTCCTGAAGCCAGGGCAGAGCATCGTCTTTAACGAAACTATCGATCACGGTCCCTTCCCGTTCGCCCAGCTGCGCCGCTTTACGCTGATCCCGAGCATGGCGTCGGTACACACCGAGCTGGAAAACACCGAGGCGCTGAAAAATCTGTTCGCCCTGACCGACAATAAGTCGCCGATAAATGCGGACACCCGCGTCGGCTACAGCGGCGCGACCGATACCGCCCTGCACTTTTTGCCGGTTAATTACCAGAATGCGCAGACCGGCCAGCGCGTGGCGACCAACGGCGGCACGCTGAACGTCAGCGCGGACAGCAAAGGCGATAAAGTGTCGATAGATAGCGATATCGACAGCATCGCCATCACCAGCAAAAACGAGCTGGGCATGCCGGTGCTGTTTACCGCCAACGGCGTGAAGCTCAGCGGTAATACGCATCTGACGCCGGAAGGCGTGCGCATCGGCGATCAAAAAGTGGCGCTGGAAAAATTTAACGCCAGCGTTAACGGCAAAGATGCCCTGACGCTGCAAAAGCTCAACGGCACCTCATCGTTTGACAACAAAGCGGGCAAAATCAGCGGCGATATCGACTATCGCGTCGATAACGTCCACCTGCAGAACAACGATTTCGGCGAAGCGAAGCTCAGCATGAAGCTGGCGCAGTTTGACGCCCAGGCGGTGAAAACGTTCTCCGACAACTACCAGGCGCAGATGCAGGATCTGCTGAATCAGCCGGGCCTCGCCAGCGATCCGATTCGCTATCAGGCGGGCGTAAACACCATTCTGATGAACAATCTGCCGACGCTGCTGAAAGGCGCGCCGATGGTAAGCATTGCGCCGCTGAGCTGGAAAAACAGCAAAGGCGAAAGCACCTTTAACCTCACCGCCAACTTCAACGATCCCGCCACCGTGACCGGCGAGCCGCAAAACCTGGCCGGCATAGTGGACCGCGTGCTGAAGAGCTTATCGGCTAAACTGGTGATCAATATGCCGATGGCGACCGAAGTGATGCGCAACGTTGGCCTGGCTGAAGGCTACACCGGCGACGACGCGCAGAAGCTGGCGGATCAGCAGGTGAAAGGCCTGGCGGCGATGGGCCAGATGTTCCGTCTCACCCAGCAGCAGGACAACAATATCGTTACCAGCCTGCAGTACAGCGCCGGCGGCCAGGTGAACATGAACGGCAACACCATGACGCTGGAGCAGTTTATGTCGCGCTATATGCTCGGCCTGCCCACCAGCGAAGGTATGCCGCAGTAAGCCTGCGCGAAACGAGAACAAAAGCGACCTGCGGGTCGCTTTTTTATTTCCTGTCACCGCCGATAAGGCTCGGCGTCAAAATCATATGCTGGCTGGCGGTCTCCGGCGCGCTGAGCCGCAGCAGAATGCGCGCCGCCGCGGCGCGGCCCATCTCGCGCGCCGGGCTGCAGACGAAGGTAAGCGGCGGATCGCTCAGGTTCGCCTGCGGCTCGTCGCTAAAGCCCACCAGCGCTATCTGCTGCGCGTAGTAGCTGTCAACCGCGCCCTGACCCAGCGTGCGCCCGCTGCGCAGCAGCGCGAAGTAGCTGCCCAGCGCGGTGGCGGGGTTGGCGGCGATAATGGCCGTCAGGCGCGGATGGCGCTGCAGCAGCTGCGCGGTGGCGTCGGCTGCCGCCTTCTGATTCTCTTCGCATTCAATAATCCACTCCGGCTTAAAGGGTAAGCCGTACTGCAGCAGGGTGGCGCAGTAGCCGCCGATACGCTCGGCGCGCGTCAGCGAGGCACCGCTGCCGCCCAGCCAGGCGATATGCTGATGCCCCTGGCGGATCAGATACTCCGTTGCCATGCGCGCGCCCAGCGCGTTGTCTGGCCGCAGGCTGTCACTCCCCTCCAGATAGCTGGCGCGTGAGGCGCAAATCAGCGGCAGGCCGAGCTCGGCGGCGCGCGCCGCCAGCGCTGCGCCGTTGCCCGCATCGCCGCCCAGCACCACGCCGTCGACGCCCTGCGCCACCAGCGACTCGAAACAGCGCGTCAGATGCTGCCCCTGCGCGCCGCTCTGGGTCAGCACCAGCATCTTATCCTGCGCCTCCAGCGCCTCGCTAAGCCCGGCGGTCATTTCAGCATAAAAGCGCTGACTCAGATCCCTGACGATCAATCCGATCACCCCACTGGTGCCGCCGCGCAGCGCGGCCGCCGTTCGGTTACGCACATAGCCGGACTGTTCGATCGCCTCGTTAACCCGCGCCACCGTGGCGGGCGAGATGCGGCCTTTGCCGGAGAGCACCAGCGAAACGGTGGTAACAGAGACGCCAGCCGCCTGGGCGACGTCGTTAATGGTAATTTTTTGCTGCGTCATAGTGCGCGCCTGGGGAGAGCTATTACGTGGCTCCATCATATAGGTAAAACGTTAAACCTGCCGAAAAAACTTAACCTCTCGGCGCTCACCTGGATTGTGACAGGCCGCCCAAAACTTGGTGGTAAAACGTTTTATCCTGAATTTCACCTAACCGCTGCCCGCTTTCTTTTCAGGAGAAAATATGTCCGCTTCACTTCCGCGTCTGACGCTCTGGGAGTTTTTTCAGAGCCTCGGCAAGACCTTTATGCTGCCCGTCGCCCTGCTTTCCTTTTGCGGCATTATGCTCGGCATCGGCAGTTCGCTCAGCAGCCGCGACGTGCTGACGCTGATCCCGCTGCTGGACCAGCCCCTGCTGCAGCATCTGTTTGTCTGGATGGCGACTACCGGCGCCTTCGCCTTTCGCTTTCTGCCGGTAATGTTCGCCATCGCCATACCGCTCGGCATGGCGCGCGAAAATAAAGGGGTCGCGGCCTTCGCCGGTTTTGTCGGCTACACGGTAATGAACCTCAGCACCAACTTCTGGCTCACCGTTAAAGGCATCTTGCCCAGCGGCGACGCGGCGCTGCTGAAGGCGAACAACGTGCAGTCGGTGCTGGGCATCCAGGCGATCGACACCGGCATCCTCGGCGCAGTAATCACGGGTGTGGTGGTGTTCTGGCTGCATGAGCGCTTCCACACTATCCGGCTGCCGGACGCGCTCGCCTTTTTCGGCGGTACGCGCTTTGTTCCCATTATCACCCTGCTGGTCACCGGCCTGCTCGGCCTGGTAGTGCCGCTGATCTGGCCATTTTTCGCGCGCGGCATCGCGGCCCTTGGCTGGATGATTAACGGCGCGGGCGACCTTGGCCCGATGCTGTTCGGCACCGGCGAACGCCTGCTGCTACCGTTTGGTTTGCAGCATATTCTGGTGGCGATTATTCGCTTTACCGACGCGGGCGGCACCCTGGAGGTGTGCGGCAAAAGCGTCAGCGGCGCGCTGACCATTTTCCAGGCGCAGCTTGCCTGCCCGGAAGTGAAAGGCTTCTCGGAAAGCGCCACCCGTTTTCTCTCGCAGGGCAAAATGCCCGCCTTCCTCGGCGGCCTGCCCGGCGCGGCGCTCGCCATCTACCACTGCGCGCGGCCGGAGAATCGCCACAAAATCAAGGGGCTGCTGATTTCCGGGGTGGTGGCCTGTGTGGTTGGCGGCACCACCGAGCCGATCGAGTTTCTGTTTCTGTTTGTCGCGCCGGCGCTCTATCTGCTGCACGCGCTGCTCACCGGGCTGGGCTTCACGCTGATGGCGGTGCTGGGGGTGACCATCGGCAATACCGACGGCAACATTATCGACTTTGTAGTGTTTGGCATCCTGCACGGCCTCGCCACCAAATGGTACTGGGTGCCGGTCGCCGCCGCGCTGTGGTTTGCGGGCTACTATGCGCTGTTCCGCTTTGCCATCACCCGCTTTAATATCGCTACGCCCGGGCGTGAAAAAGAGAGCGGCGTCGAGCAGCAGGTCAGCCGCGCCGGAGCAGGCAAGTCGGGCTATAACGCGCCCGCTATCCTCGACGCGCTGGGCGGCGTAGAGAATATTACCTCGCTGGATAACTGTCTGACCCGCCTGCGCCTGCGTATCGTCGATATGAGCAAAGTAAGCGACGCCGCGCTGAAGGCCAACGGCGCCATCGGCGTGGTGCATCTCAGCCCGGTCACGCTGCAGGTGGTGATTGGGCCGCAGGTGCAGTCGGTTAAGGAAGAGCTAGCGTCGCTGATGAATGTGACGGTGTAACGAATATGAGCGATCATTTTAACTTTGACCAGCCCATCGACCGACGCGGCAGCTACTGCACCCAGTGGGATTTTGTCGCCGACCGCTTCGGCGTGCCGGATCTGCTGCCCTTCACGATTTCCGATATGGATTTCGCCGTCGCGCCCGCTATCCGCGCGGCGCTGCAGCAGCGGCTCGACCACGGTGTGTTTGGCTACAGCCGCTGGCAGCATAACGACTTTCTCTCGGCGGTCGGCAACTGGATGCAGACGCGATTTAACGCCACGCTGGATGCGCGCGCGCTGGTTTACGCGCCTTCGGTGATCTATATGGTGGCGCAGATGGTGCGGCTCTGGAGCGATCCGGGCGACGAAGTGCTGATCCATACGCCCGCCTATGACGCCTTTTATGCCTTGTTGACTGCCAGTCAACGGCGTGTCCTGACGCAGCCGCTGCAGCGCGACAGCCACGGCTGGCGCTGTGATATGCAGGCGCTGGCGCAGCAGCTGGCTCGCCCCGGCTGCAAAGTGATGCTGCTCTGCAGCCCGCACAATCCCACCGGCAAGGTCTGGACGCGCCAGGAGTTGACGCAGATGGCGGCGCTCTGCGCGCGCTATCAGGTGCGCGTTATCAGCGATGAGATCCATATGGATATGGTTATGCCGGATGTTGTGCATTTGCCCTGGAGCGAGGTGGCGCGCAGCGACTGGGCGCTGTTCACCTCGGCATCAAAGAGCTTTAACGTGCCGGCGTTAACCGGCGCATGGGGGATTATTCCCGATGCCGGGGATCGCCAGGCGTTTTTGCGGCAGATAAAGGCGGCGGACGGCCTCTCTTCCCCTGCGGTTCTCGCCGTCGCGGCGCATATCGCCGCCTATCGCCACGGCGCGCCCTGGCTCGACGCGCTGCGCCGCTATTTGCAGGCGAATATGCAGTGGATAGCGGAGCGTCTTAACGGCGCCTTCCCGCAGCTGAGCTTGCAGCCGCCGCAGGCGACCTACCTGGCGTGGATCGATCTCAACCCGCTCGGCATCGACGAGGCGGCGCTGCAGCAACAGCTTATCCATCAGCAGAAAGTGGCGATGATGCCCGGCTCCACCTACGGCGAAGCGGGCCGTGGCTATTTGCGCCTTAACGCCGGCTGTCCGCGCAGCAAGCTGGAGGAAGGCGTCAGCCGCCTGATCGCGGCGCTGCACGCGCTCGGCGTCTGACATCGGGCGGTGAATCGCCGCCCTTTCGCTTACTATCCCAGCAATTGCGGCGTGGGTTGCGCAAAGGACTCGCTATGTTGCGCAAGATGTTTCTATAATGGTCTGCACTTTTATTCCTGTCAGAGAGTGCAGCATGTTCGATTCCAGCCTTCCCGTTACCGATATCCATCGCCATCTTGACGGCAACATCCGCGCGCAAACCATTCTGGATTTAGGCCGCCAGTTTAACCTCGCCCTGCCCGCCACCACGCTGGAAGCGCTGCGTCCCCACGTTCAGGTCGTGGAGAACCAGCCCGATCTGGTGAGCTTCCTGAATAAGCTCGACTGGGGCGTCAAAGTGCTGGGCGATCTCGACGCCTGCCGCCGCATCGCGCTGGAGAACGTTGAAGATGCGGCGCGCGCCGGCATTCACTACGCCGAACTGCGCTTTTCGCCGGGCTATATGGCGATGAACCATAACCTGCCGGTGGCGGGCGTGGTGGAAGCGGTTATCGACGGGATTAAGGCGGGCTGCCAGAAATATAACGTCGACGTGCGCCTGATCGGCATTATGAGCCGCACCTTCGGCGACGAAGCCTGCCTGCGCGAGCTGGAAGGGTTGCTGGCGCACCGCGATCACATCACCGCTGTCGATCTGGCGGGCGACGAGCTGGGCTTTCCCGGCAGCGAGTTTCTGAGCCACTTTACCCGGGCGCGCGACGCCGGCTTCCGCGTGACGGTGCATGCGGGCGAAGCGGCCGGGCCGGAGAGCATCTGGCAGGCGATCCGCGAGCTGGGCGCCGAGCGCATCGGCCACGGCGTGAAAGCGATTGAAGATCGCGCGCTGATGGACTTTCTCGCCGAGCACCGCATCGGCATCGAGTCCTGCCTGACCTCCAATATCCAGACCAGCACCGTCTCCTCGCTGGCGCACCACCCGCTGAAGCAGTTTCTGGAGCACGGCATCCTGGCGACGCTAAACACCGACGATCCGGCGGTTCAGGGTATTGAGCTGGCGCACGAGTATCAGCACGCCGCGCCCGCTGCCGGGCTGAGCGCCGCGCAGATCCGCCAGGCGCAGGAGAATGGCCTGACCATCGCCTTCCTGAGCGACGCCGAGAAAACCGCTATCCGCAATAAAGTGCAGGCGTAAAAAAGGCCGCGGATGCGGCCTTTGTGAGTAAGTAATGTGCTGACAAGGCACCTCATCTCTGAGGTGCCCCGTCGCCGGGCCAGCGCTTTACTCTTTGGCCCGGTTATCCGCGTTTTACGTTTCCAGCGGGCTGAGATCGGGCAACGGCGTGAACAGCGCCGTTAGCCTTTGCCGGTTACTTCAGCGAGAGCGTCTGGCGCTTCTCTGCCGACTGCAGCCCCAGCTCGATCAGCTCCATCACCTGAATCGCCTCTTCCGCCGTCACCGGGTTGCTGCCGCGTCCGCTAATCGCGTCGCGCACTGCCGCATAGTAGGCGGGATAGTTGCCCGGCTGCGTCATCAGCGTCTCTTCCTTGACCCCTTCGCCGTCGGCCAGCGTCAGGACGCCGTCGCGCATATCGTAGCCCCACTCTTCGCCCGGCGGAAAATCGCCCGCCTTCAGCCGATCCTCCTGCGGGTCGAGACCATATTTCACGTAGCTGCCGCGCAGGCCGTGCACCACGTAACGCGGTGACTCCGCCGCCACCAGCATGCTGGCGTGCAGCACCACGCGGCGCTGCGGATAGGTCAGCGTGGCGTGGAAGTAGTCGGTGGTCTGCGCCCCTGGGCGCATCTCCGCCATATCGACGTTAATGGCCACCGGCGCGCCAAACAGCTGCAGCGCCTGATCGAGCAGGTGCGGCCCCAGATCGTACCAGATGCCGCTGCCGGCGCCTTTCATCTCGCGCCAGCGCTGACGGACTTCCGGGCGGAAACGGTCGAAGTGCGATTCAAAATAGCGCACCTCACCCAGCGAGCCCTCATTCAGCAGCTGCTTAAGCGTCAGGAAGTCGCTGTCCCAGCGGCGGTTGTGGAACACCGAGAGCAGCAGGCCTTTAGCCTTCGCCAGCGCCTCCAGCTCGCGCGCCTGTGACAACGTCACGGTAAAGGGTTTATCCACCACCACATGCTTACCGGCGTTTAGCGCCGCCTTGGCCAGCGGAAAGTGGGTATCGTTGGGCGTCGGGATCACGATCAGCTGCAGCGACGGGTCCTCTAACAGCGCCTGAGGATCGGCCACCACTTTTACCTGCGGCCAGTCGGCGTGCACTTTCGCTTCGTCGCTACTGGAGATAGCGGCCAGCTCGACGTCCGGCGTGCCCGCAATCAGCGGCGCGTGAAACGTCTTGCTCGCAAAGCCGTATCCCATCAATCCAACACGAAGTTTATCGCTCATTATTACTCCTCTTATTCGTATACCCGACTGATTTAAGACCATAGCATCGGTTAGAACAAGCAGGATTCTCCCGAAAAATCAGGATATAGCACGCTGCGCCATCGGCCAGGGCGTTTCGGCAAGCAGGCTATCCTGCGCATCCTGATTGCGACGACGAAAATCGCTGGGGCTGACGCCGACCCGCTTGCGGAACACGCGTGAGAAGTAGAGCTGGTCGTCGTAACCCACTTCGCGCCCGACGCTGGCGATCGGCTCCTGCGTGGTTTGCAGCAGCAGCTTGGCGCGGATCACGCGCTGGTCCTCGCGCCAGCGCAGCAGGTTAACGCCCATCTGCTCGCGGAACAGGTGGGCCAGCCGCGACGGCGACAGGCAGACGTGGCGCGCCACCTCTTCAATTTTGACTTCACTGGCGAGATGGTTGGTGACGTACTGGCAGGCTTCGATAATGCGCGGATCGCGCACCTGCTGATGGCTGCGCGGATCCTCCTCTACCGCGCGCAGCAGCAGGCGCTCCAGCAGGTTCATCGCCAGCTCCTCGGCGAAACGGCGGCCGGAGTTATGGGTCTGCTCGATGCTGGCGAACAGCCGGTCGAACTCGGCGCGCAGCGTTTCGTTGAGATGGAGCCGCCCGACGCCTTCGCGCGCGTCCTGCCACTGCAGCCAGTCGTTCCAGTAGGCGCGCGGACGGAAGTAGACCCAGCGGTGATGCCATTCCGGGCTGTCGGAGGCGCGCCCGTAGTAGTGCGGCGTTTTCGGCTGGAACAGCAGCATATCGCCCGGCAGGCAGTCAAAGCCGTTTTCACCGTCGAATACGCGGCCTTTGCCTTTAATAGTGAGGTTGAGAATAAAGCCTTTCATGCCGTGCGGGCGGTCAATAAAGAAATCGAGCGGCCCGTCGGCCGTGATTGGCGTCAGCCCGGCCACCAGCCAGGCGTTGAAGGGATAACCGGGCAACAGAGGATTTTGCTGCGCCGCTGTGGATTCACGGTGGTACATAACGTCCTCACTCAGTCAGGATTAAGCCGCGCGCGGCGCCAGAGCGCCGCGTCTTTGTGCCGTCAGGCTTTATGCTTTTGTTTATAGCGGTCGAAAATCACCGCAGCTAACAGTATCAGACCACGCACTACGTACTGTGAGAATGGCGAGATATTCAGTAAATTCATCGCATTCTCTACGGTGCCGAGGATCAGGACGCCTGCAACCACGTAGGAGATTTTGCCGATGCCGCCCTTCAGCGAGACGCCGCCCAGCACGCAGGCGGAGATCACCACCAGCTCGTAGCCCAGCGACGTCATCGGCTGGCCGCTGGTCATGCGCGAGGCGAGAATAATGCCCGCCGCCGCCGACACCAGGCCGGAGAGAATAAAGATGATGATGCGGGTGCGCACCACCGGCACACCCGCCAGCCGCGCCGCCTCTTCGTTGCCGCCGATCGCCAGCGTGTTGCGGCCAAAGGTGGTTTTGTTAAGCAGGAAGCCGAAAATCAGCATGGTGGCGATAGTGAGCCAGATCGGCGCGGGCACGCCGAGCCAGTTGGCGAAGCCGAGGGTAAAGAAGCGCTCATCTTCGATGCCGACCGCCTTGCCGTCGGAGAAGATATAGGCCAGGCCGCGCACGATTTGCATCGTCGCCAGCGTGGTGATCAGGGCGTTGATTTTCAGGCGCGCAATCACAAAGCCGTTAATAAAGCCGGTGGCGACGCCGATCAGCAGGCCGGCAAAGACGCCGATCCACAGGCTCTCGGTCATATTGATCACCACCGCAGTAACCACCCCCGCGCAGGCGATCACCGAGGCGACCGACAGGTCGAAATCGCCGGAAGCGAGGCAGAACAGCATGCCGCACGCCACCATTCCCGACATCGACATCGCCAGGCCCAGCCCTTTCATATTAATAAAGGAGCCGAAGTTAGGCACGAACACGGCGCAGGCGACAAACAGCAGCGCAAACACCACCAGCATGCCGAAGTTATCCCAGATACGCCCAAAGCGCATGCCGCTGCGCTGCTGCACCGGCGGCGTACCTGAAGTTGTGGATGAAGACATAATTTTTTCCTCTGTCAGGCCACGGCGGCCGCTTGGGTGGTTTTAGGCATCGCCAGGCTCAGCGTCTGCTGCTCCGTGGCGGCGTCATGCAGCAGTTCGCCGGCGATAGCGCCTTCGCGCATCACCACGATGCGGTCGGCCAGGCCCATCACTTCCGGCAGGTCGCTGGAGGCGAACAGCACCGCAATGCCTTTGCTCGCCAGCTGATAGATCAGGTTGTAGATCTCATGTTTCGCGCCGACGTCGATGCCGCGCGTCGGCTCGTCCAGCAGGATCACCTTCATCTCTTCCGACAGCCAGCGGCCGAGAATCGCCTTCTGCTGGTTGCCGCCCGAGAGGTTCATGATCAGCTGCTCGGCGTGAGGCGTTTTAATATTGAGCGAGCGGATATGGCTGTCGGCGTTGCGGGTCTCCCACTGATTTTTAATCAGGCAGCCGGCGGTCAGATTATGACGGCGCGCGCTGATATTGATGTTGTCGCGCACCGAGTGAACAGGAATGATCCCCTCGGCTTTGCGGTCTTCCGGGCAGAGCATCACGCCGGCACGAATAGCGTCGATTGGCTCGCGCAGCTTCAGCACCTCGCCATCCAGCAGAATGCGCCCGCCGCGCAGCCGGGTCGCGCCGAAGATGCCCTTCATCAGCTCGCTGCGTCCGGCACCCACCAGCCCAAACAGGCCGACGATTTCACCGGCGCGCACCTCAAGCGAGATGGGCTCGCGCACCCCTTTCGCCTCGACCTTCTCCAGCACCAGCCGCACCGGCCCGTGCGGACGCGGCGTATAGCCGTAGATATCGCCGAGGTTGCGTCCCACCATCGCCTGCACCAGATCGTCATGATGGGTATTGGCCATATCGGTAAAGGTGCGCACGTAGCGGCCATCTTTAAAGACGGTAATAGCGTCGCTGAGCGCAAAGATCTCTTCCATGCGGTGCGACACGTAGAGCACTACCCGGCCCTCTGCGCGCAGCTGGCGGATAACGCGGAACAGGTTCTCGATTTCGCGCGCCGACAGCGAGCTGGTTGGTTCGTCAAACGCGATGATGCGCGCGTTGCGCGCCAGCGCCTTGGCGATCTCCACCATCTGCCACTGGCCGAGAGAGAGATATTTCAGCGGCATATCGGGATCGATATCCATGCCGAGATTTTTCAGCTGCAGCCCCGCTTCGTAGCGCAGCAGCTTGCGGTTCACCAGGCCGCGCTTGTGCGGGATCTGACCGAGGTAGATGTTCTCCGCCACGCTCATCTCCGGCACCAGATGCAGCTCCTGATAGATAATGGCGACGCCAGCATCCAGCGCCTCGCTGGTGTGCTGAAAACTGACCGGCTCGCCTTTGATGCGGATTTCACCGCCGCTGGGCTGATAGCTGCCGCTGAGAATTTTCAGCAGCGTCGATTTGCCCGCGCCGTTCTCGCCCATCAGGGCGTGTACTTCGCCGCCGCGACAGTCAAACGAGATATCCTGCAGCGCTTTAACGCCGGGAAAGGTCTTGCTGATGCCATGAAACGACAGAAAGGTTGGCTCGCTATTCATGGTAACTCCTCTGGTTTACCGTAAAGGTGCCGTCGCGCAGGCGACGGCACGGTACGCGGGTTTACATCAACCCTTTCTTCGCCAGTTCGGTTTTGAAGTTGTCGCGGGTAATCAGCACGACGTCGGTGACTTCGGTGAATTTCGGCGGCTCCGCCCCTTTGCTCACCCACTCATAGAGCATCTGGCTGCTCTTGTAGCCGTGGACGTCAGGGCTGGGCAGCAGCGAGCCGTAGAAGCCGGTCGCTTTGTCTTTCGACAGTTCGCTGATGGCGTCGACGCCGTTGATGCCGATGCCGATCACGTCCGCCGCCTTAAAGCCCTGGCCTTCGGTGGCGCGCACGCCGCCCAGCACTGTGTTGTCGTTCATGCCGACGATGAGCCAGTGTTTCACTTCCGGATGCTGCACCAGCAGCGAGTTGCCGGCGTCAAACGCGCCTGGGATATCGTTGGATTTGGTCGGCACCTGATAGATCTGCGCCGCCGGGAAGCCGGCCGCTTTCAGCGCATCCATCGAGCCGCCGGTGCGGCGACGCGCGGTATCCAGCTCGTTAGCGGTAATCGCCATCACGCCGGTCTCTTTGACGTTCCAGCCGCGCTTCTGCATCTCTTTATAGAGCTCCTGCCCCTGACGCTCGCCGATTTTGGTGGCGGCCATCATTACCAGCGGTACGCTATCCATCGGCTTGCCTTTGGCGTTAACGAACTGGTCGTCGACGGCGATCACCTTCAGATCGTAGCCGCGCGCCTTGGCGACGATAGCGGAGCCGAGTTTGGGGTCAGGGGTACAGATCACGAAGCCCTTCGCGCCGCTGGCGGCCAGGCTGTCGATGGCGTTAAGGGTCTTTTCGCCGTCGGGAATGGCGATTTTGATCACTTCAAAGCCTAAATCCTTGCCGGCTTTGTCCGCGAATTTCCATTCGGTCTGGAACCAGGGTTCCTCAGGCTGCTTGACAAGAAAACCCAGCTTCATGGTTTCGGCGATAGCGGAATGTGACATAACCGCTGCCAGGCCGATGGCCGCGAACGCTTTAGTGAATTTATGCATGATGCTCTCCGGAGCCAGGGTGTTTTTCCCTGCTGTTAACGAATCGGTGTAAACGCTACCAGTCAGTTTTCTTTTTTGGGTACAGATGAAAATCAGCGCGTTAGACCGGCGAATGAGTAAAGCCTGTGCAAACGCTGGGCTAGTTGTAGCGGGAAAGACGATGAAAAATGTAGAGCGGTATCACACCCTGAAATCACGGCAAAATGTTCCATATATTCAGCAATTTTAACCGACCGGCAACTTTTGTCGGCGATCACAAAATCGCTGCCCATGACAGAAAAGTGCATATTCTCAGCCATCGGGGAATAACGTTTCCTGCGCCGCCGCCACAGGATAAGGGACGATTATTCATAACAGGAGAAAACCGATGCGTGCTGGAGCCATCACTCTGGGCCTCGACTTTGGCAGTGATTCGGTACGTGCGCTGGCGGTTGACTGCGACAGCGGCAGCGAGCTGAAGAGCGCCGTAGTGAACTATTCGCGCTGGCAACAGGGTATGTACAGCGATCCCCATACCAACCGCTTTCGTCACCATCCGCTGGACTATATCGAGGCGATGGAGCAGGCATTGCTGGGGGTGCTCGACGCGCTGACGCCGGATCAACGTGACAGCGTCACGGGTATCGGCGTTGATACCACCGGCTCGACGCCCGCCCCCATTGACCGCGACGGCAACGTGCTGGCGCTGCGTCCCGACTTCGCCGACAACCCCAACGCCATGTTTGTGCTGTGGAAAGATCACACCGCTATTGAAGAGGCGGAAGCCATTAACCAGCTCTGCCGCAGCGGGCGCTTTACCGACTACAGCCGCTATATTGGCGGGATCTACTCCTCTGAATGGTTCTGGGCAAAAATTCTGCACGTCTCTCGCGCTGACGCCGCGGTGCGCGACGCAGCCGTATCATGGGTCGAGCTGTGCGACTGGGTGCCGGCGCTGCTGAGCGGCACCACCGCGCCCGCCAGCCTGCGGCGCAGCCGCTGCGCCGCCGGGCATAAGGCACTGTGGCATCCCGACTGGCAGGGTTTGCCCGACCCCGACTTCCTTAACGCGCTCGATCCGCTGCTGACCCAGCAGCTCGACTCACCGCTGTTTAGCGACACCTGGACCGCCGATATTCCGGTCGGCACGCTGAGCGCCGAATGGGCGCAGCGACTTGGCCTGCACCAACCCGTCACTATCGCCGGCGGCGCGTTCGACTGCCATATGGGTGCCGTCGGCGCAGGCGCACAGCCCTATACGCTGGTCAAGGTGATCGGCACCTCAACCTGCGACATTCTGATCGCCGATGCAGACCAGGTGGGCGATCGCGCCATCAAAGGCATCTGCGGCCAGGTCGACGGCAGCGTTATGCCGGGCGCTATCGGCTGTGAGGCGGGCCAGTCTGCATTCGGTGATATTTACGCCTGGTTCAGCCGCCTGCTCGGCTGGCCGCTGCAGCAGGCGGCAGCGCAGCACCCTGAGCTACAGCCGCAGCTGGCTGAACTGCAGCGCAGCCTGATCCGCCAGCTCACCGAAGCCTGGGCCGCCGATCCGCAGCTGGATCACCTGCCGGTGGTGCTCGACTGGTTCAACGGACGCCGCACCCCCAACGCTAACCAGCGCCTGAAAGGCGTGATCACCGATCTCAATCTCGGCACCGACGCCCCCGCGCTGTTCGGCGGCCTGATCGCCGCCACCGCCTTCGGCGCGCGCGCCATTATGGAGTGCTTCGAACAGCAGCAGATCCCGGTGGAGAACATCCTGACGCTGGGCGGCATCGCGCGCAAATCGCCCGCCATTATGCAGGCGTGCTGCGACGTGATGAACCGCCCGCTGGACATCGTCGCCTCGGATGAGTGCTGCGCGTTAGGCGCGGCGATCTTCGCTGCCGTTGCCGCGGGCGTTTACCCCTCGGTGCCTGAGGCGCAAAAAGCCATGGCCAGCCCTATTGCCGTCACGTTACAGCCCGACGCCACGCGTGTCGCGCGCTATCAGCAGCTTTACGAACGTTATCAATTCTGGTGCGCGGCGGCTGAGCCGCAGTATGCGTCGCGCCCCGCCAACGCTAATTGAGGAGTGGTTTTATGGATCAGTACAACGCGCACAGCGTATGGTTTGTGATCGGCACCCAGCACCTTTACGGCGCGGAGACCCTGCGTCAGGTGGAAGAGCACGCGCGCCAGGTGGTTGAAGGGCTGAACGCCTCTTCCACCTTGCCGCTAAAGCTTATCGCCAAACCGCTGGTGAAATCGCCGGATGAAGCGCTGGCGCTCTGCCGCGACGCCAGCCACGACAACAGCTGCGTCGGCATCATCACCTGGCTGCACACCTTCTCGCCCGCCAAAATGTGGATCGGCGGGCTCAGCGTGCTCAACAAGCCGCTGCTGCAGTTCCATACCCAGTTCAACGCGGAGATCCCGTGGGACGGCATCGATATGGACTTTATGAACCTCAACCAGACCGCGCACGGCGGCCGCGAGTTCGGCTTTATCGGCGCGCGCATGGGGCTGCAGCACAGCGTGATCACCGGCCACTGGCAGGATGCGGCGAGCCAGCAGCGCATCGGCAACTGGATGCGCGCCGCCTTCGCGAAGCAGAGCAGCCAGCAGCTGAAGGTGGCGCGCTTCGGCGACAATATGCGCGAAGTGGCAGTGACCGAAGGGGATAAAGTCGCGGCGCAGATCCAGTTCGGCTACGCGGTCAACGGCTGGGGCGTCGGCGATCTGGTCGAGGTGATTAATCAGGTAAGCGACGGCGAGGTTAACGCGCTGATCGATGAGTATGAGAGCCTCTACCGCTTTAGCGACGTGGCGGCCAGCGGCGGCGAGAAGCGCCAGAACGTGCTCGACGCGGCGCGTATCGAGATCGGCATCAAGCGCTTCCTTGACGACGAATGCTGTAAAGCCTTTACCACCAACTTCCAGACGCTGCACGGCATGACGCAGCTTCCCGGTCTGGCGGTGCAGCGCCTGATGGGCCAGGGCTACGGTTTCGCCGGCGAAGGCGACTGGAAAACCGCTGCGCTGCTGCGCATTTTCAAAGTGCTGGCAGGGGATCGCCCCGGCGGCACCTCCTTTATGGAGGATTACACCTACCACTTCTCGCCCGGCAACGATCTGGTATTAGGCTCGCATATGCTGGAAGTCTGCCCCTCTATCGCCAAAGAGGAGAAGCCGCTGATCGATGTGCAGTTCCTCGGCATCGGCGGCAAAGCCGATCCGGCGCGCCTGATTTTCTCTACGCCAGCCGGTCGCGCGATCAACGCCAGCGTGATTGATATGGGCGACCGTTTCCGCCTGCTGGTGAACGTGGTGGATGCGATTGAGCAGCCGAAGCCGCTGCCGAAGCTGCCGGTCGCGCGCGCGCTGTGGCGCGCCCAGCCGTCGCTGGCCACCGCGTCGGAGGCATGGATTCTGGGCGGCGGCGCGCACCATACGGTGTTCAGCCAGGCGCTGACGCTGGAGGATATGTATCTCTACGGCGAGATGAACGATATTGAAGTGCTGGTGATTGATGAGCATACGCGGCTGCCGGCGTTCAAGGACGCGCTGCGCTGGAACGAGGTGTATTACCGCTCGAAACGCTAGGCTGTGGTTTGAGAGAGATACGCGCCGACTTTTACAGTCGGCGTTTTCTTTATTCAGGCCGAGCTGCCCGGTCGGGAAGATGGGCAGTTCTGTGAAGTCGGTTTAAAAACATTCGTGGAGCCTCGGCCTCGCCTTACTCGTCCTATCCTGGAATCGCCCGCAAGCGGGCCAATGCTATGCATCGTTCAAAAACGCTCACGCCGTTTTTGTCCATGGCTCGGACGCTTCACTCCACTGCCCATCCTCCCTCCTTTATGAATCTCTGTGCGATTTGTTCCAGCGCTATTCACACAGCGATACCCTGGCCCGCAAGAGAAAGGGGTATTGCCCGGATGGCAAAACCGATGCGTTATTAAGCGCTGAGTGTTATTCACACAGCGATACCGTAGCCAGCAAGGAAAGGCGGTATTGCCCGAATGGCAAAACCGATGCGTTATTAAGCGCTGAGTGTTATTCACACAGCGATACCGTAGCCAGCAAGAGAAAGGGTGTATTGCCCGGATGGCAAGACCGATGCGTTATTAAGCACTGAGTATTATTCACACAGCGATACCGTAGCCAGCAAGGGAAAGGGGGTATTGCCCGAAGAGCAAAGCGTCCGAGCCAGGATGGCGAGGCCGATCCGCATGGATGCGGGCATTCTTTGCGATCGGGCAATACCCCCTTTCACACGGCATAACATCACAGCCATGACGTTAACCCCCTTTGCACACAACAAAAAAGCCGCCCGCAGGCGGCTCAAATCCCCTCTTTTAACTCAGGTCGCAATCCGCTTCACCGGCGCATTCTTCTGCCGATCCCATATCACCGTCAGCAGACGCTGCAGCGCGATAAAGGCAAACAGCAAAATACCAATCGCGATCTTGGTCCACCAGGAGCTCAGCGTACCGTCAAAATTAATCCAGGTCTGAATCAGCCCCTGAATCAACACCCCGAACAGCGTGCCCAGCACCGTCCCGACGCCGCCGGACAGCAGCGTACCGCCGATCACCACCGAGGCGATGGCATCCAGCTCGACCCCCAGCCCCGCCAGCGCATAGCCCGCTGAGGTATAAACAGAAAACACAATGCCCGCCAGCGTCGCCAGCGTGGTCGACAACATATAGATGCGGATAGTTGTCGCGCGCGTGGAAATCCCCATCAGCTGCGCCGAGGTAACGTTGCCGCCGATAGCGTAAACCTGATTGCCAAAGCGCGTGCGGTGCGCCAGCAAAATGCCGCCCGCCACCACCAGCAGCATCACCAGCGCCAGCAAACTCAGCCGCCCGCCGCCCGGCACCTTCCACGCCATGCTGGAAAGCGTGGCATACAGCGGATGATCGATGGGAATTGAATTCTCCGACACCAGATAGCTGCAGCCGCGCAGAAAAAACATCCCCGCCAGGGTAATAATAAACGCCGGGATCTTCAGCGCGTCGATCAGCCAGCCCATCATGGCGCCGAACAGCGCGCCCGCCACCAGAATAATGGCAAACGCCAGCAGCGGATGAATATGCAGATCGCCGATGGCGCGCGCCAGAAACACGCCGGTAAAAGCGATCACCGCGCCCACCGACAGATCGATACCGCCGGAGAGAATGACAAACGTCATGCCCACGGCAATAATGCCCAGAAAAGCGTTATCGGTCAGGATATTGCAAATTACGCGCGTCGAGGCGAAGCCGGGAAACTGGCTCAGACAGAACAGATAGCCAGCAACAAACACCAGCAGCGTAATCATCAGGGGAAGATGACGTTTAATCATTGGGGCCGTCTCCGTTTCAACATCGCCAGAAAGCGCGGCGACTGCAGCAGCAGTACGCACATCACCACCACCGCCTTCACCACCTGATTCAGCTCCGGCGGGAAACCGGAAAGCAAAATGCCGGTATTCATCGCCTGAATAATCAGCGCGCCGATCAGCGACAGCACCAGATTAAAACGGCCGCCCATCAGCGAGGCGCCGCCGATCACCACCGCGAGGATCGCATCCAACTCCAGCCACAGGCCGGCGTTATTGGCGTCCGCGCCGCGAATATCGGCGGTCACAATCAGACCCGCCACCGCCGCGCACAGCCCGCTGATCGCATAGGTGGACATCACCACCAGCCAGCCGGTCACGCCCGCGTTGCGCGCCGCGCGCAGGTTAATGCCCACCGCCTCGATAAACAGCCCGAGCGCGGTCTTGCGCGTCAGCAGCCAGACCAGCAGCGCCGCCGCCAGGGTAATCCACACCGGCACCGGCAGCAGCCAGAGCGAACCGCTGCCCAGCCAGCCCAGCGTCGCGCTGTCAAAGGTAACGATCTGCCCCTGGGTAATCAGCTGCGCGATGCCGCGCCCCGCCACCATCAAAATCAGCGTGGCGACAAACGGCTGAATGCGCAGCAGCGCCACCAGCACGCCGTTCCATAACCCGCACAGCAGGCCGGCACCCAGCGCGGAAAAAATGACCGTCGTCAGGCTGTGGCCCGCCACCGTCAGGGTGGCGGCGGTGGCGCCCGCTATCGCCATCACCGCGCCCACCGAGAGATCGATGCCGCCGGTGGCGATCACCAGCGTCATGCCGATCGCCAGCAGCGCCACCGGCGCGGCGCGGTTAAGAATATCGATCGGGCTGCCGAACAGACGGCCATCCTGCAGATGGACGGCGAAAAAATTATTCGCCACCAGGCTATCCACCAGCAGCACCAGAATCAGCGCGGCGATCTGCGGCAGACCCGGCGGCAGGCGAAACTTACGGCGTTCTGGCTTCGTCATATGGGATTCAAGCATGTTGTGCCCCTCCATCCGCGATGGCGTTCACAATCGACGCCACCGACAGCTGCTCAAGCGGGATCTCCGCCACCTGCTTCAGGTCGCGCATAATCACTACGCGATCGGCGTAGCCCACCAGCTCCTCCAGCTCGGAAGAGATCACCAGCAGCGCCAGCCCATCAGCGCACAGGGACTCGATCAGGCGAATGATTTCGGCGTGGGCGCCGACGTCGATGCCGCGCGTGGGTTCGTCCAGGATCAGGAACTGCGGTTTGGTCACCAGCCAGCGCGACAGCAGCACCTTCTGCTGATTGCCGCCGGAAAGCAGCTCTACCGGCTGCTCGGCGTGCGGCGTGCGAATGCCGAGACGCTTGATAAAGCGATCCGCAATCGCCTGCTGCTCGCGCCGCTTAATTGGTCGCAGCCAGCCGCGCTGCGCCTGCAGCGCGAGGATAATATTTTCGCGCACCGAGGCGGCGCCGATAATGCCGTCGGTTTTGCGATCCTCCGGGCAAAAGCCGATGCCGAGGCGCGACGCCTGCGCCGGGGAGCGGATAGTCTGAGGCTTGCCTTTAATGGTTGCCGTGCCGCGATCGGGCCGGCGAATGCCAAACAGCACCTCGGCGGTCTCGGTGCGGCCAGAGCCGAGCAGCCCGGCCAGCCCCACCACTTCGCCCGGGCGCACCTCCAGATCGAAAGGTTCAATGGTGCCCTTCTTGCCGTAGTCGCGAAACGACGCCACCGGCTGATCGCTGCGCAGCGTGCTGCCCTGGCGCTGCAGCGCGGTCTCCAGCAGCTCGCGCCCCAGCATCAGCTTGATCAGCTCAATCTGCGGCAGCGTCGCGGTGTCGCGCGTGGCGATAAACTGGCCGTTGCGCAGCACCGTGATGCGGTCGGTAATGCGGTAGACCTGATCGAGAAAGTGAGTCACGAAGATCAGGCTCATCCCTTTGGCTTTCAGCTGCGCCATCAGGGTAAAGAGCATCTCGACTTCGCTGGCGTCAAGGCTGGCGGTCGGTTCGTCGAGGATCAGCACCTGCGCCGAAAGATCCACCGCGCGGCAGATAGCGATAATCTGCTGCATCGCCACCGAGTAGTGTCCCAGCGGGCGCGTCACGTCGAGAATAAAACCGTAGTTGCGCATCAGCGCGTCGGCGTCGCGCACCATTTTGCGGCGGTCAACCATGCCAAAGCGGCGCGGCTCGCGCCCGATAAACAGATTGTCGGCCACCGTCATATTCGGCAGCAGGTTAACCTCCTGATAAACGGTGCCGATACCCATCTTTTGCGCATCGGCGGTGCTGCGCGGCGCAATGGTCTGCCCGTTCAGCGTCAGCGTGCCCGCGTCGCGGCTGTAAACCCCGGTCAGCACCTTAATGAGCGTCGACTTGCCCGCGCCGTTCTCGCCCAGCAGCGCCATAATCTCGCCTTTGCGCACGCTAAACGACACGTTATCCAGCGCCTTCACGCCGGGAAACCCTTTGCTGACGCCGCTGATGGTGAGCAGCGTATCGTCATTGTGCCTAATCATCTTGTCAGCTCCGCCTCAACAGATAAAAAGCCGCTCCGTAGAGCGGCTCGCGGCTCAGTAACCCATGCCTTTTTTCCGATCCAGCTGCGCCTGCGCGTCGGCAGGCAGATAGAGCCGGGATTCGGTTTTGGTGATCTTCGGCGGCAGCGTGCCATCTTTTTTAAACTTCTCCAGCGCGTCGAACGCCGGGCCAGCCATATTCGGCGTCAGCTCGACGTTGGCGTTAGCCTCGCCTGCCAGCATCGCCTTATAGATATCGGGCACGCCGTCGATAGAGCCGGTGAGGATATCTTTGCCGGGCTTCAGCCCCGCCTCTTTGATCGCCTGAATCGCACCGATCGCCATATCATCATTGTGGGCGTAAACCATGCAGATGTTTTTGCCGTTGTTCTCCGCCTTAATAAAGCTCTCCATCACCTCTTTACCCTTGCTGCGGGTAAAGTCGCCCGACTGCGAACGCGTCAGCTTGATATTAGGGTGTCCGGCGATCGCCTCGGCAAAGCCTTTTTTACGGTCAATGGCGACGCTGGCGCCGACGGTGCCCTGCAGCTCAACCACGTTGCACGGCTTGTCGCCGACGGTCTTCACCAGCCAGTCGCCAATCAGCTTGCCTTCCAGCACGTTGTCGGCGGTCACCACCGTCATATAGAGCGACTTATCTTTCACGACGATGGCGCGGTCCAGCAGGAATACCGGGATTTTGGCGTCTTTGGCTTCTTCCAGCACCGGCTCCCAGCCGGTCTGCACAACCGGCGCGATGAAAATCGCATCCACGCCCTGAGCGATAAATGAGCGCACCGCCTTGATCTGGTTCTCTTGTTTCTGCTGGCCGTCGGCGATTTTCAGCGTGATGCCGCGCTTCGCCGCTTCACTTTTCGCCACGTTGGTTTCTGCTGAGCGCCACCCCGATTCGGAGCCGACCTGCGAGAAGCCGACGGTCAGGTCGGCCGCCATTACCGGCGCGGCTAACGCGGCGCTGACCAGGCTGGTCAAAAGTAAACGTTTCCACATAGTTTGCATTCCTCTGAAGGGCTTTTGCGAGTAAGGGTAAAGAGCCCGTTTAGCCTGGCGTAAATCAGCCTGAATAAGGGCGACGCGCTTCACAAATCAGTTCAAATTAAAGGGGTTACGTGCAGGTATGGCAGTCTGGCGCAGGCGGGTGCATGGACAAAATAACTGAGTTATTTAAAAAGGCTGGTTAAATAAATGTAATAAACAGAATCGCTTATGAAATCTGCCTCTGAAAGCGATTACAATAATACGTACACTTTGGTCGCCGACCGGGGCGCGGGCGAGATAACGATTTTGTGATTTCCCGCACAGTCGCGGAGGGAATTTGGCCTGACACCGCCTCGCTAGCGTCAGCGCAGAAAGCGCGTCCTGCTCAGGAATAAAGAGGCTATTACCCGCCTCTGTTTCATCGACACTCCGGGCGCGTAATTCATTATGCTTTCTTGCTGTAAGCGAAGCGGATCTTCCCTGCAAAAGCGGAAATAAAGCGCGCGATCGAATGCGTCGCGGTCTAGGCGATGGTGGACCTGTAAGGCTGACCGGCTATGCTTTAGCCGTTTCGCTTTCCTGACGCGCGGCTGACAGAAAGTGCTGTTTTTGGCGCATTGATTAACTAAAGTAAATAATTTGTCTCTTTTTCAGCATAAGGCGCTGGACAGCCTGCGCCTGCTCCCTATACTGGCCTCTTCTCTGTTCTCTTCATCTATGGCAATCATGACTGCGCAAGATTACCTGCTCAAATTCCGCAAAGTAAATAATCTGGAAAGTCTGGAAAAACTCTACGATCACCTTAACTACTCGCTCACCGATGACAGCGAGATTATCAGCATGTACCGGGCGGCGGATCACCGGCGCGCGGAGCTGGCATCGGGCGGTCGGCTGTTTGACCTGGGCCGCGTGCCGAAAACGGTGTGGCGCTACGTAGTCTGATAAAGGGAGTCAGGCCTGCCGACGCCGCATCGCTTCTGCGCGGGCAGGCCCTGTTTAGACGTGTTATCCTCTCCTGTTTTCCTTGCCGCAACAGGATCACCTCAATGAATCAACTGGTAACCGCGCCGCGTCTCGGCGGCTGGCTGCTTGTGCCGCTCGCCTGGCTGATTATGATGATGCTTACCAGCGCCATGGTGCTGGCGATGTACCTTAGTCCACTGTTTAATCCAGTCTGGCGCGCGACGCTCTTTTCGCACGGCGGCATGCTGGTGACTAACTGGGCGGTCTCGCTGCTCACCGCGCTCGCCGTCTGGCTTTACAGCCTGTGGGTCTGCTGGATCTTCTGCAAACGCTCGCGCCGCCTGCCGCGCCACTACATTATCTGGCTGCTGGTGACGCTGCTGCTGGCGCTGAAGACCTTCGCCTTTACGCCAGTCTCCGACGGCAAGGCTGCTCAGACGCTGCTGCTCGCCCTGCTCGCCGCGGCGGTTTTCGTGCCCTATTTCAAGCGCTCGCAGCGGGTAAAATCGACCTTTATCCAGCCGTAACGCCGTGAGTTTCGTCAACAATTTAATTCTGAGTGCGAAACAGCGCGCTGCCATTCGTGCAGTGGTTGAGATAGCGGCACAGATCACAGATAATGGGCCGCTTTCCGAATCAATGGCGAAAAAATGACCGATTATCTGCTGCTGTTTGTAGGCACTGTGCTGGTGAACAACTTCGTTCTGGTGAAATTTCTTGGCCTCTGCCCCTTTATGGGCGTTTCCAAAAAACTGGAAACGGCGATTGGCATGGGCCTGGCGACCACCTTCGTCATCACCCTGGCGTCGATTTGCGCCTGGCTGGTGAACCACCTGATTCTGGTGCCGCTCGATCTCGTTTATCTGCGTACCATGGCCTATATCCTGGTGATCGCCGTTGTGGTGCAGTTCACCGAAATGGTGGTGCGCAAAACCAGCCCGTCGCTCTATCGGCTGCTCGGCATCTTCCTGCCGCTGATCACCACTAACTGCGCGGTGCTCGGCGTGCCGCTGCTCAGCGTCAACCTGAACCATACCTTTCTGCAGGCGGCGCTTTACGGCTTTAGCGCCTCGCTCGGCTTCTCGCTGGTGATGGTGCTGTTCGCCGGCATGCGCGAGCGTCTGGTGCTGGCTAACGTGCCCGCGCCTTTTAAAGGCTCCTCTATTGCGCTGGTGACCGCTGGCCTGATGGCGCTGGCGTTTATGGGCTTTACCGGTCTGGTGAAATTCTGATGACTGCGATCTGGATTGCCATTATCGTTCTGAGCGCGCTGAGCCTGGTGTTTGGCGCCCTGCTGGGCTACGCCTCACGCCGCTTTGAGGTTGAAGAAGATCCCATCGTCGAGCAGATTGACGAGCTGCTGCCGCAAAGCCAGTGCGGCCAGTGCGGCTATCCCGGCTGCCGTCCCTATGCGGACGCGGTGGGCAACAACGGCGAGGCGATCAACAAGTGCGCGCCAGGCGGCGAGCAGACGATGCTCAAGCTGGCGGCGCTGCTGAACGTCGAGCCTCAGCCGATCGACGGCGATGAAACGGCGAAAGAGCCGGTGCGCACCGTCGCCTGGATCGATGAAGCGAACTGCATCGGCTGCACCAAATGTATCCAGGCCTGTCCGGTCGACGCCATTGTCGGCGCGACGCGCGCCATGCACACCGTGCTGAGCGACGTCTGCACCGGCTGCGATCTCTGCGTCGCGCCCTGTCCTACCGACTGCATCGAGATGCGTCCAGTGGCCACGACCACCGCCAACTGGAAGTGGGATCTTGAAACCATTCCTGTACGGGTGATCCCGGTAGAAAGTCATGCTTAATCTGTTGAATATCTTTCGTAAAGAGAAGCTCTGGGATTTCGAGGGCGGCATTCATCCGCCGGAGATGAAAACCCAGTCGAACGGCACGCCGCTGAGCCAGCTGCCGCTGCCGAACCATTTTATTATTCCGCTGAAGCAGCATATCGGTCATGAAGGCGAGATTTGCGTTGCGCCGGGCGATCGCGTGCTGCGTGGCCAGCCGCTGACCTTCGGCACCGGCCGCATGCTGCCGGTGCATGCGCCCACCTCCGGCACCATCGACGCCATTGGCCAGCATATGACCGCGCATCCCTCTGGGCTGTCGGAGCTGTGCATTTTTATGTCGCCGGACGGCGAGGATCGCTGGGCACGTCTGGAGCCGATGGCGGACTACCGCCAGCGCGAACGCGCCGCTATTGTGCAGCGCATTCATGACGCGGGCGTCGCCGGTCTTGGCGGCGCGGGCTTCCCCACCGGCACTAAACTGCGCGGCGGGCTGCGCGGCGTAAAGACCCTGATTATCAACGCCGCCGAGTGCGAGCCCTATATCACCGCCGACGATCGCCTGATGCAGGACTACGCCGCCGAGGTGCTGGAAGGCTGCCGTATCCTCGCCTGGGTGTTGCAGGCCGAGCGCGTGCTGATCGGCATTGAAGATAACAAGCCGGAAGCGATCGCCGCACTCAAACAGGCGCTGGGCGGCGAGCGCGATCTGCACATCCGCGTGATCCCCACCAAATATCCCTCCGGTGGTGCGAAGCAGCTGACCAAAATTCTTACCGGGATGGAAGTGCCGCACGGCGGACGCTCTACCGATATCGGCGTGCTGATGCAGAACGTCGGCACCGCCTGGGCGGTGAAGCGCGCGGTGATTGACGGCGAGCCGCTGACCGAGCGCGTTGTAACCCTGACCGGCGAGGCGATTGCGCAGCCGCGCAACGTCTGGAGCCGCATCGGCACCCCGATCAGCCATCTGCTGCACCAGGTCGGCTTTACCCCCGCGCCGCGTCAGATGGTGATTATGGGTGGTCCGCTGATGGGCTTTACCCTGCCATCCCTTGACGTGCCGGTGGTGAAGATCACCAACTGCATTCTCGCCCCATCCGCCAGCGAAATGGGCAACAACGACGAGGAGCAGTCCTGTATTCGCTGCTCCGCGTGCGCCGACGCCTGCCCGGCCAATCTGCTGCCGCAGCAGCTCTACTGGTACAGCCAGGGCGGCGATCACGATAAAGCGCGCGCCCACCATATTGACGACTGCATTGAGTGCGGCGCCTGCGCCTGGGTCTGCCCGAGCAATATTCCGCTGGTGCAGTACTACCGCCAGGAGAAGGCGGAACTGCGCGCCATCGATCTTGAGGCGAAGCGCACCGCCGAGGCGAAAGCGCGCTTCGAGGCGCGCCAGGCGCGACTGGAACGTGAGAAGCTGGCGCGCGAAGCGAAGCATGAACAGGCGAAGCAGCGCGTTGCGCGCAGCGACGAAGGCGAACTGGCCGCTGCCCGCGAACGCGTTATGGCGAAGCGGCAGGCGGCAGGCGAAGTCGATCCGGCGGTAGAAGAAGCGCAGCGTCAGGCGCGTCATGCACAGGCGCGTCTGCGCCAGGCAGAAGCGCAGGCGGAAACCCAGCCGGTGACGCGTCAGACCGACGACCCGCGCAAGGCGGCGGTGGAAGCCGCTATCGCCCGCGCCAAAGCGAAGAAAGCTGCCGAGGCGCAGGTATCAGCGGGCACGCCAACCGAGGAAACTAAGTCGGTCGAGGATGCACCCTCGGCTGACCCGCGCAAGGCGGCGGTAGAGGCCGCTATCGCCCGCGCCAGAGCGAAGAAAGCTGCCGAGGCGCAGGCATCAGCCGGCACGCCAACCGAGGAAACTAAGTCGGTCGACGATGCACCCTCAGTCGACCCGCGCAAGGCGGCGGTCGAAGCCGCTATCGCCCGCGCCAGAGCGAAGAAAGCTGCCGCGGCGCAGGCATCAGCGGGCACGCCGACTGAGGAAACTAAGTCGGTCGACGATGCACCCTCAGTCGACCCGCGCAAGGCGGCGGTCGAAGCCGCTATCGCCCGCGCTAAAGCGAAGAAAGCTGAGGCAGCACAGGCGGCAGCCGGCACGCCCACCGAAGAGGTTCAGCCGGTCGACGATGCACCGCCGGCTGATCCGCGCAAGGCGGCGGTAGAGGCCGCCATCGCCCGCGCTAAAGCGAAGAAAGCTGAGGCAGCACAGGCGGCAGCCGGCACGCCCACCGAAGAGGTTCAGCCGGTCGACGATGCACCGCCGGCTGATCCGCGCAAGGCGGCGGTAGAAGCTGCCATCGCCCGCGCCAAAGCGAAGAAAGCCGCTGCGGCACAGGCATCAGAAAAGGACGTCGTGACCCTCGACGTTGCAAACAGTGATGCGCGTCCGTCGGAAGACGCGCGCAAGGCAGCCGTCGCTGCCGCTATCGCCCGGGCAAAAGCGCGTAAAGCGCAGCCGCCGTCGACGTTTGAGGAATAAATGGCTTTTCGTATCGCAAGTTCTCCTTATACCCATAACCACCGCAGCACCGGCAATATTATGTTGCTGGTGGTGCTGGCGGCCGTACCCGGCTTCGCCGCGCAGTGGTATTTCTTCGGCTACGGCAGCGTACTGCAGGTGCTGCTGGCGGTGCTGACCGCATGGCTGGCGGAAGCGGCCATTCTGCGCCTGCGCAAGGCGCCAGTCGGTCCCAGCCTCGCGGATAACTCTGCGCTGCTTACCGCCGTGCTGATCGGCATCAGCCTGCCGCCGCTCGCCCCCTGGTGGCTGGTGGTAATCGGCACCCTGTTCGCTATTGTGATCGCCAAGCAGCTTTACGGCGGTTTAGGACAGAACCCCTTTAATCCGGCGATGGTCGGCTATGTGGTGCTGCTGATCTCCTTCCCGGTGCAGATGACCAGCTGGCTGCCGCCCGACGCGCTTCAGGTGGTGAAACCCGGCCTGTTCGATTCCCTGAGCATGATCTTTACCGGCCATACGCTGGCGGGCGATACCATGCAGCAGCTGCAGCTCGGCGTCGACGGCGTCAGCCAGGCGACGCCGCTGGATAACTTTAAAACTGGCCTGCGCGCCGGGCACAGCGCAGAGCAGCTGCTGGCGCAGCCGATCTATAGCGGCGTGCTGGCGGGTCTCGGCTGGCAGTGGATTAACCTCGGCTATCTGGCTGGCGGCCTGTTTCTGCTGTGGAAGAACGCCATTCGCTGGCATATTCCGGCGGCGATGCTGCTGTCGCTGGCGTTCTGCGCCACCCTGGGCTGGCTCATCTCACCTGAGAGCCTGAACACGCCGCTGATTCACCTCTTTTCCGGCGCGACCATGCTCGGGGCGTTTTTTATCGCCACCGACCCGGTTACCGCCTCCACCACCAACCGCGGGCGCCTGCTCTACGGCGCGCTGATTGGTCTGCTGGTGTGGCTGATCCGCAGCTTTGGCGGCTATCCCGACGGCGTCGCCTTTGCCGTGCTGCTGGCGAATATCTGCGTGCCGCTGATCGATTACTACACGCAGCCGCGCGTTTACGGCCATCGCAAGGAGTGATCGATGCTTGAGACTATCCGTAAAAACGCCGTCACCCTGGCACTCTTCGCGGTGTTTACCACCGGCCTGACCGCCGTGGTGAACTACGTGACCAAACCGACCATTAGCCATCAGACGGCGCTGAACCAGAAAAACCTGCTGGATCAGGTGGTGCCGGTAGATCTGTACGATAATCAGATCCAGCGCGAATGTTACCTTGTCACCGACCCCGCACTGGGCAGCACCGCCCCGCACCATCTCTATCTGGCGCGCAAAGGCGATACGCCGGTAGCGGCTGCGCTTGAGACCACCGCGCCGGACGGCTATTCTGGCGCGATACAGATGCTGGTCGGCGCCGATTTTCACGGCAAGGTGCTGGGCGTGCGCGTTATTGAACATCACGAAACCCCCGGCCTGGGCGACAAGATCGAGCTGCGGATTTCAGACTGGATCAACAGCTTTAACGGCAAAGTGGTGCACGGCGCCGATGACAAAGCCTTTGCGGTGAAGAAGGATGGCGGCGAGTTCGACCAGTTTACCGGCGCCACCATTACGCCACGCGCGGTGGTCAACGCCACTAAGCGCACCGCGCTACTGATTGAAACGCTGAGCGGCAAGGTCTCGTCGCTGCCCGAATGTGGAGACGCAAATGAGTGAAGCCAAAAACCTGCTGGTAGGCGGCCTGTGGAAAAACAACTCGGCGCTGGTGCAGCTGCTGGGGCTCTGTCCACTGCTGGCCGTCACCTCGACGGCGACCAACGCGCTGGGCCTCGGTCTGGCGACCACGCTGGTGCTGACCATTACCAACAGCGCCATTTCCGCCTCGCGCCGCTGGGTGCCGTCAGAAATCCGCATCCCAATCTACGTCATGATTATCGCCTCGGTGGTGAGCTGCGTGCAGATGCTGATCAACGCCTACGCCTATGGCCTTTATGAGTCGCTCGGCATCTTTATTCCGCTGATCGTCACCAACTGTATCGTGGTCGGCCGCGCCGAGGCGGTCGCCTCGAAGAGCAGCATTCCCCTTGCCGCGCTGGATGGCTTCGCGATTGGCATGGGTGCCACCTGCGCCATGGTCACGCTCGGCTCGATTCGCGAGCTGATCGGCAGCGGCACGCTGTTTAACGGCGCGGATCAGCTGCTCGGCCCCTGGGCCAGGGCGCTGCGCATTGAGGTGGTACACTTCGACTCGCCGATGCTGCTGGCGATGCTGCCGCCGGGCGCCTTTATCGGACTCGGTATGCTGCTGGCCGCAAAATACCTGATCGATCAGAAAATGAAACAGCGCGCCGCGCGCCGCGCCGCTGAAGCCGCGGCCGCCGAGCCGCACGCGCCAGCCGGGAAAGCAGTGTGAATCAGGCGAAGCGCAGAGAGATCCTCAGCCGGCTGCGGGACAATAACCCGCACCCCACCACCGAGCTCAATTTCACCTCGCCGTTTGAGCTGCTGATCGCCGTGCTGCTGTCGGCGCAGGCGACTGACGTCAGCGTCAACAAGGCGACCGCGAAGCTCTATCCGGTCGCCAGTACGCCCGCCGCGATGCTGGCGCTGGGCGTAGAGGGGGTGAAGGAACATATCAAAACCATCGGCCTCTATAACAGTAAAGCTGAGAATGTGATTAAGACCTGCCGCATTCTGCTGGAGCAGCACGGCGGCGAGGTGCCAGAAGATCGCGCCGCGCTGGAGGCGCTGCCCGGTGTCGGGCGTAAGACCGCCAACGTGGTGCTGAACACCGCCTTCGGCTGGCCGACCATCGCCGTGGACACCCATATTTTCCGCGTCAGCAACCGCACCCGCTTCGCGCCAGGGAAAAACGTGGAAGAGGTCGAGGCGAAGCTGCTGAAGGTGGTGCCCGCCGAATTTAAGGTGGATTGCCACCACTGGCTGATCCTGCATGGCCGCTACACCTGCGTTGCGCGCAAGCCGCGCTGCGGTGCCTGCCTGATTGAAGATCTGTGCGAGTTTCCTGAGAAGACAGAAATTTAACGGGCGCGGGCGCGCCCCATGATAAATCAGCCAGAAGACGAACGCTTTGCCGGTGATTTAACGGGCGCGCCCGTGATAAATCTGCCAGAAGGCGAACGCTCTGCCGACGATGTAACGGGCGCGAACGCGCCCGTAATGCCTTAGCGCCCTGCCAGCGCCGCCTGTAGCCAGGCGATCGCCAGCGGCGAATCTTTTTTCTGCAGCGCGGCCCGCTCCGACTGAAACAGGGTTGCGACAAAGAAAGGATGATCGATCAACTCTATGCCGCGCACATCCCCTGCAGCATCCCATGAGGTAATACGCAAATTCTGCCCTTCCAGCGCCTCGCTAAATGCCGGATTGACGCCGAAATTACAGTGGTAGCCCTCATCGCTTGACTGCGCGCCATAGGCTTCGGCGATGCGCGATCCCGGCGCAAACCTGACTTCGCCCCGCTGCTCTACCAGCGAACAGCTAAGCGGCGCGATCACCATGCGGCCGCCCTCGTCGGTCTCGGCGTGGTTCGCATCCTGCCAGCCCAGCACGTTGCGGGCATACTCGATCACCGCATACTGAAATCCCCCGCAGGATCCGAGAAACGGCTGACGCTGCTCCCGCGCCCAGCGAATGGTTTCAAAGACCTTCTCATCGTTTTGATAGGGGCTTCCCGGTACGACCCAGACGGCGTCGCAGCGGCGCACGGCGCTCAGATCGCCGAGCCGATCGGTAGCAAGCCAGCGAAAGCTGACCTCAGTGCCCAGACGGGCGGCGGCGCGTTCAATAGCCAGAGGAATGGCCTGATGCGCTACGGCGCTGGCGCGATAGTCACCCACCAGCGCCAGCTGTAAAGAAGCTGCCATATTTACGTCCTGTAGATGGAAATTTCGAGGTTAGCGGATCGTTAAATTGATGTCGAGACGGTAAAATTCGCATTTTAATCTTCGCCGTTGCCGCCGGCAAAAACCCTTTCTTCTTTTACCTTATGAATTAATTGGCGATTCTGTGCGGAGGATCAACTTTTGCCCGTCCACTTTCATTAATGTAAGCCCTGGTGGTGGTTTGTTGCTCCAGTTAGCTGATAAATAGACCGTATCCAACATAATAGGCTGGTTGATTATCGAACTGCGGCACCTTAGCCTGTGAAATCATCCGCAAGCAGCTTATACGGTTATTGTGGTCCCCTGCCGGTGAATAACAAACGTTTATTCTGGTAGAATTAACGCAGCTGAAATTAAAACCCAACTAACCACGGTCAATCGGTTTTTAAAGCTCACATAGCCCGGGCTTTTCAGCATTCAAAAAATTCTTGCCCTGATGCGCGTTATCAGCCACATTAGGCGCCGCTTTTCCCTACTAATAACAATGTCGCGCATGGAATCCTGACATGACGCGGACTTATTTCCTGTCGTAAAACAGGGTACGCGAAAAACTGAGGTACACGTGTCAACTGCAAACAAACACACCGATGAGGCCGTTAGCCTCAATGCGTTCAAACAGCCGAAGGCCTTCTACCTGATCTTCTCGATTGAGTTATGGGAGCGCTTCGGTTTCTACGGCCTGCAGGCCATCATGGCTGTTTATCTGGTTAAACAGCTGGGCATGACGGAAGCGGATTCCATTACCCTCTTCGCCTCGTTTAGCGCGCTGGTTTATGGCCTGGTGGCTATCGGCGGCTGGCTGGGGGACAAGGTGCTGGGCACCAAGCGCGTTATCGTGCTGGGGGTTATTGTGCTGGCGCTGGGCTACGCGCTGGTCGCCTTCTCCGGCCATCACGTCGGCATGGTCTATGTCGGCATGGCTACCATCGCGGTGGGCAGCGGGCTGTTTAAAGCGAACCCGTCTTCGCTGCTCTCTACCTGCTATGAGAAAGATGACCCGCGCCTCGACGGCGCCTTCACCATGTTTTACATGTCAATCAACGTCGGCTCGCTTTTCTCCATGATGCTGACCCCCTGGCTGGCGGCGAAATATGGCTGGAGCGTGGCGTTTTCCCTGTCGGTTATCGGCCTGGTGATCACCCTCCTTAACTTCCTGTTCTGCAAAGGCCTGGTTAAAAACTACGGCTCAAAGCCGGACTTCGCGCCCCTTAACGTCAGCAAGCTGCTGATGACGCTGGTGGGCGTCGTGGTGCTGGTCGCCATCGCTACCTGGCTGCTGCACCACCAGACAATCGCGCGCATCACCCTGGGCGTGGTCGCACTGGGCATTATCCTGATCTTCGCCAAAGAAGCCTTCTCGCTGCAGGGTGCGGCGCGTCGCAAAATGATCGTGGCGTTTCTGCTGATGGTCGAGGCGATCGTCTTCTTTGTGCTCTATATGCAGATGCCGACCTCGCTTAACTTCTTTGCGATCCGTAACGTTGAGCACACCATTCTGGGCATCACCTTCGAACCAGAGCAGTTCCAGGCGCTTAACCCGTTCTGGATTATGCTGGCGAGTCCGCTGCTGGCGGCGGTCTACAACAAACTGGGCGACCGACTGCCAATGCCGTTTAAGTTCGCTATCGGTATGGTGCTCTGCTCGGCCGCCTTCCTGGTGCTGCCGCTGGGCGCGAAATTCGCCTCGGACGCCGGTATCGTCTCGGTTAACTGGCTGATCCTCAGCTATGCGCTGCAGAGCATCGGCGAGCTGATGATCTCGGGTCTCGGCCTGGCGATGGTGGCGCAGCTGGTGCCGCAGCGTCTGATGGGCTTTATCATGGGCTCCTGGTTCCTTACTACCGCCGGCGCGGCGATGATCGCCGGTAAAGTGGCGGGCATGATGGCGGTGCCGAAAGACGTCACCAATCCGCTCGCCTCGCTGGATATCTACAGCAGCGTCTTCCAGCAGATCGGCATCGTCACCGGCGTCATCGCCGTGCTGATGCTGCTGACCGCACCGCTGCTGAACCGTATGGTGCAGACGCCGCAGGCGGAGCTGAAAAAAGCGCAGGCCTGATCGTTCAGGTGATTTGCAGCCGGGCCATGCGCCCGGCTTTTTTTTATCCCTGTTCGGGCCGGGCGCAACGCATGATCGCGGTCACTGGCAATTCGGTGACGAGGCATTAAGCTGCAATGATCCTGTCGCAATCCGGAGGTCCGTGATGAAACTGTTCTGTAAGGCTGGCGCCTGCTCGCTCTCGCCGCATATCGTGCTGCGCGAGTGCGGGCTCGACTTCACGCAGGTTAATGTCGATCTGGTAAAAAAAGTCACCGAATGCAGCGAAGATTACTGGCAAATCAATCCCAAAGGCCAGGTACCGGCGCTGGAGCTGGATGACGGCACCCTGCTGACCGAAGGCGTGGCGATTGTGCAATACCTGGCGGACCTGAAGCCCGATCGCCAGCTGCTGGCCCCGGTCGGCAGCCTGACGCGCTATCACACGCTGGAGTGGCTCAGCTTTATCAGCAGCGAGCTGCATAAAACCTTTACGCCGCTGTTTAAGCCCGATACGCCCGACGGCTACAAGCCCCTGCTGCGCGCCCGGCTGGAGCAGCAGTTTCGCTTCGTCAACAAGGCGCTGCAGGACAAGCAGTGGCTGATGGGGCTGCGCTTCAGCGTGGCGGACGCTTATCTGTATGTGATGGTGCGCTGGGCGCGCGCGCTGAAGCTGGATGGGCTGTCGGCGCTGGAAGCCTGGTTTGAGCGGGCGTCTCAGCGGCCTGCGGTGCAGGCGGCACTGAAGGCGGAAGGCCTGGCGTAACTGTCGGGGCCGATACGATATCGGCCCCGCGCGTTTAGAGCGCCTCGGCGGCGAAATGGTGGGTCGGCTGGGCGATAGCGTCCTGCGCCGCCACCAGCTGCAGCTCATATTCGCCCATCGCGTGCGTGGTCAGCATCACCTCATACACCGCGGCGGTCACGTGCTCCAGCGCCTGCTTCAGATCCTTGCCGTGCAGCAGATTGACCAGCAGCAGGCCGCTGGTCAGGTCGCCGACGCCGACCGGCTGACGTACGCCGAAGTCCACCAGCGGACGGCTGATATGCCAGGCCTCTTCCGCGGTGACCAGCAGCATTTCAAAGCGGTCGCTGCGGCGTCCGGCGCGCGCCAGATGTTTCACCAGCACCACGCGCGGGCCCTGCGCAATCAGCGCGCGCGCCGCCGCAATCGCCTCTTCTACGCTGGTCACGCTGCGCTCGCTGAGCATCTCCAGCTCCAGCAGATTCGGCGCGATAATGTCGCTGGCGGGCATGGCGTATTTACAGTGATACTCCGCCACGCCGGGCGCGACGATGCACCCTTTCTCAGGATGTCCCATCACCGGATCGCAAAAGAACCAGGCGTCCGGGTTGGCCGCTTTCACCATGCGGACGATCTCCAGGATCTGTTCGCCCTGCTCAGCCGAGCCCAGATAGCCGCTCAGCACCGCGTCGCAGGTTTTTAGCCGGTCAATATCGCTGATGCCTTTGACGATCTCCGTCAGGTGCGTTGCGGGCATTACCGTGCCCGTCCAGTGACCATACTGGGTGTGGTTAGAGAACTGTACGGTGTTGAGCGGCCAGACGTTGGCCCCCATGCGCCGCATCGGAAATTCGGCGGCGGCGTTGCCGGCGTGGCCGAATACCACATGCGACTGAATTGCGAGAATGTTTTTCATTATGTTCTGAACTGCCTTGCCCTTGCCTGCCATAAAAAAGGGCCGGAGACCGGCCCTGAAGCGCTTACTGCCAGACGATCAGGCAGTAGTGTTTTTTCCCGCGACGCAGCAGCGTATAGCGGCCAAACAGCTTGTCGCTGTCGCTGAAGCGGTATTCCGCATTTGACTGCTTCTCGCCGTTAATGGTCACGGCGTTGGAGCCAATCATGGTGCGTGCCTGACCGCGTGACGGCACCAGCTCGGCATTCACCAGCGCCTGCTGCAGGTCATCTTCTGCGCTCAGCTGCACGGTCGGCATGCCGTCCTGCGCCAGCTGCTCAAAGTCCGCTTCGGTCATATCGCTCAGCGCGCCCGAGAAGAGGCTTTCGGTAATGCGCTTCGCTGCCGCCAGACCCGCTTCGCCATGCACCATACGGGTGACGTTTTCCGCAAGCACATACTGCGCACGCGGCGCTTTACCGCTGTTTTTGTCTTCTTCTTCCAGCGCGTTGATCTCGTCAAGGCTGAGGAAGGTGAAGAACTTCAGGAAGCGGTAGACGTCGGCGTCCGCCGTATTGATCCAGAACTGGTAGAACTTGTAAGGGCTGGTTTTCTTAGCATCGAGCCACACCGCGCCGCCTTCGGTTTTACCAAACTTGGTGCCGTCCGATTTGGTGATCAGCGGCACCGTCAGGCCGAAGACCTGGTTCTGATAGAGACGACGCGTCAGGTCGATACCGGAGGTGATATTGCCCCACTGATCGGACCCGCCAATCTGCAGCGACACGCCGTAACGCTTGTTCAGCTCGGCGAAGTCGTAGCCCTGCAGCAGGTTGTAGGAGAACTCGGTAAAGGAGATCCCCTGGTCGTCGCGGTTCAGGCGCTGTTTGACCGCTTCTTTGTTAATCATTTGATTGACAGAGAAGTGCTTGCCGATATCGCGCAGGAAGGTCAGCACGTTCATGCCGCCGAACCAGTCGTAGTTGTTTGCGGCGATAGCGCTGTTGTCACCGCAGTCAAAATCGAGGAAGGGCGCGACCTGCCTGCGGATCTTCTCCACCCACTCGCCCACGGTTTCGCTGGTGTTGAGTTTACGTTCTGCTGCTTTAAAGCTGGGATCGCCGATCAGACCGGTGGCACCACCCACCAGCGCGACCGGCTTGTGTCCGGCATCCTGAAAACGTTTCAGGCAGAGCAGCGGCACCAGATGGCCCAAATGCAAGCTGTCCGCGGTCGGATCGAAGCCGCAATAGAGGGAGACAGGCCCTTGCGCCAGTCGCTCTGCTAACGCTTCCTCATCCGTTACCTGGGCGATTAAGCCCCGTTCCTGCAATTGTTGTATCAGGTTACTGCTGGTCATCACTGACTCCAAATTGATCAGACTGCACCTATGCTGGTACACAGCTTTCCGCTGAGTGCGGAAGAAAAAAAAGAGGGCTATAGCATAAAGCGCTGGCGACTTCTGTGCCAGCGCTGAGAGAGGAGAAAAACGCTGTTTTACGGGGCTAAGCGGTCGATTTTCCAGCCGTTGTCGTCGCGCTGGTAGAGGAAACGGTCGTGCAGGCGATGCTCGCCGCCCTGCCAGAACTCCATGGTGTCAAATTTTACCCGGTAGCCGCCCCAGAAGCTCGGCAGCGGCACCTCGCCCTGCTGGAACTTCTGCTTCAGCTCGAGGAATTTCCCCTCCAGCACGCCGCGCGCCGAAATCCGGCTCGACTGGCGCGAAACCCAGGCGCCAATCTGGCTGTCGCGCGGACGGCTGTGAAAATATTTCAGTACCTCCAGCGACGACAGCTTTTCAACTTCGCCCAGCACCATCACCTGACGCTCAAGGAAGTGCCACGGGAAGTGCAGCGAAATGCGCGGGTTGTTGGCCAGCTGCTGCGCCTTGCGGCTGCCGAGATTGGTATAGAACACCAGGCCGCTGCTGTCGTAGTGCTTGAGCAGCACAATGCGCTGGTAAGGCTGCCCCCGCTCGTCCACCGTCGCCACGGTCATGGCGGTGGGATCGGGCAGCTGCGCCTCACACGCCTGGCGCAGCCAGGTTTCAAACAGCGCCAGCGGCTGGTCTGGCAGATCTTTGCGACGCAGCCCACCGCGCGTATATTCACGGCGCAGGCTGGCGATATCTTGCAGAGTAAAAGGAGTGCTCATAGCGGTTACTCAACATGTACAGGCTGGCTGGCAGGCTGCAATTCACAGTCGTTAACGACGATTTTATCGTCGCGTTCGATAAAGGCGGTGTCGCCTTTGCTCCAGAATACATATTTTCCGTCGCTATAGCGCGCGCCCGAGGCGGAGCTTGCCTGCTTCAGCGTTAAAGGCTGCCCGTCCATGATAAAGCTGACCTGCTCGCTGGCGTTGTCGAGCGTGACGGTCAGCGGCAGGGTGCCGCAGCGGTAGTGCAGCGTTTGCGGCGCTTCTGCCTGTTTGTGCAGCAGGCCGCAGCCGCTCAGCAGCAGCGCGGCGGCCAGCGTTAACCCCTGTTTCATCGTAATTCTCCTTACTGTCAGTAAAACGGATTAGCCGGATAGATAGCGCCGAGCACGCTTTTTTCAGCCGCGCCGGTTACGGCGGGCAGATTACCGGGCAGGCCGGAGAGCGTGCGGCTGGCAAGCCAGGCGAATGCCAGCGCCTCCATATCGTCGCCGCGAATGCCCGCGGCGTCGGTGGTGGTCACTTCGGTTCCCGCCAGCAGCGCGGCAAGGCGCGCCATCAGCAGCGGATTGCGGCCGCCGCCGCCGCACACCAGCAGCCGGTCGCAGCCGTCGTTGAGCTGCACCTGATGGGCGATGGTCACGGCGCTCAGCTCGGTCAGGGTCGCCTGCACATCCTGCGGTGCCAGGCCGGGGAACCTTTGTAGCTGACGCTCAACCCAGCCGAGATTGAAATATTCACGGCCGGTGCTTTTCGGCGGCGGCAGCGCAAACCAGGGATCGCGCAGCATCTGCTCCAGCAGCGCGGGCACCACTTTGCCACTGCGCGCCCAGCACGCATCCTGGTCGAACGGCTTGCCCTGATGGCGCCAGATCCAGGCGTCGATCAGCATGTTGCCGGGACCGGTATCGAAGCCGCGCACCGGCTGTCCGGGGATCAGCAGCGACAGATTAGCGATGCCGCCGATATTGAGCACCATGCGACGCTCGACCGCATCCATCAGCAGCGCCTGATGAAACGCGGGTACCAGCGGCGCGCCCTGCCCGCCCAGCGCCATATCGCGGCGGCGGAAATCGCCGACCACGGTAATGCCGGTCGCTGCGACTATCTGATTATTATCGCCGATTTGCAGCGTGTTCGGCGCCTCGCTTTGCGGTTCATGCCAGACGGTCTGCCCGTGACAGCCGATGGCGACGATATCGCTCGGCTCCAGCGCTTCGCGCCGCATCAGGGTATTGACCGCGTCGGCGAACAGCCGGCCAAGGCGCGTATCGAGCTGGCCGAGCTGCGACAGCGTCAGCGACTGCCCCTGGCAGATCGCCAGGATCTGCTGACGCAGCTCGCCCGGCATCGGATGGCAGTAGCTCGCCTGCTGCGCCACCATGTGCTCGTCGATGGCGGCCAGCACCACGTCTACGCCGTCAAGGCTGGTACCTGACATAACGCCGATATAACGTCCTGATTTCATTCCTGGTCCTTACTGAGTGGCGGAAGTGCGATTCTACGCCCTTCAGTCTGGCAAATTCTCGCGTCTGATTCGACGACTACCTGCTATTTCCACCGACTTTAGGCAACAAATAACATTGCGCAACTTTTTTTGCCGTCAGGTTGAATTTTTGTTGATCGCCAATAGTCTATGCTTGGCTTCACCAGGTTTTACTCAGACTAAGATTAATTTGCTTTGTGTCTTATACTGTTTGCAGGATTTCGCGATACACATGGCGCATTGCTTAAGAAAGGAGTTACAAATGATCAAGCGTTTCGTTGCGGTCGCACTGGCTGGCATTACGCTGGCTGGCTGCACAAATACCAGTTCTCTGTCAGGCGATACCTACAGTGCCAGTGAGGCCAAACAGGTTCAGAGCGTGTCTTACGGCACGCTGGTGTCGGTCCGTCCGGTCAAGATTCAGGGCGGCGATGACAACAACGTGATCGGCGCTATCGGCGGCGCGGTGCTGGGCGGCTTTCTTGGCAATACCATCGGCGGCGGCACCGGACGCAGCCTGGCCACCGCAGGCGGCGCTATCGCCGGCGGCCTGGCGGGCCAGGGCGTTCAGGGTGCAGTGAATAAAACCGACGGCGTCGAGCTGGAAATTCGTAAGGACGATGGCAATACCATCATGGTGGTGCAGAAGCAGGCGGCCAGCCGCTACTCTGTTGGTCAGCGCGTGGCGCTGGCGTCCAACGGCAGCCAGATCACCGTTTCGCCGCGCTGATCGCTGCAGCCAAAAAAAACCGACGCCGCGGCGTCGGTTTTTTTATTTTTCCCGATGCTGCAGCTCGAGAATGTTTTTCTCCAAGCGGGCGATAAGCGTCACCACCTGGTTAATCTCTTCGCGGCTGATGCCGGCAAGAATATCATCGCGCGTCGCGTCGATAACGCTCTCTACCTGTTCGATAATCGGCTCCGCCTGACGCGTCAGCTTGATGCGCTTCGCGCGACGGTCGTTTGCGCAGGTCGAACGGGTAATCAATCCTTTCTCTTCCAGCTGATCCAGCGTACGCACCAGCGACGGCTGCTCAATGCCGATCGCCTTCGCCAGCTGAATCTGCGACTGTTCCGGGGGCAGCTGATGAATGTTATGTAGCGTGACCCAGTGCGTCTGCGTCAGTTCAAGCGGCTTCAGGCGCTGATCGATCAACGCGCGCCAGATGCGCACCAGGCGAGACAAATCCGTTCCAAGGGTCGTATCCATTTCATCTCCTTATAATTAGCTTGCTAGCTATCAAGCCTGATTTTACACTATTCTGCGAGTTTAAAGGACAAATTACAAACCCCAGGCGAAGCGGCAGCGCTTCATCGCCGTTTTTTGAGACCGGTATCTGGGTGATATCAGAAGGACGATGCGTGGCTATTTCTCTCTTTCATGCAGCTGGCCCCCTGACCGATCTGGTGTTCGGCGCCTCGCTGTTTTTTCCGCCGCTGTTTAAAGCGGTCCTGCTCGGCTTCTTCTTCTGGCTGATTCTTCATCCGCTGCTGCGCGGCTGGATTTACTCGGGCGAAATCTGGCACCCGACGCTGCTGGATCTCTCGCTTTTCGTGCTGTGCGTCGCCGCCGCGCTTTTTCTGCTGGGACAGGGATAATCCTATGAAATTCAATGCATTGAAATACTTCTCCACGCTATTCGTCTTCGCGGCCGCCCTGCTGGCGGGCTGGTGGATGTGGAACTACTACATGCAGTCGCCCTGGACGCGAGACGGCAAAGTTCGCGCCGAGCTGGCGCAGGTCACCCCGCAGATATCGGCGCGCATCGTCTCGCTGGCGGTAAAAGATAATCAGTTTGTGCATCAGGGGCAGACGCTACTGACGCTGGATACCGTGCCCTGGCAGATCGCGCTGGACAACGCCGAGGCGCAGCTGGCGAAAGCCCAGGCCGATCTGGCGAAGGCGCAGCACGAGGCCCGCCGCCGCGCCAGCCTGCCGCGCAATATTATTTCGGCCGAAGATCTCGACGCCGCGCAGCTGAACGCCACCGCGATGGCGGCCAGCGCCAAAGCGGCGCAGGCGGCGCTGGATCAGGCGCGCTGGAACCTGCAGCAGACCACCGTAACGGCGCCGACCGACGGCTGGGTCAGCAACCTGACGCTGCGCGTCGGCGACTACGCCACCGCAGGAACGCCGCTCTTCGCGCTGGTGGACAGCCACTCCTACTACGTGATGGGCTATTTCGAAGAGACCAAGCTGCGCCATATTCGTCCCGGCGCGCCGGCGCAGATCGTGCTCTACAGCAACGGCGCGCGGCTGCAGGGCGAGGTAGAAAGCATCGGCCGCGCTATTTACGACCAGAGTATCGACAGCGACAGCGGGCTGGTGCCCGATATCAAACCAAATGTGCCCTGGGTGCGGCTGGCGCAGCGCGTGCCGGTGCGCATCCGCCTGGCGCAGATACCGGATAACCTGCCGCTGGTGGCGGGCACCACCTGCTCGGTCTCCATTCAGCCGTGAGCGCGTCATGAATCTGCACTGGCTGGCGTGGGACCAGCTGCCCTGGCTCAGGGCGAACGCCAACCAGTGGCGCTACGCGCTGCGTAACGCCATCGCGATGTGCCTGGCGCTCAGCATCGCCTACGCGCTCGATCTGGATGAGCCTTACTGGGCGATGACCTCGGCGGCGGTGGTCGGCTTCCCCACCGTCGGCGGCGCGATAAGCAAGAGCCTGGGTCGCATCGTCGGCAGCCTGATGGGCGCCGGCGCCGCGCTGCTGATCGCCGGCCATACCCTTAACGACCCCTGGCTGTTCACCTTTTTTATCGCCGGCTGGCTGGCGTTCTGCACCGGCATCGCCAACCACTATCAGAACAACGTGGCCTACGCCTTTTCGCTGGCGGGCTACACCGCGGCGATTATTGTCTTCAGCAGCGTCGACCTTACCGATGCGACGGATCTCTGGAACCTGACGCAGGCGCGCGTCTGCGAGGTGATTTCAGGCATTCTGTGCGCTGGCTTTATGATGATGGTGCTGCCGAGCACCTCAGACGGCGAGGCGCTGATCGACTCGCTGCAAAAAATGCATACGCGCCTGCTGGAGCACGCCGGCCTGCTGCTGCAGCCTGCCGAAATGGACAACGTGCGCGCCGCCCATGAAGCGGTTATCAGCCAGATTCTCACCATGAACCTGCTGCGCATTCAGGCGTTCTGGAGCCACTATCGCTTTCGTCGCCAGAACAATGTGTTGAACTACGTGCTGCACCAGCAGCTACGCCTGACCAGCGTGCTCTCCAGCCTGCGGCGCATGCTGCTTAACTGGCCTGACGCGCCGCAGCCGCTTTACGACGCCATCGAGGCGCTGATGCAGGAGCTGGCCAGCGCACAGTGCGATAAGTACCGGCTGGCGCAGATTCTGCGCAGTATCACGCCCGCTGCCGACGGCGATTACCGCCAGCGTGCCTTTTGCCAGCGCCTGCGCGGCTTCTGCTGGATCTATCTCGACGTCAGCCGCTGGATCCGCCTGCTCGCTCGCGCCGACGCCGATACCCGCTTTCAGCCGCCGCGCGTGCCCTCGCTGGCGCGGGAGAGCGACAGCGCCGAAGCGGGCTGGAGCGCGCTGCGCACCTTTTGCGCCATCGTGACGGGCTGCGCTTTCTGGATCGCTACCCAGTGGTCAGCCGGCGCGGCGGCGCTGACGCTGACCGCCATCGCCTGCGTGCTCTACTCCTCTGCGCCGTCGCCCAGCGGTAGCGTCACGCTGCTGCTGAAGACGCTGCTCTGGCTGTCGCTGTTCAGCTTTGTGATGAAGTTCGGGCTGATGGTGCAGATCTCCCAGCTGTGGCAGTTTCTGCTGTTTCTGTTCCCGCTGCTGCTGACGCTGCAGCTGTTTAAGCTGCAGCAAAAGCAGCGCGCCGCGCTCTGGGGCCAGTTTATCGTTTTTATGGGCTCATTTATCGCGGTGACCAATCTGCCGGTCTGGGACTACGCCGACTTCCTTAACGACAATATCGCCAGGGTATGCGGCGTGATGCTCGCCTGGCTGGCGTTTCAGCTCCTGCGTCCCAGCTCCGACGCGCGCCGCAGCCGCCGCCATATCCGGGCGCTGCGCATGGCCTTTCTCGATCAGCTGCGCCGCCGTCCCCGCCTGAGCGAAAGCCGTTTTGAATCGCAAATCTATCACCGCATCAGCCAGCTGAGCAGCAGCCGCGACGAGCAGGCGCGCGTCTGGCTGCTGCGCTGGGGCGTGGTGCTGCTGAACTGTTCGCATATCGTCTGGCAGCTGCGTGACTGGCAGCCCGCCTCGGCCACGCTGGCGCAGATGCGTGAGGCGAGCCTGCAGGATTTGCAGCGCATTATGAGCGCGCGCGGCGTGCGGCACAGCTCGCTCGATCAAACGCTGACGACGCTGGAGGAGATGATCCGCCAGCTGGTGGCGGAGGGCGACGTGGAGGCCAGTACGCTGGCGGGGATATTATGGCGCCTGCGCTGTTCGCTGGCGCAGCTGCAACAGGCGGTGCCGGAATAGCTATTTGCAGTACTGCAGCTGCTGGCGTTCGAAATCAGCCTGCAGCTGCGCCAGAGTCTTACGCTGCTCAAAGCGGGTTTTATCGTTGGCAGACATCGGCTCAATGACCAGCTCGCGCTCTTCCGGCGAGTAGATGAAACGCCGCCGGATTTCGCTGCCGGTAAAGCTTTTGCCGATAATGCTGCCGCACACCATGGTCATGCTGGTGCGGTAGACCGCCGTTTGCTCGAAGTTGGTTTCGGTGGCGCTGCGCAAGATATACTCACAGCCCTTCTCTTCAAGCCGTTTCCGCGTACTACGGCTCAGCCACTCGCGTCCTTTCGCGATATCTTCGCACTCGGCGCGCGCCGGACTGGCGTCGATGGTGCGCTGAAGCTGACGTCCTGCTTCAGTCCTGAGCTGGGTTTCATTGGGTTGATCGCAGCCCCCCAGCAGCAGACAGAGCAGCAGTGCGCCCGTTTTCTTCATTCCTTTTCTCCTTTGATCGCGCCAGATGAAAGTGTCCAGAATCAGTATCATAGGCGGTAAATCATCAGGAGAACATAGCCGGGAACTAAACTAAATGATAATAAAACGGCTCCCGTCAGGAGCCGTGGGTGAACGGGCGATCAGATCACGCCGCAGGCGTAGCGCCCGCCGCCGCCGCCAAGCGGCTGTGGATGGTCGCTGTGGTTGTCGCCGCCGACATGCACCATTAACGCCTTGCCCTTGATGTCATCCAGAGATTTCAGCCGCGGCGCCAGCACTGGCCAGGCGGCGCTGCCTTTCTCATCGACGTAGATCGCCGGCAGATCGCCGAGATGGCCCTCGCCGTAGGGACCGAGATGCTTGCCGGTTTTTTGCGGATCGAGATGGCCGCCCGCCGCGCCCGCCGCGACCTTTTTGCCTTCAGATTCGCCCGGCTCGCAGCTACCGTTGGCGTGTACGTGAAAGCCGTGCACGCCGGGTGCCAGGCCGCTCAGCTTCGGCGTAAACAGCAGGCCATATTTCGTCTGCTCAATATCGACCGTGCCGATCGCCTCGCCGATGCCCTCGGCGCTCACTTTATGCAGGGTGACCTCTTGCGCCAGCGCACTGCCGGCCAGGCCGCCGCTTATCGCTAACAGCCACGCTAAGACCGATTTTTTCATTATCGCTTGCCTCTTATCTCCCACAGGGTGTGATAAGCCTGGCCGCAATTCTCCATTCCCGCTTCTGTTTGACACAGCTTTACGCTTCAGGGCACATCGTAACCCAGCGCCGCTTTGCGGATGCGGAACCACTGCTGGCGATCCAGCGTGACGCCGAGCGCCGCCACCGCTTCGCTGACGCGTTCAGGGTTGCCGGAGCCGATAATCGGCAGCGGCTGGCTCGGCAGCGCCAGCACCCAGGCGTAAACCACCTGCGCCAGGCTGGCGGCACCGGTTTCGCGGCGCACCTGTTCCAGTTCGTCGCGCAGCGGCTGATAGTGCGGATCCTGAAACAGCTCGCCGCCGCCCAGACAGGACCACGCCATCGGCCGCAGGCGCAGCTGCTGACACTGATCGAGCGTACCGTCCAGCAGAACGTTTTGCTGAATCGGCGAAATCTCCACCTGATTGGTGACCAGCGTAAAGGGCAGCCGCGACTGCAGCAATGCGAACTGCGATGGCGTAAAGTTTGAGACGCCAAAGTGCAGCACCTTGCCGCTCTGGTGCAGCGCCAGAAACGCCTCGGCCACCGCGTCGGCGTTCATCAGCGGATCGGGGCGATGGATCAGCAGCAGATCGAGCCGGTCGGAGGCAAAATGGCGCAGCGAGTTCTCCGCGCTCTGCACGATATGGGCTTTGTCGGTGATGTAGTGTCCGATCTGATGCTCTGGCTTCGCGCGCGTGGCGATGCCGCATTTAGTGACGATCTGCAGGCGATCGCGCAAGCCGGGCGATAGCCGCAGCGCCTCGCCAAAGGCGGCTTCGCAGCGGTAATCGCCATAGATATCGGCGTGATCCACCGTGGTAATGCCTAGCGAGAGATGATGTTCGATAAAGCTGACGCGCTGCTGCGGGCTCATTCCCCACTCCATCAGGCGCCAGTAGCCCATTATCAGCGGAGAGAAAGCGGGCCCCTGCGGCGAAATCTGTTGCGCTTGTAGCATAGTGAATCCCTGTGTTTACCCTTTCAGTCAGTGTCAGGGAGTATAACGAAAAGCGGTCAGAACAGGGATGGCTGCTGCGGTTCGGCATCATCCTCCGGCTTCTGCTGGCGCAGCAGACGCAGGCGACGCTGATAGCAGAGGCGCAGCACGTCGCGCTTCTGGGCGTCGCTAAATTTCATCCAGTTAAAACGTTCATCGCGGCTGCGCAGGCAGCCGATGCAGTAGCCGCGCGCATCCACCTGGCAGATGCCGCGACAGGGACTGGGTACCGGGAAAAACTCAAGTTGCTCCGCCACAGGATCTCCGCATCGCTCAATCTCTCTGTTAAAGATAGCTCAAGACGCCGGCGTTTCTCACTGTCGTCAGCGCGGCAGGTCACTAAATGTAACTAATTAGTTTGGTTAATATTGAAATACCGCGCATAGTGTTGAGCCTTTGTTAAGGTTTCCCCAGGTTATTACCTTTAACCTGTGTTAGCGATCATTTGTTTTTTACTGGAAGCTCATACGGTTGAAAAGTTACGCTGTCACGAAAGCACCTTTAATCTGGCTATTTCCCTTTTCTTTGCACTGGTCCTGAACGGCTTATTTCTGTTCCGCGCCTGGGAACGTATTCCTTATACATCTCTTCACGATTACTTTTTTGCCGCCAGCCTGCCTGTGGTGCTGACGGCAGCGTTCGGCCTGATCTTTAACCTGATCGCCTGGCCCTATATGCGCAAGCCGCTGCTCGCCCTGCTGATCCTGACGAGCGCGGCGGCTAACTATTTTATGTTTAGCTTCGGCACCGTTATCGATACCAATATGGTACAGAACGTTTTCGAAACCGATCTGCAGGAGTCCACCGCGCTGCTCAGCCGCAACGCCGTTATCTGGGTGCTGCTGATGGGCGTCGTGCCGACCATCGTCATGCTTATGACGCGTTTCAAGCGCCGCGACTGCTGGTGGATGAATCTCGCCTGGCGCGCGCTGTTTATGGCGATGTCGCTCGGGATCATCCTGCTGATGGCGCTGCTTTTTTATAAAGATTACGCCTCGCTGATCCGCAACAACAAAGGGCTGATCAAAATGGTGACGCCAGCCAATATCGTCAGCGGCACCGGTCACTACGTTAACAATCGCTGGATGAAAGGGAGTCAGGCCTGGGTGCATATCGGGCAGGACGCGCATAAAGGGCCGACCATCTCGGCCGGGCAGAAAAAAACGCTGGTGGTGCTGGTGGTGGGCGAAACCGCCCGCGCCGAAAACTTTTCGCTCGGCGGCTACGCGCGCGAAACCAACCCGCAGCTGAAAAAGCAGAAGGTCATTTACTATCCGCAGGCGACCTCCTGCGGCACGGAAACGGCTATCTCCGTGCCCTGCATGTTCTCTAATATGCCGCGCGCCCACTACGACGCGAATCTGGCGCACCACCAGGATGGCGTGCTGGATATCCTGGGTCACGCGGGCGTCAGCGTGCTGTGGCGCGAAAATGACGGCGGCTGCAAAGGCGCCTGCGATCGCGTGCCGCACAGCGATATGACGCTGTGGAAGCTGAACGCCTGGTGTCAGGACAACGCCTGCCTGGACGAGGTGCTGCTGCACCGGCTGGATAACTACGCCCACGGCCTGAATAACGACGGTATCATCGTGCTGCATCAGATGGGCAGCCACGGCCCCGCCTACTATCGTCGCTATCCGCCGCAGTTCCGCCAGTTTACCCCGACCTGCGACAGCAAACAGATTCAGGACTGCGACCCTCAGGCGCTGATAAATACCTACGATAACTCCCTGCTCTACAGCGACGATATGCTCAGCCGCACCATCGATATGCTGAAGGGGCTGAGCGACCGCTTTAACGTGGCGCTGGTCTATCTCTCCGATCACGGCGAATCGCTCGGCGAGCACGGCATGTATCTGCACGGCGCGCCCTATCTGTTTGCGCCCTCTCAGCAGACGCATATTCCTCTGCTGCTGTGGATGTCGGACGATTACGCCAAAACCTACCGCATTAATCAGGCCTGTTTGCGCCAGCAGGCGCCGACGGCGGCGGTGTCGCAGGACAACCTGTTTCATACGCTGCTGGGGATGTTCGACGTGCAGACCCGCGAATATCAGCCGCAGCTCGACATGATCAGAACGTGCCGAAACGCGGCGTAAGCGTTGCATCTGACCGACTGGTCTACTACCTTAAGCGCCATGAACAAGACGCTGCAACGCAATGAAACCCGTGAACATCTGCTCGCTACCGGCGAGCAGCTCTGTCTGCAGCGCGGTTTCACCGGAATGGGACTCAGCGAGCTGCTGACGCTGGCGGAGGTGCCGAAAGGCTCTTTCTACTACTATTTCCGCTCGAAAGAGGCGTTTGGCGTGGCGCTGCTGGAGCGCTACTTTATCCAGCTGCATCAGCAGGTGGAGGCGCAGCTGCAGCACGGCGAAGGTACGCCGCGCGAGCGGCTGCTGGCACATTTCCGTCAGGCTGAGCAGCTCTTCAGCCAACAGGGGCATATCGTCGGCTGCCTGGCGGTAAAGCTCTCTGCTGAAGTCTGCGATCTCTCTGAGCCTATGCGCAACGCCCTGCAGCACGGCGCCAGCCGCATTATTGCGGCTTATGCGCAAACGCTGGAAGCGGCGCTGCAGCAGGAGACGATGAAGCTGCCGCACGCGCCGCAAGAGATGGCGGAAGTGATCTATATTCTCTGGCTAGGCGCCAGCCTGCAAAGCAAGCTTTCACGCGAGCCGCAGCCGCTGCGCCTGGCGTTAAGCACCCTTGAACAGTGGCTGCAAACCCACTGATTTTAAAAACGCCGTTTTATAGCAGACCGGTCTACTACAGGAGTTGTTATGGCAAGTACCCAGCTGTTTAGCCCGCTTAAAGTGGGTGCGATTACCGTACCGAACCGCGTATTTATGGCCCCGCTGACGCGCCTGCGCAGTATTGAACCCGGCGATATTCCTACGCCGCTGATGGGCGAATATTATCGTCAGCGCGCCAGCGCCGGCCTGATCATCACCGAGGCGACGCAGGTCTCTTTCCAGGCGAAAGGCTACGCCGGCGCGCCGGGGCTGCACACCCAGCCGCAGATTGCCGCCTGGAAAGCGATTAACGCAGGCATTCACCAGGCGGGCGGCCACAGCGCCGTTCAGCTGTGGCACACCGGCCGTATTTCTCACAACAGCGTGCAGCCTGATGGCAAAGCGCCTGTGGCGCCCTCCGCTATCGCCGCCGGCACGCGCACCTCGCTGCGCGCAGAAGATGGCAGCGTCTATCGCGAAGAGACCTCGACGCCGCGCGAGCTCACCGTTGCCGAAATCAGGCAGATTGTGGCGGATTTCGGCCAGGCGGCCGCCAACGCGCGCGAGGCGGATTTCGATCTGCTGGAGCTGCACTCGGCGCACGGCTACCTGATGCATCAGTTCCTTGCGCCCGACTCCAACCGTCGCACCGACGAATATGGCGGCAGCATTGAAAAACGCGGCCGCTTCGCGCTGGAAGTGGTCGACGCCGCCATCGCTAACTGGTCCGCCGACCGCATCGGCATTCGCATTTCGCCGATCGGCAGCTTCCAGAATCTGGACAATGGCCCTGAAGAAGAGAAAGCGGCGCTGTGGTATATCGGTGAGCTGGCGAAGCGCAATATCGCCTACCTGCACCTTTCCGAGCCGGACTGGGCAGGCGGCAAGCCCTACAGCGACGCCTTCCGCGAAAAAGTGCGCGCGCGCTTCCCCGGCGTCATCATCGGCGCGGGCGCCTATACCGTGGAGAAAGCGGACGATCTGATTGCCCGCGGCCTGATCGATGCCGTGGCCTTTGGCCGCGACTTTATCGCTAACCCCGATCTGGTGGCACGTCTGCAGCAGGACGCTCCGCTCAACCCGCAGCGTCCGGAGAGCTTCTACGGCGGCGGCGCGGAAGGCTATACCGACTACCCGACGCTATAAGCGCGCCGCTGGCGTGACGGCGGTTATGCCATCGGCCGTTTTTTGCTATTTTCACCGCTATACTTAGCGTTTGAGTCATCAGAAGATGACGATTTAATAAAAGAGGATGTTATGCGTTTACTTCACACCATGCTGCGCGTTGGCGATCTGCAACGTTCTATCGACTTCTACACCCGCGTTCTCGGCATGCGCGTGCTGCGTCAGAGTGAGAACACGGAATATAAATATACGCTGGCATTCGTTGGCTATACCGAAGAGAGCGAAGGCGCGGTTATCGAACTGACCTACAACTGGGGCGTAGAGAGCTACGATCTCGGCAACGCCTACGGCCATGTCGCGCTGGGCGTGGATGATGTGGCAGCGACCTGCGACCGCATCCGCAACGCGGGCGGCAAGGTGACGCGCGAAGCGGGCCCGGTAAAAGGCGGCTCCACCATTATCGCTTTCGTCGAAGATCCAGACGGCTACAAAATTGAGCTGATCGAAAATAAACACGCCGGTAACGGCCTGGGCAACTAAGTTTGCCGCTTCAGCCTGCGCAGTGCGGCGGGCTGAAGCTTTCCCTTCTGCTGCACCCTCCTCTTTTTTTTGCCATAATGCGCGCTGCCTATTTTCTGCTATGAGATGCTGATGTCTGAAACGAACTCCCTGAACGCGCTAAATCAACGTTTCCGAGGTTTCTATCCTGTGGTGATCGATGTCGAAACCGCAGGCTTTAACGCGCAGACCGATGCGCTGCTGGAGATCGCCGCCACCACGCTGAAAATGGACGAAGATGGCTGGCTGCACCGCGACCAGACGCTGCATTTCCACGTCGAGCCTTTTGAAGGTGCGCTGCTGCATCCAGAGGCGCTGGCCTTTACCGGCATCGACCCCAGCAACCCGCTGCGCGGCGCAATTAGCGAATATGAGGCGCTGCACGCCATCTTCAAGATGGTGCGCAAAGGCATCAAGGATCACCACTGCAATCGCGCCATTATGGTGGCGCACAACGCAACCTTCGATCTCAATTTTATGATGGCCGCCGCGGGACGCGCCGGGCTGAAGCGCAACCCGTTCCATCCGTTCGCCACCTTCGACACCGCCGCGCTGAGCGGGCTGGTGCTGGGGCAGACGGTGCTGGCGAAAGCCTGTAAAGCGGCGGGCATGGATTTTGACAGCACGCAGGCGCACTCCGCCCTCTACGATACCGAACAGACGGCCACGCTGTTTTGCGAGCTGGTAAACCGCTGGAAACGGTTGGGGGGCTGGCCGCTGCCGATGGCGGCGAGCGACGACGCTGACGCAACGCCGGAACAGGCATAAAAAAAGGCCGACTTGCGTCGGCCTTTTCTGTTCTGCTGCTGTTATTCCGCTTCTTTGTGCTTCTCTGCCGTCTCTTTGATCAGGGACTGCAGTTCGCCGCGCTGGAACATCTCCACGATAATATCGCAGCCGCCGACCAGCTCGCCGTCAACCCACAGCTGCGGGAAGGTCGGCCAGTTGGCGTATTTCGGCAGCTCGGCGCGAATATCTGGGTTCTGCAGAATATCCACGTAAGCAAAGCGCTCACCGCAGGCAGAAAGCGCCTGCACCGCCTGCGCAGAGAAACCGCAGCTTGGCAGTTTCGGCGAGCCTTTCATATACAGCAGGACTGGGTTTTCTGCGATCTGGCGCTGAATTTTTTCTACAGTACTCATAATTGCCTTCCTTAATTCCTTACTTCGTGTTTGTTTATTGTAGCGACTTCGCCCCATCCCTGAAAACGACATTTTCTCGCTTGCCGGACGAAACCGCCATGTTTGTTAAGTTCTTGCGTAAAGTTCTGACTTTTTCTGACGATAATCAAAACTTAAGCCATTCATAACTGGTAATAACTTTGCTGCTATAATCTGCTGAAATCGCTCATTAATGAGTCAGATGCAACCCTGTAACAGTTTAATAGAAAAATGGCTTAACTTTTGAAAAAAACCTGGCTTAGAATGGCCCCGGCGCTGATCTCCGATCAGATTTTTCTAACCTCGTTACGGCCTGTTGTCGTAACCGCTAACCCTGTAACCGGACTATGCGATTACTGATTACGCTCTTGATATTAGCTTTCGCGCAGCTTTTCATGAACATCGCTTCGGCCTCGCCGCAAGCGCCGGTTAAAGCCAGCCTGCATAAGGCAGAGAAAAAAAGCGCGCGCGAAGATGAGCGACGCAAACGGCGGCCGGTTAAAACCAGCGCAAAAAAAACGCGCCCTTCTACTGCGCAAAAACTCAAACTGAAAAAGCAGAAGAAAATCGAAACGGCCGCCCTTTCTCATTCCGCCGGCGAAACGAAAAAATCCCTGAAGTCTTCCCGTAAGCAGCGCTATGGCCACCAGCGCACGCTGAGCAGCGCCAAAGTTGCAACTTCTTCGCTGCTGGACGCCGATGACGGCGGCACCATTAAAATGAGCAAGTCCCACCGCCTGCGCTACCAGAAAGCGCGCGAAACGGCGATGACCAAGCTGATGGGTCAGCTGGGCAAGCCTTATCAATGGGGCGGCACGTCGCCGCACACCGGTTTCGACTGCAGCGGCCTTGTCTGGTACGCCTATAAAGATCTGGTGAAGTTCAGAATTCCGCGCACTGCCAACGAAATGTATCACCTGCGTGACGCCGCGCCGGTGAAGCGCGAGTCGCTGGAGAAAGGCGATCTGGTCTTTTTCCGTATCAACGGTCGCGGCACCGCCGATCACGTGGGGGTCTACCTCGGCAACGGTAAATTTATTCAGTCGCCGCGCACCGGAAAAGATATCCAGATCAGCGGGCTTTCAGACGATTACTGGCAGCGTCACTATATCGGCGCGCGCCGCATGATGACGCCGAAAACCATTCGCTAAACGCCATAAAAAAACCGGGAAAATCCCGGTTTTTTTATCGCTGTCGTTAGTGCATGACGGCGGTAAAGCTAAAGGCCACAATCATCAGCAGCGCCGCGCCGGTGGTCATCAATGCCAGTTTCAAATCAGTGCTCATTACCTCTCCTTATCCACACAGTTTTCAGGGCCTTCAGGGATTTTCCCATAGTTACCGGTAAAAATCTCGTTTTATCCCGCAAGCCTTGTTAGAATCCCCGGCTTTGTTGCGCAACTGACGCAACGCTGATGCCGTTCGCACGCAACAGCCCCTGTTTTGTCCTGCCCAGTGAGTATTTCACCGACAAAAACTGTAGCGAATTAACAGAAATCTCGCTTAGCGGACGCAAACGTTTAACATTATGCTTATCAGTGAGTTATTGGTAAGCCTGGAGTCTCTTTTTAATGGCAACAATTAAAGATGTCGCGAAGCGCGCGGGTGTCTCCACCACCACCGTTTCCCACGTGATCAACAAAACGCGCTTCGTTGCGGAAGAGACGCGCAACGCCGTCTGGCAGGCGATTCAGGAATTACACTATTCGCCCAGCGCCGTGGCGCGCAGCCTGAAGGTCAATCACACTAAAACGCTGGGGCTGCTCGCCACCTCCAGCGAAGCGCCCTATTTTGCGGAAATCATCGAAGCGGTCGAGCATCACTGCTTCGAACGCGGCTACACCCTGATACTCGGTAACGCCCATAACGATCTGCAGAAGCAGCGCGCCTACCTGTCAATGATGGCGCAGAAGCGCGTCGACGGTCTGCTGGTGATGTGCTCCGAGTATCCGGACGATCTGCTGAAGATGCTGGAAGAGAACCGCAATATTCCGATGGTGGTGATGGACTGGGGCGAATCGCGCGGCGACTTTACCGATACCGTGCTCGATAACGCCTTCCAGGGCGGCTATCTGGCGGGCCGCTATCTGATCGAACGCGGCCATCGTGATATCGGCGCGATCCCCGGCCAGCTGGAGCGTAACACCGGCGGCGGCCGCCATGCGGGATTTTTGAAAGCGCTGGAGGAAGCGGGCATCTCGGTGCGTCCCGAGTGGATCGTGCAGGGCGATTTCGAGCCGGAATCGGGCTATCAGGCGATGCAGCAAATCCTGCAGCAGAAGCAGCGCCCGACGGCGATCTTCTGCGGCGGCGATATTATGGCGATGGGCGCGATCTGCGCTGCCGACGAGATGGGGCTGCGCGTGCCGCAGGATATTTCGGTGATCGGCTATGACAACGTGCGCAACGCGCGCTACTTTACCCCGGCGCTCACCACCGTGCATCAGCCGAAAGCCCAGCTCGGCGAAAAAGCGCTGGAGATGCTGCTGGATCGCATCACCAGCAAACGCGAAGTGTCGCAGACCATTGAAGTGCATCCTACGCTAATTGAGCGTCGTTCAGTTGGCGACGGTCCGTTCCGCGACTACCGCCGTTAATCTTCGCTTAACCACTCCTGATTGAGCGTTTGCGCATCGCCGAGATAGCTGAGCAGCCAGCTGAGCGCCGGCGATGCGCCCGCTTCCGACCAGCTCACGCAGCAGGGACTTTCCGGAAAGGCGGTTGGCAGCGTCAGCTCAACCAGCTCCCCCTTATCCAGCAGCGGGCGCGCCACATGGCCCGGCATCATCGCCACGCATAACCCATCCAGCACGCAGGCCAGCCCCGCCTGCCAGTCCGGCACCACCAGACGCCGCTGGTTATCCAGCGTCCAGGTCATGCGGCGCGGCAGCGCGCGCGAGGTATCCTCCAGCACCAGCGAGGGCCAGGCGCGCAGTGCGTCATCGTCGAGCTGCGGCTGCTGCGTCAGCGGATGCTGGCGCGCCACCACGCAGCGCCAGTTCAGCGCGCCCATATCGCGAAAGGAAAAGCGCCCGCCCACCGGGATCGCCTGGGTGGCACCGATCGCCACATCGACGCGCCCGTCCGCCAGCGCGTCCCAGACGCCGTTAAATACCTCATAGCTGATATGCAGCTCCATATCGGGAAAGTGGCGATAGAAGTCAGTAACCAGCTGGCGGCTGCGCGGCAGCTTCACGATACAATCAACCGCGATGCTGAGCTTGCCGCGCCAGCCGTTCGCCAGCTGCTGACACTGCCTGCGGGTGGCGAGCATTTTTTTGATAACCTCGCGTCCTTCACGCACGAAATGCTCGCCTGCAGGGGTGAGGGCCACGTCGCGATGCTGCCGTTCGAACAGCGGCACCGCCAGCCAGCTTTCCAGCTGGCGCACCGTATAGCTGACGGCAGAGGGCACGCGGTGCAGCTCCTGCGCGGCGGCGCTGAAGCTGCCGGTGCGCGCGACGGCATCAACAACTTCAAGCGCATATTCAGACCACATGCTTTTTCCTTTCAAAAATTTTCACAGCACTCTGCAAATATTAACGTTTCACAGCGGCGGGCGCACCCTTTTACACTTTGCCGCGTTCAACCTGCCTGACGAAAGATGAGATAAACACCATGCTGTCCTCAAAAGGATTTATGCCCTACCTCGCCCTGCTCAGTATGCTGGGCTTTCTGGCGACCGATATGTACCTGCCCGCCTTTGGCGCGATGCAGATGAGCTTCAATACCTCGCCCGGCATCATCAGCGCCAGTATGAGCCTGTTCCTGGCAGGCTTTGCCATCGGCCAGCTCTTCTGGGGCCCGCTCTCTGACCGCATCGGTCGAAAACCGGTGCTGCTGATGGGGCTGGGGCTGTTCGCGCTCGGCTGCGCCGGCATGCTGTGGGTGGAAAACGCGGCGCTGATGCTGGCGCTGCGCTTTATTCAGGCGATCGGCGTCTGCGCCGCGGCGGTGAGCTGGCAGGCGCTGGTGGTGGATCGCTATCCGCGCGCGCGCGCCAATAAGGTGTTCGCCACCATTATGCCGCTGGTGGCGCTTTCCCCGGCGCTGGCACCGCTGCTGGGCGCCTGGCTGGTTAGCCATTTTCACTGGCGTTCAATTTTTCTGGTGCTGACGCTGACCGGCGTCGCGCTGATGCTGGTGACGCTGCGTCTGCCCACCACCCGCCCGACGGCGAAAGCGACGGGGGATCAGCCGGGCTTTTTCTCGCTGCTGCGCTCCGGCGTCTATAGCGGCAACGTATTGATCTACGCCGCCTGCTCCGCCAGCTTTTTCGCCTGGCTGACCGGATCGCCCTTTATTCTCGCCGATGCGGGCCTGACGCCGGCGGATATCGGCCTGAGCTATATTCCGCAAACCATCGCCTTCCTGCTGGGCGGATTCGGCTGCCGCGCGCTGCTTAACCGCTATGCCGGTGCGCAACTGCTCCCCTGGCTGCTGGCCCTCTACAGCCTGAGCGTGGCGTCACTGTTCGGCGTGGCGCTCACCGGCAGCCATAACCTGATCGCCCTGCTGCTGCCCTTCTGCGGCATGGCGCTGGCGAACGGCGCGATCTACCCGGTGGTGGTGTCAAACGCGCTGCTGCCTTTCCCCCACGCCACCGGTAAAGCCGCCGCGCTGCAAAATACGCTGCAGCTCGGCCTCTGCTTCCTCGCCAGCCTGGCGGTCTCTGCAGGTTTACAACAGCCGCTGCTGATGACTACGCTCATTATGGTGACCACTATTGCTCTGGCGCTAGCGGGCTACGTCTGGCAGCGACGCGCCAGCGCACAAACGGATATTGTCCACGCGACGACTCCCTGCCAGGATAATCACTAAGGCAACTTTTATAGTTAGCGCCCTAACAATAAGTCGTTGAATACTGACCTGGTTGAGCATATACTCGATCAGGTCAATAAATCTGCAACAAATCAATAACATAATTGTTCTATTATTAGGCGAAGCTTATCGCCCGGATGGTGTCTGCGCGCGCTTTCTGCTGCGTCAGACAACGGTTTTCAGATCCAATCCTCTGTAAAACGTCGGATATCAGGCGCACGGAGCAATCCGTGACATTTCTCACAGGCCTTGAGAAATTGACTATTCTTTTTCTCAGGTTCAACGCGGACAGGTGATGGAGTAGCTATGAGTTCATCGTTAATAGAAGAAGTGAGCCTTGAAGAAAACCACTGGTATCGCATTGTCCATGAAATGCTGGAAAAGGCGGACATCGAAATCAACGGCAGTCGCTCCTGGGATATTCAGGTTAAGCATCCTGACTTTTTTAAGCGGGTGATTCAGGAAGGCTCACTTGGTCTTGGCGAAGCTTATATGGATGGCTGGTGGGAGTGCGAACGGCTGGATATGTTTTTTCACCGCGTGCTAAAGCACAAGCTGGACCAGCAGTTGCCGCACCACTTCAAAGATACGCTGCGCGTCGCCGCCGCGCGCCTCACCAACCTGCAGTCAAAAAAACGCGCATGGATCGTCGGTAAAGAGCACTACGATCTGGGGAACGACCTCTTCTCGCTGATGCTCGATCCCTATATGCAATACTCCTGCGCCTACTGGAAAGAGGCCGCGACCCTGGAGCAGGCGCAGGAAGCGAAGCTGGATATGATCTGCCGCAAACTGCAGCTGGAACCCGGTATGACGCTGCTGGATATCGGCTGCGGCTGGGGCGGGCTGGCCGAGTATGCTGCCCGCCACTACGGCGCGGTGGTGCACGGCGTGACCATCTCGGCAGAGCAGCAGAAGCTGGCGCAGCAGCGCTGCGAAGGACTCGACGTCACTATCCTGCTGCAGGATTATCGCGATCTTAACCAGCAGTTTGACCGCATCGTTTCGGTGGGTATGTTTGAACACGTTGGCCCGAAAAACTACGCCACCTACTTCGACGTGGTGGACCGCAACCTCAAGCCGGACGGCCTGTTCCTGCTGCATACCATCGGCGCAATCCGCACCGATATGAATGTCGATCCCTGGATTGATAAGTATATTTTCCCCAACGGCTGCCTGCCGTCGGTGCGCCATATCGCCGACGCCAGCGAGTCTCACTTTATCCTCGAAGACTGGCATAATTTCGGCGCAGATTACGACACCACGCTGATGGCCTGGTATGCGCGTTTTCTTGAGGCCTGGCCGCAGCTGGCCGAGAAGTACGGCGAACGCTTTAAGCGCATGTTTAGCTACTACCTTAACGCCTGCGCCGGCGCCTTTCGCGCCCGCGATATTCAGCTGTGGCAGGTGGTCTTTAGCCGTGGCGTAGAGGGCGGCCTGCGCGTCGCGCGCTAAACCGCAAAAATGAATAAGGCGCATGAAGCGCCTTTTTTATGCTTATTCGACGTCGGGCCGCAGGGCGGCGGCTTCGCGCTGCGCCAGTACGCGCTCGACGGTATCGACGATCGCCTGGGTGTGCGGATCGATCTCAATATTGACGCGGTGTCCCAGCTTCTTCGCGCCAAGCGTGGTGCGCTCGAGGGTTTCCGGGATTAAATAGACGCAAAATTTGCTTTTGGTCACTTCGCCCACGGTCAGGCTAATGCCGTCAATACCGACAAAACCTTTATGCAGAATATATTTCATCTGCGCCGGGTCCTGAATTTTAAACCAGACTTCGCGGTTATTTTCTGACTGGATAATTTTGCAGATTTCCGCAGTGGTCATAATATGGCCAGACATCAGGTGGCCGCCGATCTCATCGCTGAATTTCGCCGCGCGCTCAATATTGACCACGTCGCCTTCCTGCAGATCGCCTAAATTGGTAACGCGCAGCGTTTCTTTAATCAGATCGAAACTGACGCGGTTACCCTCAATCGCGGTAACGGTCAGGCAGCAGCCGTTGTGCGCCACCGATGCGCCCAGCGCCAGCCCCGGCAGCAGCTCTTCCGGCAGCTCTGCGATATGGGTGCGAAACAGATCTTTTTCTTCAATGGACACAATCTTTGCGGTGCCCTGCACAATTCCGGTAAACATAGTTTTGGCCTCTGCGAAGTTTGCCCTAGCTTATCACAGCTTAGCGCGCGGATATTATTTCCGCGTCGCGTCCGCTTTACAGCCGCAATATAACGCACAGCGTGACAAAACTTGGTGAATCTTGTTAATGCCGCTACACTAACCGCGCATTTCTCTGGGATCACTCCCCTTTTCTTATTAAACAGGTGTTAACGTGCAGAAGTATTTAACAGAAGCGCGTCAATTGCTTGCCCTTGCGATTCCGGTCATCCTTGCTCAGGTGGCGCAGACCGCAATGGGATTTGTAGATACCATCATGGCCGGCGCGGTTAGCGCCACGGATATGGCCGCCGTTGCAGTCGGCACCTCTATCTGGCTTCCCGCCATTTTATTCGGCCATGGTCTTCTGCTTGCATTGACGCCAACCGTTGCGCAACTCAACGGCTCCGGCCGCCGCGAACGTATTGCTGAACAGGTGCGTCAGGCCTACTGGCTGGCCTTTTTCGTCGCCATTCTGATTATGGTGTTGCTGTGGAACGCCGGTTACCTGATTCGCGCCATGCAGGATTTTGACGAACAGCTGGCGCTAAAGGCGGAAGGCTATCTCCACGCCCTGCTGTGGGGCGCGCCCGGCTATCTCTTCTTCCAGGTGATGCGCAACCAGTGCGAAGGCCTGTCGAAAACCAAACCCGGCATGGTGATGGGCTTTATCGGCCTGCTGGTCAATATCCCGCTGAACTGGATCTTTATCTACGGCCACTTCGGTATGCCGGCGCTGGGCGGCGTCGGCTGCGGCGTGGCGACCGGGTCGGTTTACTGGGTGATGTTCCTGGTGATGCGCCTGTGGGTGCGCCGCATGGGCGCCATGCGCGATATTCGCATGGCCTCTCGCTGGTCGCCGCCGTCGCGCGCCGTGCTGCAGCGCCTCTTTTCGCTCGGCCTGCCGGTGGCGTTGGCGCTCTTTTTTGAGGTCACGCTGTTCGCGGTGGTGGCGCTGATGGTGTCGCCGCTGGGCATTGTGGACGTGGCGGGCCACCAGATCGCGCTGAACTTTAGCTCGCTGATGTTCGTGCTGCCGCTGTCGCTGGGTGTCGCCACCACGATCCGCGTCGGCTACCGGCTGGGCCAGGGCTCGGCGGAGCAGGCGCGCGTCGCGGCCTGGACCGCGCAGGGCGTCGGCGTTTGCATGGTGGCGATAACCGCGCTGTTCACCGTGATCTTCCGCCATCAGATCGCCCTGCTCTATAACGACAATCCGGAAGTGGTCGCACTGGCGGCGCAGCTGATGCTGCTGGCGGCGATCTATCAGTTCTCCGATTCGATTCAGGTGATCGGCAGCGGCATTCTGCGCGGCTATAAAGATACGCGTTCTATCTTCTTTATTACCTTTATCGCCTACTGGCTGCTGGGGCTGCCCAGCGGCTATACGCTGGCGATGACCGACTGGGTGGTGCCGCGCATGGGCCCGGCAGGCTTCTGGTGCGGGTTTATTATCGGCCTGACCTCGGCGGCGGTCATGATGCTGTGGCGCATTCGCCGTCTGCAACAGCTGCCTGCGCAGGTCATCCTTGCGCGCGCGGCGCGCTGAGGCGTGTCGCCAGGAGAGACGAGCGGGCTGCGGCCCGTCGCTCTTCTGCGGGGGTACCTGGCCCTGGAAAGCGCCTGTAACGTCCCGCCGCGCCTAAAAAAACGACGCATAGCGCAGTTGCTGGTCAGTCAGCACGAAAAAAGCGTTTTTCCCCTTGCCAGCGTTGCGGCGTGTCGTTAATATTCGTCCCCGCTGTCGCCCTGACAGCGTGTTGCGCTCTTAGCTCAGTTGGTTAGAGCACCACCTTGACATGGTGGGGGTCGATGGTTCGAGTCCATTAGAGCGCACCAAGTGCGTCCGTAGCTCAGTTGGTTAGAGCACCACCTTGACATGGTGGGGGTCGGTGGTTCGAGTCCACTCGGACGCACCAGTTTTTCTTAAATGCGTTCTTAGCTCAGTTGGTTAGAGCACCACCTTGACATGGTGGGGGTCGATGGTTCGAGTCCATTAGAACGCACCACTCTTGCTTTTTTCCTCCCTTGCGCAACTTCACTTTTTCTTGATCTCCATCGTTTCCTTCTCTGCTTTTTAATTGGTTTTCGTATACTTAGCGACTATACTATCCCGCGTTGTTCCACTTGAAAGGTTTCAGCGCGGCGTGCCTATGGCGATAACTCTTACTCTTTGCGCAACACGCTCTTGTCGGTTTCCTGACGTAACCGCACAACTTCCCTGCACGCTCAGCCTTCGTCACCTATTCTTACGTTGTACTGTCCGTTTCGTTATCAACCAGAATTCTCATTTCGATGCGTCGTCATCGAATCCCAACCTTCATTATCCATCACAACTTACAGATAACCTGTCATGAAAAAGACCAAGATCGTTTGTACTATCGGCCCGAAAACCGAATCAGAAGAGATGCTGACCCAGCTGCTTGAAGCCGGCATGAACGTTATGCGCCTCAACTTCTCCCACGGCGATTACGCCGAGCACGGTCAGCGCATCGCCAACATGCGCGCGGTTATGCAGAAAACCGGCCGCAAGGCCGCTATCCTGCTCGACACCAAAGGGCCGGAAATCCGCACCATGAAACTGGAAGGCGGTAACGACGTCTCGCTGAAAGCGGGACAGACCTTTACCTTTACCACCGACCAGAGCGTGATCGGTAACAGCGAGCGCGTCGCCGTCACCTACGCTGGTTTCACTGAAGATCTGAAAATCGGCAACACCGTGCTGGTAGACGATGGTTTGATCGGCATGGAAGTAAAAGAAGTGACGGAAAACACCGTGGTGTGCACCGTGCTGAACAACGGCGACCTGGGCGAGAACAAAGGCGTTAACCTGCCGGGCGTCTCTATCCAGCTGCCTGCGCTGGCGGAAAAAGACAAGCGCGACCTGATTTTCGGCTGTGAGCAAGGCGTTGACTTCGTTGCTGCCTCCTTTATCCGTAAGCGTTCCGACGTGCTGGAGATCCGCGAGCATCTGAAAGCCCACGGCGGCGAACACATTCAGATCATCTCCAAGATCGAAAACCAGGAAGGCCTGAACAACTTCGACGAAATCCTGGACGCCTCTGACGGCATCATGGTGGCGCGTGGCGACCTGGGCGTAGAGATCCCGGTAGAAGAAGTTATCTTTGCGCAGAAGATGATGATCAAAAAGTGCAACAAGGCGCGCAAGGTCGTTATCACTGCAACCCAGATGCTCGACTCTATGATCAAAAACCCGCGCCCTACCCGTGCGGAAGCGGGCGACGTGGCGAACGCCATCCTCGACGGCACCGATGCGGTTATGCTCTCCGGCGAGAGCGCCAAAGGGAAATACCCGCTGGAGTCAGTGACCATCATGGCCACCATCTGCGAACGTACCGACCGCGTGATGAAATCGCGCATCGACTCGCTGGAAGACTCACGCAAGCTGCGCATCACGGAAGCGGTGTGTCGCGGTGCGGTAGAAACCGCTGAGAAACTGGAAGCGCCGCTGATTGTTGTGGCGACCGAAGGCGGCAAATCGGCCAAGTCAGTGCGTAAATACTTCCCGGACGCCACTATCCTTGCGCTGACCACCAACGAGACCACCGCGCGCCAGCTGATCCTGAGCAAAGGCGTTGAAACGCGTCTGGTGACCGAGATCGCTTCTACCGATGATTTCTACCGCATCGGCAAAGAAGCCGCTCTGGAAAGCGGCTACGCGCAGAAAGGCGACGTCGTGGTAATGGTTTCCGGCGCATTAGTACCAAGCGGTACCACAAATACGGCATCTGTACACGTCATTTAATGTTCGTGAGCATTTATTTTAAAGCGCCTTTAGGGGCGCTTTTTTTATTCCGTCACTAATACAAAACCGGGAAATTTCCAATCGATAATAACTATTCAATATCCTCCGAAATTAAGGTTAATCCGATTAAATCTCTCTGTTTTCGCTAAATATTTTTATCATGTGCGGTCAGGCGCTGCTTCTTTGAGCGAACGATCAAGTTTAAGCATGTTCTCATCAAAAATTTATTCTCAACTTAAAAAGCTTTGTGTAATACTTGTAACGCTACATGGAGATTAACTCAATCTAGAGGGTATAAAGAATGAATCGTACTAAACTGGTACTGGGCGCGGTAATCCTGGGTTCAACTCTGCTGGCTGGCTGCTCAAGCAACGCTAAAATCGACCAGCTGTCTTCAGACGTTCAGACTCTGAACGCTAAAGTTGACCAGCTGAGCAACGACGTGAACGCAATCCGTTCTGACGTGCAGGCTGCTAAAGATGACGCAGCTCGCGCTAACCAGCGTCTGGACAACCAGGCTCACTCTTACCGTAAGTAAGAGTTCTGGTATTAAAAATGGCGCCCATGTGGCGCCATTTTTTTTGCTTTGATTTTGCCGCCACAGCGTGGCGGCGGCTGTCTGATTCAGGGATTCGCCTGCGCGCTCTGCGTCTGCTCTGACGCTGCCTCAGACGGCTGCGTTACCGCCTCACCGCTCGATACCAGCACCGGCATACCAGAACGACGCTCCAGGGCCGCTTTAATCAGCGCGCTGTCGCTCTGCGGACTCTTTATAAACTTCTTCAGCGCAGGGCTAAGCGCTATCGGCATCGTCTGCGGGTCGTCTTTATCGCTGTGCGACAGCGGCTGGTGTACCTCGATGTAGCGCTTTCCGTCCGGCTCGACGGCATACTTCACCGGCTGGTTGATTACCTGCACGCGCGTTCCCTTCGGCACGCTGTTAAACAGCGCCTCGATATCCTGCGGGCGCAGACGTATGCAGCCGGAGCTGACGCGCATTCCGATGCCGAAATCGGCGTTGGTGCCGTGGATCAGATAGTTGCCGCTACCGCGCGCCAGACGCAGCGCAAACAGCCCCATGGGGTTTTCCGGGCCGGCTGGCACCACTGCCGGCAGCGTCACGCCCTCTTTGGCGTAGCGTTTGCGAATATTAGGGGTGGGTGTCCAGGTGGGATTAGGGATCTTCTGGCTGATACTGGTCACCATTACCGGCGTCGCCGCGCCCAGCTGGCCGATGCCGATGGGGTAGACAATGACCTTATCCTCGCCTTTGGGGTAGTAATAGAGGCGCAGCTCGGCGAGATTTACCACAATCCCCTCGCGTGGCGTATCTGGCAGCAGCATCTGCTGTGGCACCACCAGCTGCGTGCCAGCCTTTGGCAGCCAGGGATCGGTGCCGGGATTGGCCTCCAGCATGCTCAGCAGCCCAATCTGGTACTTCGCCGCAATCGCTTCAAGGGGACGCTTATCGTCGGGAACGGTGGTTAACTGGTTTTCGCCGATAAGGCGGCTGTCGGCGGAAGGAAGCGGATATTCCGTGGAGAAAGCCGAGGCAGCGAGTCCAACGCTTAGCAGCAGCGCACCGGCAAAACGTAAGGCTGATTTCATGCAATCTTCTCTTTCAGATAAAAAAACAGACGCCTGTTGGCGTCTGCTAGTTTAACTCAGAGGAGATTTTGAGCGTTATGGCGAATTGCCCGAATCATCGCCTCAAGGCCCTGCGACCGCGAAGGCGTCAGATGCTGGGTCAGCGCCAGCTCGGCGAACCAGTGGCGCACGTCCAGCGCAACGATATCGGCCGCCGTCAGGTTTTGATAGAGGCTAAACACCACTGCAATCAATCCCTTAACGATAGCCGCGTCGCTGTCCCCTTCAAACGCCAGGGTGCCGTCGGGCTGCGGCGTCATCTTGATCCACACCTGGCTCTGACAGCCAGAGATGACGTTTTCCGGCTGATGCAGGCTTTCAGATGATTCTGGAAGTTTCCCGCCCAGCTCAATGATGTAGAGGTACTTCTCTTCCCAGTTGGCGCAACGGTTAAAGTTGCGCACCAGTTTCTCTTTATCTGGCAACGTAGCCATCACTTACTCCTGAACTCTGCTCAACCGCCCAGCAGACGATGAATACGGGTCAAACCAGCCGCCAGACGATCCGCCTCTTCTTCGCTGTTATAGAAGGCGAAGGAGGCGCGGCACATGGCCGGTACGGCGTAATGGCGCATCAGCGGCATAGCGCAGTGATGGCCGGTGCGAATAGCGATACCGTATTGATCGAGGAAGCTGCCGACGTCGTAGGCGTGATGCTTGCCGAGGTTAAAGGCGATTACCCCTGCGCGCGCCTGCGGGCCATAAATGACCAGATCGGGCACCGAGGCGAGCTTGTCGAGGGCGTAGCGCATCAGCGCCTGCTCGCGCTGCTGGATAGCGTCAAGACCGATCTCTTCAACATAGCGCAGCGCCGCGCCGAAGCCGATAATACCGCCGGTGTTGGGCGTGCCCGCTTCGAAACGCCAGGGCGCTTTGTTCCAGGTGGTGCCGACGGGCAGCACTACCTGATCGATCATTGAGCCACCGCCTTCCCAGGGCGGCATCTCGTCGAGCAGCGCTTTGCGCCCGTAGAGAATGCCGACGCCGTTAGGGCCGTAGATTTTATGGCTGGAGAAGACGTAGAAATCGCAGTCGATATCCTGCACGTCGACCTTGCCATGCATCACCGCCTGGGCGCCATCCACCAGCGTCACCAGCCCGGCGGCTTTCGCCTGCGCCACCAGCGCTTTGACCGGGTTAACGGTGCCGAGCACGTTGGAGACGTGCGTAACCGCCAGCAGCCGCGTACGGCTGTCAATCAGCCCCGCCAGCGCGTCGATCGCCAGCTCACCGCTGCGGTTAAGCGGCAGTACGCGGATCTCCGCGCCGGTGCGCTGCGCCACCATCTGCCAGGGCACGATATTGGCGTGGTGCTCCATCTCGGTCACGATCAGGTTATCGCCGGCCTGCAGCTGGCTTGCGCCCCAGCTGTTCGCCACCAGGTTAATCCCCTCGGTGGTGCCTTTAACAAATACGATCTCTTCCGGCGAGGAGGCATTAAGAAAACGCGCCGCCTGCAGGCGGACGCTTTCCATATCGGTGGTGGCCTGCGCGCTCAGGCTGTGAATGCCGCGATGCACGGCCGCGTAGCCGTGCTGATAGAAATGGCTTTCGGCGTTAATCACCGCCAGCGGACGCTGGGCGCTGGCCGCGCTGTCAAGGTAGGCCAGCGGATGACCGTTGACCTCACGCTTCAGGATCGGGAAGTCGGCCCTGATACGTTCGAGATCGAAGTTCATCATGAGGCATCTCCAGGGAAACGCGCCGCGATGCGTTGCAGAACCGCCTGACGCAGCGTCTCATCATCCAGCGCTTCGGTCAGTTCGGCCGCGAAGGCGTGAATAATCATCTGCTGCGCCGCCTCTTCTGCGATGCCGCGCGAGCGCAGGTAGAACATCTGCTCATCATCAATGCGACCGATGGTGGCGCCGTGGCTGCACTTCACGTCGTCAGCGTAGATTTCCAGCTGCGGCTTGGTGTCCACTTCCGCCAGACGACCGAGCAACAGGTTGTTGTTGGTCATCTGCCCGTCGGTTTTCAGCGCGTGCTGCGCCACTTTGATGTGGCCGTTAAACACCGCGCGCCCTTTGTCACGCGAGATAGTCTTATGCAGCTGACGGCTCAGGCAGTAGCCTTTGTTATGCTCCAGATAGCTACGGGTATCCGCGACTTCTGAATTCATCGGCAGCACCAGGCTGTTCAGCGACAGCTGGGTGTTTTCGCCGTTGAGCTGCACGCTGGTGTTGTGACGAGAGAGGCCTGCGCCCAGCAGGAAACTGGTGCTGCTCACCTGCGCATCGCGACCGATAACGATGTCGTTATGGGCGAAGTGGTAGCTGCTGCTCTCTTCAAACGCCAGCTTGATATGGTTCAGCTGGGCATTGTCGCCGACTGCAAAGGTAAAGCGCGCGCCGGTAAAGTGCTGCGCCCCGTCCAGCGTGACGTAGTGCTCGATAACCTGCGCCTGCGCGCTCTCTTCCAGCTCAAGATGGTGGCGATGATGCACGGTGTTGAGCGCATCCGCCTGGCCGCTGGTGATATGCAGCAGGTAGAGCGGACGCGCCGCCGCCTTGCCGCGCGCCAGGCGAATCGAGGTCACCTCTTCCGCCAGGCTTTCGGTCAGGTGCAGAAACACTTCTGGCTGAACCGGTGCCGGCAGCGGGCGGCGCTCGGCGGCGCGGCTGTGCTGAACGGTATAGAGTTCGGTATCGGCCGCGCTCAGCGCTGGCTGAAACTGACCATCAACGAATACCAGTCGAATCGCATCCAGCGGCAGCGCCAGCGCGTCGACCTGCGCCTGATCCAGGCTCTTCGCCTGCGGCAGCGCAAACTGGTGGGCAAACAGCCCGTCCAGCGCGGTATATTTCCAGTTTTCATGCTTACGCGTCGGCAGACCGACGCGCATCAGCTGTTGCCAGTGCTGCTGAGCCTGCAGCGAGCGTGACTCGCCGCGCGATTCGAACAGATGATGCCACTGCTGCAGGGCGTTATCACTCTTCGTCGGTAAGCCAGCCATAGCCTTGCTCCTCCAGCTGTTTCACCAGCGTAAAGTCGCCCGATTTGACGATCTTACCTTTGTACAGCACGTGCACGAAGTCTGGCTTGATGTAGTCCAGAATACGCTGATAGTGGGTGACGATGATAAAGGCGCGCTTCTCGTCACGCAGGCTGTTGACGCCTTCCGCAACGATTTTCAGCGCATCGATATCGAGGCCGGAATCGGTTTCATCAAGGATGCACAGCTCAGGCTCCAGCGCCGCCATCTGCAGGATGTCGTTGCGTTTCTTTTCGCCGCCGGAGAAGCCGACGTTGACCGAACGGGTCAGCAGATCTTCTGGCATCTTCAGCAGATGGATTTTGTCTTCGATAAAGTCCTGGAAGTCAAAACGGTCCAGCTCTTCTTTGCCGCGATACTTGCGCACCGCGTTAACCGCAGTCTGCAGGAAGAACTGGTTGCTGACGCCCGGGATCTCAACCGGATACTGAAACGCCATAAAGATGCCTTCGCCCGCGCGATCTTCCGGGTCAAGCTCCAGCAGATCTTTGCCTTTGAAGCTCACGGAACCGCCGGTGATTTCGTAATCTTCACGGCCAGCCAGCGTTGCAGAGAGCGTACTTTTGCCTGAGCCGTTCGGGCCCATAATGGCGTGTACTTCGCCCGGTTTCACTTCGAGGTTAAGACCGCGCAGAATCTCTTTGTCTTCAACGCTAACCTGTAAATCTTTAATGCTTAACATACTTATTCCTTCACATTGCTTCCGGCAACGCGTGTGACGGCATCAGCCCACACTGTGCTCAAGGCTGATGGCTAACAGTTTTTGCGCTTCCACGGCGAATTCCAGTGGCAGCTCAGAGAACACGTCTTTACAGAAGCCGTTGACGATCATTGAGATCGCATCTTCTTCGCTGATACCGCGCTGCAGGCAGTAGAACAGCTGGTCTTCGCCGATGCGCGAGGTGGTCGCCTCATGCTCCAGCTGAGCGGTATTGTTGCGGGTTTCCACATACGGGAAGGTATGCGCGCCGCAATCGGGGCCGATCAGCATCGAGTCGCACTGGGTAAAGTTACGCGCGTTAGTCGCGGTTGGCATGATTTTCACCAGGCCGCGATAGGTATTCTGGCTCTTACCGGCGGAGATACCTTTAGAGATGATGGTCGATTTGGTGTTTTTACCAATGTGGATCATCTTGGTGCCGGTATCTGCCTGCTGACGACCGCTGGTCAGCGCCACCGAGTAGAACTCACCGATGGAGTTGTCGCCGCGCAGAATGCAGCTCGGGTATTTCCAGGTAATAGCGGAGCCGGTCTCGGACTGGGTCCAGGACATTTTGCTGTTCTCGCCTTCGCACAGTGCACGCTTGGTAACGAAGTTCAGAATGCCGCCTTCGCCTTCACCGCCCGGGAACCAGTTCTGTACGGTGGAGTACTTCACTTCCGCGTTTTTGTGGATGATAACTTCCACAACCGCGGCGTGCAGCTGATAGGTGTCGCGCACCGGCGCGGAACAGCCTTCGATGTAGCTGACGTAGCTGTCTTCGTCCGCAATCAGGATGGTGCGTTCAAACTGACCGGTTTTCGCCGCGTTAATACGGAAATAGGTCGACAGCTCCATCGGGCAGCGCACCCCTTTCGGGATGTACACGAAGGTGCCGTCAGAGGCGACCGCCGAGTTCAGCGCCGCAAAGAAGTTATCGTTGGCCGGCACCACGGTGCCGAGATACTTCTGCACCAGCTCAGGGTGTTCCTGAATCGCTTCGCCGAACGAGCAGAAGATAATGCCCTGCTCCGCCAGCTTGCCGCGGTAGGTTGTGGCGACGGAGACCGAGTCGAAAATCGCATCGACCGCCACTTCGCGGCCTTCACGCACCGGCACGCCAAGCTGATCGAACGCCTTCTCAACTTCCTGCGTCAGGTAGTTGTTGGTCTCTTCGATCCCCGAAGACTGCAGCGCGCCCGGCTCAGAAGCGCAGCTGTCGTCACAGTTGCCGCATGAGGGTGCCGAGTAGTAGCTGTAATCCTGATAATCCAGTTTATCGTAATGCGCTTTCAGCCAGTGCGGCTCTTCCATTTCAAGCCAGGCGCGAAAGGCTTTAAGACGAAACTCCAGCATCCACTCTGGCTCGTTACGTTTAGCCGAGATCGCGCGCACCACATCTTCGTTGATGCCGTGCGCCATTTCGTCGGTTTGCAACTGGGTAAAGAAGCCCTCTTTGTAGTTGAGCTTGCCTTCCCACATTTGTACATCGTCAGATGTTTCGCTGTGTCGTGACATATTTCACTTACTCGACGCCAAAGCTTTCACCGCACCCGCAGGCGTGTTGAGCTTTAGGGTTATTGAATTTAAAAATCTGGTTCAGGCCTTCGCGGACATAATCCACTTCCGTGCCGTCGATAAACGGCATCGCCTGAAGCGGCACGTAGAGCGTTGCGCCGTTATGGGTAAACTGCAGATCGTCATCGGCAGGCTCTTTCACCAGATCCATGACGTAGCCGAAACCGGCGCAGCCGGATTGTTTCACCCCCAGATGGAGACCTTTAACCTCAGGATCTTGTGCCACCAGGCTAAGAATTTGCTTTGCCGCGGAATCAGTCAGCGTGACCCCTTTCCAGACGAAATCATCAGGAGAGAACGTTGCTGCATTTACAGATGCCATGTTGTTACCTCGTAAGTCCGGACCTTTTCAGGCTATCCCCCTATGGTAAGGATCTGGACGATCACTTCAACCTCTTGTTTTGCAGGGATAATCATCTTGTGCTCTTTTTAATCGCTGCTTTATTAAGCATAGCTGCTTCGCAGGTCTTTGCGGCGAGAGCCCACGCGCCTAAATCAGCGGCCTAACCTGTTAAAATTACGTAAATTTTTTTTCAGCTAGTTATTAATAATTTCTTATTGATAGGTTACGCCTTTATTGCCTACACAAAAATTGTTCTTGCCGATTTTATTAACAGGCTAAGTAAATCGTGAAAATTTTCGCGCTGCGCAATTGCAATCTGCCCCGAGTTGAATATGATAATTATTATCATTCAACCTTTGAGGTAGTGCCATGACGCCTTCCGTCTCTGCCTGGCTGCAGGGCAAAATCGACGATTATCAGTTCGCCATGCGCGATATTACCGTTGACTTCTACCTGGCACAGGCAAAGCTTAACCGGGCCGACTGTACCATTCATCAGCTTCGCCAGTTCAACGATACCTGTCTCGATATGGCTGAAATCTGCCAAATCAACGGAGACGATCAAAGCTATCTGCACGCTCTGGGCAAACTGCACCATCGGCTGGTGCAGGAAATGGGCAACAGCGAGCGCGACAGGCTGTTCCGCATCCAGGCCTGGCAGCTGGCGCGCTTCTCCCTTACCCGGCTGTGCCATCAGCTGGCGCTGGTCGGTGAATGGGAGAAAGCCACTGCGCTGCAGAGCGACTTCGTGCGTCACGCGGGCTGGATATTCTAATCCAGCCGCGTCGTGACGTCGCGCACAATTTCGTTACATCAATGCCAGAAGTGCCTGCAGCGGATGGCGCATGCCGTTGCCTTCCAGCCTTTTCACCTGGCTGCGGCAGGAGAAGCCGGTCGCCAGGCAGCGCTGGCGCGGCAGCTTCTGCAGCTGCGGATGCCACGAAAGGCCATAGATCCCCAGCGAGTTGTCGAGGTTTTTGGTTTCGTGACCGTAGGTGCCCGCCATGCCGCAGCAGCCGACGTTGATATTCTCCAGCCGCGCGCCGAAGCGCGAGAAGATCTCCCGCCACTGATTCGGCGTATTGGGCAGCGCCGTGACTTCGGTGCAGTGCGCAAACAGGTACCAGCTTTCGCCGCTGCCCGGCACCGCTTCGCGCGTGCTGACCACCTCACTCAGCCACTCATGCACCAGCTGGACATGAAAGTCGCCGCGCTTTTCGCCCAGCGTCTGCTTATATTCATCGCGATAGCAGAGCACCGTCGCCGGATCGACGCCAACCATCGGCATGCCGAGCATCGCCACCCGATTCAGGAAGTCAGCGGTTTTGCTGGCAGTGCGCGCAAAGCGCTGCAGAAAGCCCTTAACGTGCTGCGCCTTGCCGTTCGGCATAAAGGGCAGCAGCACCGGCCGCAGACCCAGCTTCTCGATCAGGCGAATAAAGTCGGCAATCAGCTGCGCCTCGTAGAAGCTGGTAAAGGGGTCCTGCACCACCAGCACCGTCTCGGCACGCTGCTCGGGGCTTAGCGCCTCCAGCTTCTCCAGCGTCATGCTCATCGCCGGATGGCCGCTCAGCTCCTGCTTCAGCGAAGGGGACGAGAGCAGCGGCAGATCCACCATGCCGATATGGTTTTTGCTCAGCTCGCGCATCCAGGGCTGACGCAGAAAGAAGTTAAACGCCTTCGGCGCTTTCGCCATTAGCGGCGCATAGCTCTCGACCGCCGACACCAGATGGTCGCTTACCGGACGCAGGTAGCGCGTATGGTAGAGCTGCAAAAAGCGGGCGCGGAAATCGGGCACGTCGATTTTGATCGGACACTGGGTCGAGCAGGCTTTACAGGCGAGGCAGCCCGACATCGCCTCATGAACCTCATGGGAGAAGTCATACTCGCCCTTGCTGGCGTGCCAGCTGTTGCGCACGCGGCCAATCAGGGCGCGAAGCGACAGGCTGCTTTCCGGCAGCTGCTTCTCGAGCTGCTGCGGATCGACCCCCTGCTCCGCCAGCAGGCGCAGCCATTCGCGCGTCAGGGTGGCGCGCCCTTTCGGCGAGTGGATGCGGTTGCGGGTGATCTTCATCGAGGGGCACATCGGGCTGCGCGCATCAAAGTTAAAGCAGAGGCCGTTGCCGTTGCACTCCATCGCGCCGCGCCAGTCGCTGCGCACCGTCAGCGGGATCTGGCGGTCATAGCTGCCGCGCTTGGTCGCGTCGACCTGCATCATCGGCTCGTTGCTGTCGATGGGGGTACAGATCTTGCCGGGGTTCATGCGGTTATCGGGATCGAACGCCGCCTTGATGCGGCGCAGCTCGTTAAACAGCGTTTCGCCGAAAAACGCCGGGCTGTACTGCGCGCGGAACCCTTTGCCGTGCTCGCCCCACAGCAGTCCGCCGTAGCGCGCGGTCAGCGCCACCACCTCGTCCGACAGGGTTTTCATCAGCATCTCCTGCTGCGGGTCGCACATGTCCAGCGCCGGACGCACGTGCAGCACGCCTGCGTCGACGTGGCCGAACATGCCGTAGCTCAGGCCGTGGCTGTCGAGCAGCGCGCGGAACTCAACGATATAGTCGGCGAGGTGCTCCGGCGGCACGGCGGTATCTTCCACAAAGGGGATAGGCTTGGCGCGCCCTTTGGCATTGCCCAGCAGCCCCACCGCTTTTTTGCGCATGTTATAGATACGCTCGATACCCTCAAGATCCTCGCAGAGCTGATAGCCGATAACGCCGCCCTCGCGCTGCGCCATCAGGCGATCCAGCCGGGCGCAGAGTGAAGAGACCTGCTGATCGATCAGCGCGCCGTCGTCGCCGGCGAACTCGACGATATTGAGGCCAAGCATCTCTTTGTCCGGCACGTCGGTAATCAGCTCGCGCACCGAATGCCAGACGATATCTTCTCGCGCCAGGTTAAGCACTTTGGAGTCCACGGTCTCCACCGACAGCGCCTTCGCCTCAACCATAAAGGGGGCGTTGCGCAGCGCGGAGTCGAAAGAGTCATATTTGATATTCACCAGCCGACGCACTTTGGGAATCGGCGTGATATCGAGCCGCGCCTCGGTGATAAAGGCCAGCGTGCCCTCGGCGCCGCACAGAATGCGCGTCAGGTCGAAGGTCTGCATATCGTCGCTAAAGACGTGGCGCAGATCGTAGCCGGTGAGGAAGCGGTTCAGCTTCGGAAACTTTTCCAGAATCAGCGCGCGCTGTTCGCGGCATCGCGTCAGCACCTGCTGATAGATGCGCCCTTCTGGCGTCGCGGTCTGCGCCAGCGTCTCCGCCAGCGCGGCGGCCATCGGCCGGGTATCAAGAATATCGCCGCCGAGCAGCACCGCGCGCAGCCCCAGCACATGATCGGAGGTTTTACCGTAGACCAGCGATCCCTGGCCTGAGGCGTCAGTATTGATCATGCCGCCCAGCGTCGCGCGGTTGCTGGTAGAGAGCTCCGGCGAGAAGAAAAAGCCGTAGGGCTTAAGCCAGGCGTTAAGCTGATCCTTGACCACGCCCGCTTCGACGCGCACCCAGCCCTGCTCAGGATTGATCTCCAGAATGCGGTTCATATGGCGCGACATGTCGACCACGATGCCCTGATTCAGCGACTGCCCGTTGGTGCCGGTGCCGCCACCGCGCGGCGTAAAGGTGAGATCGTTAAAGCGCGCCTCGCCCGCCACGCGCGCAATCAGCGCCACGTCGGCGGTAGAGCGCGGAAAAAGCACCGCGTCCGGCAGCAGCTGGTAGATGCTGTTGTCGGTGGACATTAACAGACGATCGGCGTAGCTGGTGGCGGTATCGCCGGTGAAGCCCTGCGCCTTCAGCGCGTCGAGGAATGTCAGCACCCGTTGAACGAGGCCGGGCGCCTGAGAAATCTGTGGGATCATTATTGAGAGACCAGATGTTGTAATCGTGTGTGTTGCTTGTTTTGTCTGAACGCTCCGTTTTAACACATTTTTTTCGCGCTCGCCTTTTTTTCCGGCGCGGGTAAAAGCCGCGCTTTCGCCTCTGTTTAAAGCCGCCAAAATAGCTCATCATTAAGCCGGGCCTGATTGCCCCCTAATGAAGGATTATTTGAGGTCGTTGTCTCTTATGAAAAACCTGCACCGCACCACGGATATGCCGCAGAGGCTCTTTACGCTGCTCTTTATCCTGCTGATGATCGTCGCCTGTATCTGGATAGTTCAGCCTTTTATACTGGGTTTCGCCTGGGCAAGCATGGTGGTGATCGCCACCTGGCCGCTGATGCTGCGCGTGCAGCGGTTGCTGTGGAACCGGCGTTCGCTGGCGGTCATCGTGATGACGCTGCTCTTGCTGCTGCTGTTTATTATTCCCATTGCGCTGCTGGTCAACAGCCTGATCGACAACAGCGCGCCCGTTATCGCCTGGGCGACGCAGGGTCATATGGAGATGCCGTCGCTGCTGTGGCTGAACGATATCCCGGCCATCGGCGAAAAACTCTTTTCCAGCTACCACAAGCTGGTGGCGGGCGGCGGCTCGGCCATTATGGCGAAACTGCAGCCCTACGTCGGTCGCACCACCGGCTTCTTTGTCGCTCAGGCGGGTCATTTTGGCCGGCTGATGATCCATCTCGGCGTGATGCTGCTGTTCAGCGCCCTGCTGTTCTGGCGCGGCGAACAGGCGGCGCAGGGCATTCGTCACTTCGCGTTTCGTATGGCAGGCCGTCGCGGCGACGCCACGGTGCTGCTGGCGGGTCAGGCGATCCGCGCCGTGGCGCTCGGCGTGGTGGTGACCGCGCTGGTGCAGGGCGTGCTGGGCGGCATCGGCCTCGCGCTCTCCGGCATCCCCTACGCCACGCTGCTGACCGTGCTGATGATCCTCTGCTGTCTGGTGCAGATCGGCCCGCTGCTGGTGCTGGTGCCCGCCATTATCTGGCTTTACTGGAGCGGCGACACCACCTGGGGCACGGTGCTGCTGATCTGGAGCTGCGTAGTCGGCACGCTGGATAACGTGCTGCGCCCGGTGCTGATCCGTATGGGCGCCGATTTACCGATGATCCTTATCCTCTCCGGCGTTATCGGCGGGCTGGTGGCCTTCGGCCTGATTGGTCTGTTTATCGGTCCGGTGGTGCTGGCGGTCTCCTACCGGCTGGTGTCCGTATGGATGCATGAGGCACCGCCGCCGCCAGAGGGCGACCTCGCCAGCGTGGTCGAGATCCTGTCCGATCATGAAGAAGAGCATCTGCCCTCCTGAGACCGGGCTCAGGGCGGTTAACCGCCCTGACTCATTTGCGTCACGTTAACATTTTTTTCCATTAGCGGTTTTTAAGAAAAAACGCAGTTTTCGGCCATGAGGCCGCATATCAGCGTTGAATAGTTTATTTTTCGCACTGGTTCACCCCAATTTCGCCCCTAAACAGGTGACAAAAGTTTATTGGCTTTAAACTAATAAGAGGATTCTTAAAGACTCAGAAGCGCGCGATGAATAACATGATTCCTAAGTTTGAAATCAACCTACTGATTTTTAAACAACCTTTTTCCCCTGAGTAAAGTGAAGAATTGCTGTGTGTAGTCTTTGCCCATCCCCTGTGATGGGCTTTTTTTTGGCCCAAAAAAAGCAAAAAGGCCAGCAAAGCTGGCCTTTTTACGGCAAATTAGCCTATCTAATCATGTACTTTTGCCTAACTCAGCCAGCGACAGCCAGGTTTCCACCACGGTGTCTGGATTGAGCGACAGGCTGTCGATACCCTCTTCCATTAGCCAGGCCGCAAAGTCCTGATGGTCGGACGGCCCCTGCCCGCAGATGCCGACATATTTGCCCTGCTTTTTCGCCGCCTGAATCGCCATCGACAGCAGCGCTTTCACCGCCTCATTGCGCTCGTCAAACAGCGCCGACACCACGCCCGAATCGCGATCCAGCCCCAGCGCCAGCTGCGTCATATCGTTCGAGCCGATAGAGAAGCCGTCGAAGTGCTCAAGGAACTGCTCGGCCAGCAGGGCGTTGGAGGGGATTTCGCACATCATAATGATTTTCAGGCCGTTCTCGCCGCGCTTCAGGCCCTGACGGCCCAGCTCCTCCACCACCGCCTGCGCCTGCGCGACGGTGCGCACAAAGGGCACCATGATTTCGACGTTGGTCAGGCCCATCTCATTACGCACGCGCTTCACCGCCTCGCACTCCAGCGCGAAACAGTCGCGGAAGCTGTCCGCCACGTAGCGTCCGGCGCCGCGGAAGCCCAGCATCGGGTTCTCCTCTTCCGGCTCGTAGCGCTCGCCGCCCACCAGGTTGGCGTACTCATTCGATTTAAAGTCCGACAGGCGCACAATCACCCGCTTCGGCGCAAACGCGGCTCCCAGCGTGGCGATCCCTTCGGTCAGGCGAGCAATATAGAACTCAACCGGGCTGTCAAAACCTTTCATCATGCCGCGGATCTGCTGCTGGAGTTCCGGCGTCTGCTGGTCAAACTCCAGCAGCGCTTTCGGGTGCACGCCAATCATGCGGTTGATAATGAATTCCAGACGCGCAAGACCTACCCCTTCATTCGGCAGGCAGGCAAAGTCAAAGGCGCGATCGGGGTTACCGACGTTCATCATGATCTTCAGCGGCAGCGCCGGCATCTCGTCTACCTGCGAACTGGTAACTTCGAAATCGATCAGATCGCTATAGACATAGCCGGTGTCACCTTCAGCGCAGGAGACGGTGACTTTGTTGCCGTCCTGCAGGCGGTCGGTGGCGTCGCCGCAGCCCACTACCGCCGGGATGCCCAGCTCGCGCGCGATAATCGCCGCGTGACAGGTGCGCCCGCCGCGGTTGGTGACGATCGCTGAGGCTTTCTTCATGATCGGCTCCCAGTCCGGGTCGGTCATATCGGTGACCAGCACATCGCCTTTTTCTATGCGGTTCATCTCGCTGATGTCGTGGATCACTTTAACTTCGCCAGCGCCGATGCGATGGCCGATGGCACGGCCTTCCACCACCACGCTGCCGGTGCCCTGCAGGTTATAGCGCTCCATCACCTGACCGTTGGAGCGCACGGTTTCCGGGCGCGCCTGCACGATAAAGAGCTTGCCGGTATGGCCATCTTTCGCCCACTCGATATCCATCGGACGCTTGTAGTGCTGCTCGATCTGCACCGCCTGACGCGCCAGCGCCTGCACCTCTTCATCGGTAAGGGAGAAGCGGTCGCGCTCGCTTTCCGGCACGTCTTCGATGCGCACCTGCTCGCCGTGCGACTGCGAATCGGCATAGACCATACGCACCTTTTTCGAGCCCATATTGCGGCGCACGATGGCGGGACGGTTGGCGGCCAGCGTCGGCTTGTGCACATAGAACTCATCTGGATTGACCGCGCCCTGCACCACCATCTCGCCCAGGCCGAAAGCGGAGGTAATAAACACCACCTGATCGAAGCCCGATTCGGTATCGATGGTAAACATCACGCCCGATGAGGCGAGATCGGAGCGCACCATACGCTGCACGCCCGCCGACAGCGCCACGCCGCGATGGTCGTAGCCCTGATGCACGCGATAGGAGATGGCGCGATCGTTAAACAGCGAGGCGTAAACGTGCTTCACGGCGATGATTACCGCGTCATAGCCCTGCACGTTAAGGAAGGTCTCCTGCTGGCCGGCGAAGGAGGCGTCCGGCATATCTTCCGCAGTAGCGGAAGAGCGCACGGCGAACGACGCCTCGGCATCGTCTGCTGAGAGCTGCTCGTATGCCTCGCGAATAGCCGTTTCCAGTTCAGGCTGAAACGGGGTATCCACGACCCACTGACGGATCTGCTTACCGGCTTTCGCCAGCTCGTCGATATCGTCGATATCGGTCTTGTCCAGTAAATCGTAAATGCGCTGGTTGAGGCCACTCTGATCGAGAAACTGATTAAACGCGTAAGATGTGGTCGCATATCCGTTGGGCACGGAGACGCCCAGCGACGACAGGTTCGTAATCATTTCACCCAGAGAGGCGTTTTTGCCTCCCACGCGATCGACATCATGCATGCCAAGCTGGTTATACCAGAGCACTAACGGCTGTTCGCCTGTAATGGACATCGAGATTATCCTTTTAAGAATGAATGGGCACATGGAAAATTTAGCTATTCGCAAAATTAGCCTGGCACAATGCGCAATTAATGACTAAGTGTTGAATCGTTAAAGCGCGCAAGATTAAGTAATTTAGGAATTATTCCGATAATTGCGTCACGTTGCGCAAACCGGTTATTTTTCGCTAAGGCTATGATGTTAATGGTTTTCGCTATTTTTCATCGGCTTAGCGCCGCTTTCCGTTGCGCAACCGCGTCCCGCTTTATTTCCCGGTAGCCCGCTTTTATGGCGAGATCGGGCAAGTTAAAACATCATTTCAATATTTAGCCCCGTCCGCTTCGACGCTCTCATGCGAGAAAAAACGAAAAGTTCACAAATTTTAAACATGGATTTTTTATTTTGTTCTGACCGCTATTTAAAGCTGCTAACCTGACCCTATCTCTCTACGCATAAGGTAAAGGCCATGAGCAGCGAAAGAAGCGTTTTCTATATTTCCGACGGCACCGCGATTACCGCAGAGGTGCTGGGCCACGCGGTGCTGTCGCAGTTTCCGGTGGGCTTTAACAGCCTGACGCTGCCCTTTGTTGAAAACGTGCAGCGCGCCCAGGCGGTGAAGGCGCAGATCAACGCGCTCTATCAGAAAAGCGGCGTGCGCCCGCTGGTGTTTTTCTCTATCGTCACGCCGGAAGTGCGCGACATCATCACGCAGAGCGAAGGCTTCTGTCAGGATATCGTGCAGGCGCTGGTGGCGCCGCTGCAGGAAGAGCTGGGCATGGCTCCCGCGCCGGTGGCACATCGCACCCACGGCCTTGACGCCAGCAACCTCGGCAAGTACGACGCGCGCATCGCCGCGATCGACTACACCCTGGCGCACGACGACGGCATCTCGCTGCGCGGCCTGGAAGATGCGCAGGTGATCCTGCTGGGCGTGTCGCGCTGCGGCAAAACGCCCACCAGCCTCTATCTGGCGATGCAGTTCGGCATCCGTGCCGCCAACTACCCCTTTATCGCCGACGATATGGACAACCTTAAGCTGCCGGCCGCCCTGCGTCCGTTTCAGAACAAGCTGTTTGGTCTGACTATCGATCCCGAGCGGCTCGCCGCCATTCGCCAGGAGCGGGCAGAAAATACCCGCTACGCCTCAATGCGCCAGTGCCGGCTTGAAGTCGGCGAGGTGGAGGCGCTGTTTCGCACCCACCAGATCCGCTACCTCAACAGCACCAACTATTCGGTAGAAGAGATCGCGACCAAAATCCTCGACATTATGGGTCTGACGCGCCGCATGTACTGAGACGCCAGCGGCGACGCCTTGTAAAGCGCCGCTGCCGTCCTGTAAAAAATCATTTCAGTTTATAGGCTTGCATTCGCAAACTAATAATTTATTGTGATCATCATCACTTCCCGGTATGTCACCGCTGCGAAGAAAAAGCTTTCGAGATACTCATGAATAAAACTGATGAACTGCGTACGGCACGCATCGGCAGCCTGATCACGCCTGCCGCGTTAGCCGCTCAACACCCTCTTTCCGCCGACGTGGCGGATAGCGTCACGCGCGCGCGCCAGCGCATCGCCCGCATTCTGACCGGCGAGGATCCCCGCCTGCTGGTGATTATCGGGCCCTGCTCGCTGCACGACCCGCGTGCGGCGCTCGACTACGCCCAGCGGCTGAATGCGCTGCGTGATCGCTATGCCGACCGCCTGGAAATCGTGATGCGCACCTACTTTGAAAAACCGCGCACCGTGGTGGGCTGGAAAGGGTTGATCTCCGATCCCGATCTCGACGGCAGCTTCAACGTCAACCGCGGCATCGGCCTGGCGCGTCAGATCCTGCTCGACATTAATCGCCTGGGGCTGCCTACCGCGACGGAATTTCTCGATATGGTCACCGGCCAGTTTATCGCCGACCTGATTAGCTGGGGCGCCATTGGCGCGCGCACCACCGAGAGTCAAATCCACCGCGAAATGGCCTCCGCGCTCTCCTGTCCGGTAGGCTTCAAGAACGGCACCGACGGCAACGTGCGCATCGCGGTAGACGCCATCCGCGCCTCGCGCGCCAGCCATATGTTTCTGTCGCCCGATAAAGATGGGCAGATGACGATTTACCAGACCAGCGGCAATCCGCACGGCCACGTAATTTTGCGCGGCGGTAAAGTGCCGAACTATCACGCCGACGACGTGGCCGCCGCGGCCGCCAGCCTGCGCGAGTTCAGCCTGCCGGAGCAGCTGGTGATCGATTTCAGCCACGGCAACTGCCTGAAGCAGCATCGCCGTCAGAAAGAGGTGGCGGCCGAGGTGGCGCAGCAGATTCGCGCCGGCTCGCGCGCGGTTGCCGGCGTAATGATTGAAAGCTTTATCGAAGAGGGAAATCAGAAAGTCACGGGCGAACCGCTGGTTTACGGCCAGTCGATTACCGATCCCTGCCTCGGCTGGCAGGACAGCGAAGCGGTGCTGTCGCTGCTGGCCGAGGCGGTGAACAGCCGCTTCTGAGCCGTTAGCTGGAGCAGCTTACCTCCAGCGATTTACCCCAGTCCGGCGGCCGCTGACGATATTCAGCGGCCGTTGCGTCACTAAAGGGCTGCTGCAGCGCCTGATGCAGCCGCGCCAGCGCCTCGCTCTCGCCCTTCTCTGCTCCGTCGATCGCCTGCTGCGCCAGGTAGTTGCGTAAAACCAGCGCCGGATTCGCGGCCTTCATCTGCTGTTGGCGCGTCGCATCGTCTACCCCTTCCTGCAGCAGACGTGCGCGATAGCGCTGATACCAGCGGTCAAAAGCGTCGCGATCCATAAATTCGTCGCGCAGCGGCGAGCGTGCCTCCTGCTGCTGCGTTTCGCTCAGCAGGCGGAACGTCAGGGTGTAATCGCTGCGCTCCTGCGCCATTAGCGACAGCAGCTCCACCAGCAGCGCGTTATCGCCGTCGTCAGCCTGGGTAAAGCCCAGTTTCGCCCGCATCCGTTCGCCCCAGACGCGCATCAGCTCCGGCTCGTAGCGGCTCAGCGCTTGCTTAAGCTGCTCGACGCTCAGTAGCCCGGAAAGCGCATGCGCCAGCCGGTTAAGATTCCACAGGCCGATCGTCGGCTGATTTTCAAAGCTGTAGCGCCCCTGGTAATCGCTGTGGTTGCAGATAAAGCCGGGCTGATAGTCATCAAGGAAACCGTAAGGGCCATAGTCGATGGTCAGCCCCAGCAGCGACATGTTATCGGTGTTCATCACGCCGTGCGCAAAACCTACGCTTTGCCACTGGGCGATCAGGCGCGCGGTGCGCTCGACGACGTCGGTAAACCACAGCAGGTATTTATCCGCTTCGTCGACCAGCTGCGGCCAGTGGTGGCGCAGCGCATAGTCCGCCAGCTGCTCGACCTTGTCCTGCTGCTGGCTGTAGAAGAAGTGCTCAAAGTGGCCGAAGCGCAGATGGCTTTCCGCAATGCGCATCAGGGTCGCGCCGCGCTCGGGGGATTCGCGATAGACCGGCTCGTCGCTGATGGCGATAGCGAGCGCGCGCGTGGTGGGAATGCCCAGATGGTGCAGCGCTTCCGAGGCGAGAAATTCACGCACCGTGGAGCGGACCACCGCGCGTCCGTCGCCCATACGCGAATAAGGAGTAAGCCCGGCCCCTTTCAGGTGCCAGTCAACCTTGCCGCCCGCGTCGAGGCGCTGCTCGCCCAGCAGAATGCCGCGCCCGTCGCCAAGCTGTCCAGCCCAGACGCCGAACTGATGTCCGCTGTAGACCTGCGCCAGCGGCTGCATGCCCGGCAGCAGCGCGGCGCCGTGCCAGACGCCATGGCCTTCGCCGGCGAAAAGCGCGGCATCCACGCCCAGCTCCTGCGCCAGCGGCGCATTGTGATAAAACAGGCGTCCGCCCCTGAGCGGCGTCGGCGCCTGAGCGGTATAGAAACCCGGCAGCTCGCGCTGCCAGCTGTTATCAAACAACATAGACTCTCCCGAGCGGCAGCCCGGCAGAGCCAGAGCCGCCGTCGCTGTGAATAACCGGATATCGGGCCGTCTCGCCGTGGACGCGGCCGCGCGAGACACCGCAAGTATAGTGGCGAGAAATCAAATACAACAGGCGGGCTTAATCAGGCGCGCAGTACTGACTGGTAATAAGCCGCGGCAGCGCCTCCGCTTTGACCGGCGGGAACAGCGCGCCCTGCAGCACGGCGTCCTGCAGCGTGGCGGTTTTGTCGAGCAGCGTTCTGTCATCGATGCCGCAAATAATCATCATCTGCGCGTGGCTGCGGAAGTTATCGATAATGCTCTGAATAAACGGCAGGAATGAGGCGCGTTTCGCCAGCGACTGAATAAATTGTTTATCCAGTTTGATGCAGTCGAACAGATTATCATAGACCGCGCGGGTCGAAGATTTACCCGCACCGAAATGGGATAATGATAAACGGAACTGTTGTTTTAGCGCAAAAATAAGAGGGTCATTAATTCCGTTTAAAAGCTGCTGAAACGTTTCGCTGATGTCGAGTAATAAAAACGGAAGCTGTTTAATTTTACGGATCAGCAATTCACTCGCCAGCAGCGTGCGCGCCATGTTTTCATCAATACGCATTAATGCCAGTACATGATTTTTAACGAAGAAGTCGCGGTACTGTTCCAGCACGGCTACCTGCCGCTGCAGCAGGCGCAGCCTCTGCATCTCATCGAGCTGCGGCAACAGCAGATCCTGCGGCAGAGTAACAGGCGCACTGCTGTGGACGAACTGACTTACCAGCTCGACGGCCGCCAGCTGCCCGCTAATTGTGCAGGCAGGATAAAACCAAATTTCCGACTGATAGTCGGCAGATAAATGAACTTTCATTTTTACAGCCAGATAAAGTGGCGACTGGCGCATCGTATATCATCGAAATCGGGCAGGCAATAGTACCAAACGTGGGAAGAGATGGACATCTTTGCCGTTAAATTTCGCTTTGCCCGCTGCGCCAGATCCCTAAGCCAAATAACGGTAGCGTTTAATACCCTTTACCAGAAAATTGACTCTCTGCCTTATTGATATAATTATTTCCCGGCAGCGTAAAGTGCCATTTAAAATAAGAGTTATAAAATGACCGTTTCCCCGGCGCTATTTTTTCTGCAATTCGCGCGCGCGCCGATTGGGGCGATTATTAATTTGCCTTAAATGCGGCGCGCCTGCCAGAAGGCTTTGCGCCAGTAGACGTTGTCGAGCGAGGAGCGGATCACCCCCTGGCTGGTAGAGGCGTGAATAAAGGCGTTGTCGCTGTCATAGATGCCGACGTGCAGGCCGTTTTCACCGCGGCCGGTTTTGAAAAATACCAGGTCGCCCGGCTGCAGCTCATCCTTGCTGATGCGCGTGCCGATATCGCTCTGCGCCCGCGTGCTGCGCGGCAGCTGCAGATCGAACCGGTCGCGCATGGTGAGATAGACGAAGCCCGAGCAGTCGACGCCGCCGCGGCTCATGCCGCCGTAGCGATAGGGCGTGCCGCGCCACTCTCCCAGCTGCTCATTGAGCTGCGCCACTACCATAATTGAATCCGCCAGCCGGCCGTTCACCGGCGGCGCGCGATGGCTGCTGCATCCCGCCAGAATCAGCACCAGTAAAATCACCCCCATCCGCATTCGCGCGCATCTCCTTTAATCGCAACGGCCTCACTCTAGCGTCAGGCGCGCAGCGTGGCAAGATGCGGCGCTCAGGGCTGAACGGTCAGCAGGGGCAGCCCGTCCAGCTCCAGCTGGCGAAACGGAATCGCATAGAGCTCGCTGAGGCGCTCAGGAGTGAGGATTGCCGCAGCCGCACCCTGCGCCACCACGCTGCCCTGCGCCATCAGCCAGACGCGGTCGGCATGGCGCAGCGTATGGTTAAGATCGTGGCTGCTGGCGATAACGCAGACCCCGGCGCGCAGCAGCCCGATAATCAGGTTATGTACGGCGTTTTGCTGGGCGATATCCAGCCCGGTCATCGGCTCGTCCAGCAGCAGCAGGCGCCCCTGTGGATTAAGCGCGGGATCGATCTGAGCGAAGGCGGCCGCCAGCCTGACGCGCTGCCACTCGCCGCCCGACAGCTGCGTCAGCGGCCGCGCCAGCTTATCCTGCAGCCGCAGCGTCTCCAGCAGGCCGCTCAGGGCCGCTGGCGACCGCGCGTCGCTGAGGTGCAGGCGCAAATAGTGATAGACCGGCATCAGGCCCGGCGCTGCCTGCTGCGGCAGCCAGGCGCGCACCCGCGCCAGCGCCGGCGCGCGCCATTCGCGCAGCGGGCGCTGCAGAAGCTGGATCTCCCCTTCGCCCGACAGCATGCCCGCCATCAGCGCCAGCAGGCTGCTTTTGCCCGCGCCGTTAGGCCCGACCAGGTGCAGCAGCGTGCCTTTTTCCACCTCGGCGGAAAAAGGCGCCAGCCGGCCAGGCACGGCGGCACCTTTCAGGCTCAGAACCATTTACTGCGCCAGCGCCTGCTGAATGCTCTGCTGGATAACGGCGTCGTCCGGCGTCATATCCGGCGCGAAACGCTTCACTACCTCGCCCTGACGGTTAATCAGGAATTTTTCGAAGTTCCACAAAATATCGCCAGGCGCTTTGGGCGCGCGGCCTTTGCTCGCCATGCGCTCGTAGAAGCCGCTGCCTTCCGGGCGCACCGCCTCCGGCTGCGCCGCGATCAGCTGCGTATAGAGCGGATGGCGCGCCGGACCGTTGACCTCCCCTTTGGCCAGCATGGGAAAGGTGACGCCGTAGGTGGTGCTGCAAAACGTTTTGATCTCTTCGTTGCTGCCCGGCTCCTGCTCAAGAAACTGGTTGCAGGGAAAGCCGAGCACGCTGAAGCCCTGCGCCTGATACTGCTGCTGCAGCGCTTCCAGCTGCTCATACTGCGGCGTAAGGCCGCACTTCGACGCCACGTTAACCACCAGCAGCACCTTGCCCTGCCACTTTTCCAGCGTGGTTTTCTCACCGTCGATGGTCATCAGTTCAGTTTGATAAAGGCTCATAAAAGTCTCCTGTAGAGGAAGCAGAAAGCCAGCCGAAGCTAGCGCGAAGATTTGACTAACAGCGCAATAAACAGCGGCGCGCCGAGCGTGGCGGTCACGACCCCTATCGGCAGCTCCGCCGCGGTAAGCGCCAGGCGCGCAATAATGTCGGCGGCGAGCAGCACCGCCGCGCCCGCCAGCGCTGACGCAGGCAGCAGATAGCGATGGTCGCTGATGCCGCTAAGGCGCAGCAGGTGTGGGATCACCAGGCCGACAAAGCCGATAGCGCCCGCCATCGCGACGCTGACGCCCACCAGCCACCCCATCGCCAGCACCAGCGCATTGCGCCAGAAAAAGAGCGACAGGCCCAGCTGCTGCGCCGAGGTTTCGCCAAGCGCCAGCAAATTAAGCACGCGCGCCGTGGCGAGCAGCCCAGCGGTAACCGGCAGCAGCGCCAGCATCATCCAGCCGTAGCGCCAGTCGATGCCGCTAAAGCCGCCCATCATCCAGTACATCAGCTGACGCAGATCCAGGCTGGTGCTGAAGTAGACCGCCCAGGTCATAATGGCGCTGCAGATAATGCCGAGCGCCACGCCGGTAAGCAGCAGCCGGGTGACGGAGAGCTGTCGGTGCGCGAAATGCAGCAGGATCAGGGTAATAAGCAGCGCGCCCGCCATCGCCGCCAGGCTCAGGCTCCAGAGTGAGCCGCTGCCGAACAGCACGCCCAGCACCAGCCCGATGCCGGCGCCGTTAGAGACGCCGAGCAGGCCCGGTTCCGCCAGCGGATTGGTAAACAGCGCCTGCATCACTACGCCGCAGACCGCCAGCGCCGCGCCGACCAGCACCACCGCCAGGGTGCGCGGCAGGCGCAGCTGCCAGACGAACAGCCGGCCGCTGTCGCCTGACCACTGGGCTGGCGCGATCCAGCTGTCGCCCGCACAGAGGCTAAGCACCATTAACGCCAGCAGAACCAGACCGAGCGCCGTAAGCACGCGACGACTGCGGCGATCCGCCTGATAAGCAAGCTGATCCAGCAGGGACATAATTTGGGGATTCGCTGAGAAAACAGAGATTTGATTGTAGAGAGATTGGCGGAAAAAGAAAGGCTGACGTAGGCGGCGCCCACGGGCGCCGCAGAGAGGGTTAGCTGTGGTCCGGACGCGGCGGCAGCGGCTCGCCGTGCGGCTGACGGCTGTTGTGCGACGCATTATCGCCCTTTGCCGTCGCCCTGCCGTGCCCGGGGCGCTGCGCCTGCCAGCCGTTACCGTTCCAGTAGCCGTGCGGCCCTTTTAGTCCGACGCTGCGGCCGTGGTGCGCCTGCCACCATTTCGCGGTGCGCCAGCTGTAGCCGTCCCAGTAGTTGCCGCGATGGTCGCGATCGCCAATATGGGCGCTGACGCCCGGCGCAGTATCAGGGTGTGGCGCATTCGCGCTCGCCAGCAGCGGCATCCCCAGCAGGAGGCTTAAAAGCAGTGCGGTTTTTTTCATTACGGGACTCTCTTGTTGTCTGTCGCCGCAGTTATAGCAAAAGCGTCCTGGCCGTCACTATCGGCGCAGGCGGATTTTCAGCTTATTTCCCGTAAGCTTACAGAATGCTGACACAATGAAGGGATTCGGCAGAAAGAGGAAAAGGCGCGCGACGCTGCGGTGAAAGGCAATGAAAAAGGCCGCATAAGCGGCCTTTTTAGAACACTGAAATCGGTCAGTCGTTATCTTTCGGAGAAGCGTTTTCGACGCGGCTTTTCAGCTTCTGACCCGGGCGGAACGTTACCACGCGGCGCGCGGTAATTGGAATATCTTCCCCCGTTTTTGGATTCCTGCCTGGACGCTGATTTTTATCGCGCAGGTCGAAATTACCAAACCCAGACAGTTTTACCTGTTCACCATTCTCCAGAGCGCGGCGAACCTCTTCAAAAAACAGCTCCACTAGCTCTTTTGCGTCGCGTTTGCTCAGCCCAAGCTTCTCAAACAGGTACTCTGACATTTCAGCTTTTGTAAGCGCCATAGGTTCAATCCCTCAAGGTTGCCTGGAATCGCTCTTTTAATGCCGCAACACATTTGCCAACGGTCGCGGCAATCTCCTCTTCTTCGAGTGTCCGGCTGGTATCCTGCAAAATCAGGCTGATGGCGAGGCTCTTGAAACCCTCTTCAACGCCCTTACCGCGGTACACGTCAAACAAGTTTACGCCAACTACCTGATTTACGCCAACTTTCTTACACTCGGCGATGATATCTGCTGCAGGGACGTTTTCAGCCACGACCACAGCGATATCGCGACGGTTCGCCGGGAAGCGTGAAATCTCGCGCGCTTCAGGCAGGACGCGGTCTGCGACCTTATTCCAAAGCAGTTCAAAGACTAAGGTGCGGCCGTTGAGATCCAGCTTACGTTCCAGCTCGGGATGAACTACTCCGATAAATCCGATTCGTTCATCATGCAAATAAATCGCCGCGCTCTGCCCCGGATGCAGCGCCGGATTCGCTTCGGCACGGAAGCGAATCTCGTCCAGCTTGCCGGTTAAATCGAGCAGCGATTCTAAATCGCCTTTCAAATCATAGAAGTCAACCGCCTGACGCGCCAGATCCCAGTGCTCTTCATTGCGGTTACCGCTCAGCACGCCCGCCAGCATAAGATCCTGACGGATACCTAAATTCGCCTGGGTATCAGGTACAAAGCGTAAACCGCTCTCAAACAGGCGTACGCGGCCCTGCTGGCGGTTCTGGTTGTAGACCACCGCGCTCAGCAGGCCGGTCCACAGCGACAGGCGCATCGCCGACATATCGCTGGAGATCGGGCTTGGCAGGATCAGCGCCTCTTCGCCCGGATGCAGCAGCTGCTGGATTTTCGGGTCGACAAAGCTGTAGGTGATCGCTTCCTGGTAGCCTTTATCCACCAGCAGGGTTTTGGCACGCTTCAGCGACAGATCCGCCTCGCGGTGCTGCGTCATCACCAGAGCTGCCTGCACCGGCACGTCCGGGATATTGTTATAGCCGTAGACGCGCGCGACCTCTTCAATCAGATCCTCTTCGATCGCCATGTCGAAGCGCCAGCCTGGTGCCACCGCTTTCCACTCCCCCTGACCTGCCGTCACGTCACAGCCAAGACGCGTCAGGATGTCGGTGACCTGCTCATCGGCAACGGCATGGCCAATCAGGCGATCCAGCTTCTCGCGGCGCAGCGTGATGGTGGCACGCTGCGGCAGCGCGGCCTCGTGCGTCTGGTCGATAACCGGGCCAGCCTCACCGCCACAAATTTCCAGCAGCAGCTGGGTCGCGCGCTCGATAGCCTGATACTGCATCGTCGGATCAACGCCGCGCTCGTAGCGGTGTGAGGCGTCGGTGTGCAGGCCGTGACGGCGCGCGCGGCCGACAATCGCCAGCGGATCGAACCAGGCGCACTCAAACAGAATGTTCTGCGTCTCTTCGTTCACGCCGGAATGCTCGCCGCCGAAGATACCGCCCATCGCCAGCGCTTTATGGTGATCGGCGATCACCAGCGTGTCGCTGCTGAGTTTTGCTTCGCTACCGTCGAGCAGCGTCAGGGTTTCACCCTCTTCCGCCATGCGCACCACGATGCCGCCGTCGATGCGGTCGAGGTCGAAGGCGTGCATCGGCTGGCCCAGCTCAAGCAGCACGTAGTTGGTGATATCCACCACCGGATCGATAGAGCGAATGCCGCAGCGGCGCAGCTTTTCACGCATCCAGAGCGGCGTAGCGGCTTTGACGTTGATGCCTTTCACCACGCGGCCCAGGTAGCGCGGGCAGGCGTTGGTCGCGTCAACGCGGATCGGGAAGGTGTCGCCAATGGTGGCGGCTACCGGCTCGATCGCCGGCGCGGTGAGCGGCAGGCTGTTCAGCACCGCCACATCACGCGCGATGCCGATAATGCCCAGGCAGTCGGCGCGGTTCGGCGTGACGCTGATCTCAATGGTGTTGTCGTTCAGCTTCAGGTAGTCGCGGATATCGCTGCCTACCGGCGCATCGCCCGGCAGCTCGATAATGCCGTTGTGATCGTCGGAAATGCCCAGCTCGGAGAAAGAGCAGAGCATGCCCTCCGACGGCTCGCCGCGCAGCTTAGCCGCTTTGATCTTAAAGTCGCCCGGCAGCACTGCGCCCACGGTGGCGACCGCCACCTTGAGACCCTGACGGCAGTTCGGCGCGCCGCAGACGATATCCAGCAGGCGATCGCCGCCGACGTTGACCTTGGTGACGCGCAGCTTGTCGGCGTTAGGGTGCTGACCGCACTCCACAACTTCGCCGACCACTACGCCGTGAAACGCGCCGGCAACCGGCTCAACGCCGTCCACTTCCAGACCGGCCATGGTGATCTGTTCAGAAAGGGCAGCGCTGTCCAGAGCCGGGTTTACCCATTCGCGTAACCAGAGTTCACTGAATTTCATTGGATAACCTGCCCTTATTTAAATTGTTTGAGGAAACGTAAGTCATTTTCGAAGAAGGCGCGCAAGTCGGTGACGCCGTAGCGCAGCATGGTGAGACGCTCCATGCCCATGCCGAAGGCGAAGCCAGAGTAGATTTCCGGATCGATGCCGACGTTGCGTAATACGTTCGGATGCACCATGCCGCAGCCCAGCACTTCCAGCCATTTGCCGTTTTTGCCCATCACGTCCACTTCCGCCGAAGGTTCGGTGAACGGGAAGTAGGAAGGACGGAAACGGATCTGCAAATCTTCCTCAAAGAAGTTGCGCAGGAAGTCGTGCAGCGTGCCCTTCAGGTTGGTGAAGCTGATGTTCTTGTCGACGATCAGCCCTTCCATCTGATGGAACATCGGGGTATGCGTCTGGTCGTAGTCGTTGCGATAGACGCGGCCCGGCGCAATGATGCGAATCGGCGGCTGCTGGTTTTTCATGGTGCGGATCTGCACGCCAGAGGTCTGAGTGCGCAGCAGGCGCGTGGCGTCGAACCAGAAGGTGTCGTGATCGGCGCGCGCCGGGTGGTGGCCCGGAATATTCAGCGCGTCGAAGTTGTGATAGTCATCCTCGATCTCCGGGCCGGTCACCACCGCAAAGCCCAGTTCGCCGAAGAAGGTTTCGATGCGATCGATGGTGCGCGTGACCGGATGCAGCCCACCGTTTTCCATGCGGCGTCCCGGTAGCGAAACGTCGATAGTCTCAGCGGCCAGGCGGGCGTTGAGCGCGGCGGACTCCAGCGACTCTTTGCGCGCGTTAAGGCGCTCCTGCACCTGCTGCTTGGCCTCATTGATCACCGCGCCCGCAGCCGGACGCTCTTCCGGCGGCAGCTCGCGCAGCGTCGTCATCAGCTGCGTCAGGTGGCCTTTTTTACCGGTATATTCGACGCGCACCGCGTCAAGGGTGGCGATATCTGTCGCCTCGTCGATAGCGGCTGTGGCGCGAGCCACCAGTTCTGCGAGTTGGGACATGGTTTCCTCTTCTTCCAGGCGGGCTGGTCTGTTCTCGTTGGGACGTTGCCGTCATGCTTCGCCAGAAACACGAAAGCCTCCACGAGGGAGGCTTTCGGCGCGATTTTTCGTTTCTTTTCTATGCGCAAAAGCCCCTGAGTTTCAGGTGCTAAAGTAAAAAAAGAAACGGAAAATAGCAGCGTTCATGCTTGCGTTACCTTGCTGTGACTCTGAGGGCACTATTGAAAAGCCCTGCGGTGAAAATGTCAATCTTTTGCTTGAGTTACAGGCAATAAAAAAGGGAGCAAGCTCCCTTTTTCATCTGACTTACGCCAGAGCTGATTTTGCTTTTTCGACCAGTGCGGTGAACGCCACTTTGTCGAATACAGCGATGTCAGCCAGGATTTTACGGTCAATTTCAATGGACGCTTTTTTCAGGCCATTGATGAAACGGCTGTAAGAGATGCCGTTCTGACGCGCTGCAGCGTTGATACGCGCAATCCACAGTTGACGGAACTGACGCTTACGTTGACGACGGTCGCGGTAAGCATACTGACCAGCTTTGATAACAGCCTGGAAGGCAACGCGGTAAACACGTGAACGTGCACCATAGTAGCCTTTAGCTTGTTTTAAGATTTTTTTGTGACGTGCGCGAGCAATTACACCACGTTTTACGCGAGCCATGTGAGCTCTCCTGTATCAATATTCTGTGATGCCTGTATTCCCTGCCGGCATGGGGCCGTAATGCAGAAACGTCGAGGCAGATTTATAAAAAAGTTAACTTATGCGTACGGCAGGCAGGCAACAACCAGACCCAGATCGCCTTTAGACACCATGCCTTTCGGGCGCAGGTGACGTTTACGCTTAGTTGATTTTTTAGTCAGAATATGACGCAGGTTTGCGTGCTTACGCTTGAAACCGCCAGAAGCGGTCTTCTTGAAGCGCTTAGCCGCGCCACGTACAGTTTTAATCTTTGGCATTTTAAAAATATCCACTTCGCATTGTTAATAAAACGAATCAGACAGGCGAACAAAGAGCCGCACAGCGCGAACGCTGCGCGGTCAATGTTACTTGAAAGCCTACTGTTTCTTCTTGGGAGCGAGCACCATAATCATCTGGCGGCCTTCGATCTTCGATGGGAAGGATTCGACTACTGCCAGTTCTGTCAGATCTTCTTTCACGCGGTTAAGCACTTCAATACCGATCTGTTGGTGCGCCATCTCACGACCGCGGAAACGCAGCGTGATTTTGGCTTTATCGCCTTCTTCCAGAAAACGAATCAGGCTGCGGAGTTTTACCTGATAGTCGCCTTCATCTGTGCCAGGACGGAATTTGATTTCCTTAACCTGGATAACTTTCTGCTTCTTCTTCTGTTCCTTAGAAGATTTGCTTTTTTCATAAAGGAACTTGCCGTAATCCATAATACGGCACACCGGCGGTTCGGCGTTGGGGCTGATTTCTACTAAATCAACGCCCGCTTCTTCAGCTTTTTCAATAGCTTCGCGAAGGCTGACAATACCAATCTGTTCGCCATCCACGCCAGTCAAGCGTACTTCAGTGGCACGGATTTCACCGTTGATTCGATTCGGACGCGTCGGTTGTACTCGTTTTCCGCCTTTAATAACCTTATTCCTCTAATTGGTGAAGATTGCGGCTGCGAATCTCTTGTTGCAGCTTCTCAACAAACACATCGACATCCATCGTCCCGAGGTCTTTACCGCGGCGGGTGCGAACGGCTACTTTGCCTGCTTCCACCTCTTTGTCACCGCAAACCAGCATATAAGGGACGCGACGTAATGTGTGCTCGCGGATTTTAAAGCCTATCTTCTCGTTTCTCAAGTCTGCTTTCACACGAATGCCAGCATTCTGCAATTTGCGTGTCAACATGTCGACATATTCTGCCTGCGCATCGGTGATATTCATTACCACCGCCTGCATTGGCGCCAGCCAGGTCGGGAAGAACCCAGCGAACTCTTCGGTCAGAATACCGATAAAGCGCTCCATCGAGCCAAGAATGGCGCGATGAATCATTACCGGCGTCTGACGGTCGTTGTTTTCGCCCACATAGGTGGCGTCCAGACGTTTTGGCAGGGAAAAGTCTAGCTGAACTGTGCCGCACTGCCAGGCGCGATCGAGACAGTCATACAACGTAAATTCGATTTTCGGACCGTAGAATGCCCCTTCTCCGGGCTGGAATTCAAACGGAATGTCGTTTTCATTCAGCGCAGCGGCTAAATCTTCTTCCGCGCGGTCCCACATTTCATCAGTGCCGATACGCTTCTCAGGACGCGTGGAGAGCTTCACCACGATCTTTTCAAAGCCGAAGGTGCTGTACATGTCATAGACCATGCGAATACAGCTGTTCACTTCGTCGCGCACCTGATCTTCAGTACAGAAGACGTGGGCGTCATCCTGAGTGAAGCCGCGAACGCGCATCAGGCCATGCAGCGCGCCAGACGGCTCGTTGCGGTGACAGCTGCCGAACTCCGCCATGCGCAGCGGCAGATCGCGGTAGGACTTCAGACCCTGATTAAAGATCTGCACGTGCCCCGGACAGTTCATCGGTTTGATGCAGTATTCACGGTTTTCTGAAGAGGTCGTGAACATCGCCTCTTTGTAGTTTTCCCAGTGCCCGGTTTTTTCCCACAGCACGCGGTCCATCATAAAGGGACCTTTCACTTCCTGGTACTGGTACTCTTTCAGCTTGCTGCGCACGAACACTTCCAGCTCGCGGAAGATGGTCCAGCCGTCATTATGCCAGAAAACCATACCCGGCGCCTCTTCCTGCATATGGTAGAGGTCGAGCTGCTTGCCGATCTTACGGTGGTCGCGCTTCGCCGCCTCTTCCAGACGCTGCAGGTAGGCGTTGAGCTGCTTCTTGTCTGCCCAGGCGGTGCCGTAGATGCGCTGCAGCATTTTATTGTTGCTGTCGCCGCGCCAGTAGGCACCCGCGATTTTCTGCAGCTTGAAGTGGTGGCAAAAACGCATATTCGGCACGTGCGGCCCGCGGCACATGTCGATATATTCTTCGTGATGATAGAGGCCCGGCTGGTCGTCGTGGCTGATGTTCTCATCCAGAATAGCCATCTTATAGCTCTCGCCGCGCTCGGCGAACACGTCGCGCGCCTGCTGCCAGCTAACGACCTTTTTCACCACGTCGTAGTTGGTTTCAGCCAGCTGGTGCATGCGTTTTTCCAGCGCGTCGATATCTTCCTGCGTCAGGGTATGATCGAGATCAACGTCATAATAGAAGCCGTTGTCGATAACCGGACCGATCGCCATTTTCGTATTGGGCCACAGCTGTTTGATAGCGTGCCCCAGCAGATGCGCGCAGGAGTGGCGAATAATTTCCAGACCCGCTTCATCTTTAGCGGTAATGATGGCGACGGAGGCATCTTCGGTGATGGGATCGACCGCATCCACCAGCTGCCCGTTGACGCGTCCGGCAATGCAGGCTTTCGCCAGGCCAGGACCGATGTCCAGCGCAATATCCATCACGCTTACCGCGCGGTCATAGCTGCGCTGGCTGCCATCAGGAAGAGTAATTACAGGCATTTAATATCCTTAATTGCAGTGGTAAGCCACACGAAAGCTTACATACAACATTGAGTAGAAGTGATTGCCCGGCGCGATGTCAGACCCACATTGTCGGAATGACGCCGGGAATTGTAGTGCGCCGCAGATGATAACAGCTTTGCGCGGTGAGCAAAACCCGTCCCCCTGCGGCTAAGTTGAGGAACAGACGAAAAAAAACCGCAGCCAGGCTGCGGTCAGGAAGCGATGACGCCACGAATTACATCGCGTAGGTCAGCATAATGCTGGTTTTGGTATCGGTGCGATCGGGCGCGGACTCTGGCGGGTTGTTATTCCAGGTCACGTTGTACGCCAGCTTCAGCGCGAAGTGATCGTTGATGCCAACCTGCAGGCCGGTTTCCGAGTTGACGGTGGTGTCTTCGCCGAAGCTGCTCAGCACCGACACGCCCTGAATAAATTTGGTGTTGTCGGTGAGCTGCCACTGGTAGCTCAGCGCGCCGTAGCCCAGCGCTTTGGTTTCGCTGCCGCCGTCGTGGAAATCGTCATAGCGCACGCCCGGACCAAATTCCGCACGCAGCGAATGGATCGGCCCGCTCAGGATCTGACGACCGTAACCGGCGGTAAGCACATCGCGCGAATCGTAGCCGTTAAAGCGGTCGCTCAGCCAGCTCGCCTGACCAAACAGGTAGTCGAAGCTGTTGAGGTTGTAGCGCGAACGGCCGCCGATGCTGTAGGTTTCAGATGAGCGCTCATCGTTAGAGGAGGTGTTCGCCGCGTTGCCCCACAGGCTGTAAGCCATGGCGCTCTGATACCACGTCATATTGGTTTGCGCCGTCAGCGAGGAGCTGGTGGTGTTACCAGTCTGCGCCAGATAGCCTGCGGAGGCGCTGCCGTCGAACGGTTTTTTCGCCGTTGAAGGATCGTCCATCGCGGTAAAAACGGTGTTGTCAGCCAATGCCTGATGGCAAAACGCGCCGGCTGAAAGCAAAAGAACAGCTGAGAGCTTATGAAGCACTTTCATTTATATGTGACCCGTACGACAGTTTAAAAAAGAGTGAGTGTGAAGCGTTTTGCCGGCCAATCAATGCAATTTACGGTAAGTATTGTAAAAAAGTATTAACCAGCCCGAAACATGCATTTTCCGCGCGATCCCGCCTGATTATTGGGACTTTTCCGATTAACGAGGCGCATTACAGATCGGGATCGAACAAAACGCAGCGGAGATACTACAAGATTTTTCTGAACGGCGCGTCAGCGGCTTTACCCAGGTTTACTTTTATGTCTGTCCTGAATAACGGCTTTATCCTGTTCATTATTCGCGCAATTTTTCACTATGGTCTACGCTGTGCACAGTCATGCCGCACAGAGGTGAAACATGAGCGACGATCTCAAGCGTTACATTGTCACATTTCACTATCAGGAATCGGGCCTGGGCGATATTCAGGCGCTTAACAGCGCCATGATCGCCGCGGGCTTCAGCACCACGCTTAACGATGACCAGGGCCACCCGCACGAGCTGGGCACCAACAGCTTTGGCCTGGTCAGCGCCCTGTCGCCAGAGGATCTGCAGCGTCAGGCCGTCGCCGCAGGCGAAAGCGTGCTGCACCAGCAGCCCGAGGTCGCTGTCACGACGCTGGAGGCGTTTTTACGCGACGCAACGCCCTGACCGCACTCGCCATCCGTTCCGGTAAGCTGTGCGCAAGCGCGGGTTTTCAGCGATAAAGAGACGGTACAATCGTTTTTATGTCGCAGACCACTCTGACTGACATCGCAGCCTGACAGGTTAAAAGAGGATCGCCCAATGTGGAACGCTATTAGTCGTTTGTTAAGCGAACAGTTTGGCCATGCCGAAATTACCGAACGCCATGAACTCCCCGGCGGAGATGTGCATCCCGCCTGGCGTCTTCGCTATGGCGAGCATGACGTCTTTATGAAGTGCAACAGCCGTGACATGCTCACCCTTTTCACCTGGGAAGCCGATCAGCTGGCGCTGCTGGCGCGCACCCAAAGCGTCCGCGTGCCGGCGGTTTACGGCGTCGGGCACCATCGCGATCAGAGCTTTCTGCTACTGGAATATATTGCGCCGCAGCCGCTGGATGCGGAGAACGCCTTCCAGCTGGGCCAGCAGCTGGCGCGGCTGCACCAGTGGAGCGAACAGGCGCAGTTCGGCCTCGACTTCGATAACAATATTACCACCACGCCGCAGCCCAACAGCTGGCTGCGCCGCTGGTCGTTTTTCTTTGCGGAACAGCGCATCGGCTGGCAGCTTCAGCTGGCAGAAGAGAAAGGCATCGCCTACGGCAATACGGAAGAGATTGTTAACTGCGTGCAGCGCGCGCTGGCCACGCACCAGCCGCAGCCTTCCCTGCTGCATGGCGATCTCTGGCCGGCCAACTGCGCCGGCAGCGCCAGCGGCCCGTGGCTGTTTGATCCCGCCTGTTACTGGGGCGACCGCGAATGCGATCTGGCGATGCTCGGCTGGTTTCCCGATCTGCCGCGTCAAATTTATGAAGGCTATCAGTCGGTCTGGCCGCTGCCCGACGGCTTCTCGCAGCGCCAGCCGGTCTATCAGCTCTACTACCTGCTTAACCGCGCCAACGTTTTTGGCGGCAGCTGGCTCAGCGAGGCGCGGTTTGCGGTTGCGCGCCTGCTGGAAGAGGACGCGCTGGCGCAGCGTCAGGCCAGACCGGCCTGACCCGTTACAGAAAGCCGAGCAGCGACAGCGCGAAATAGCCGGCGACGGCGATCACCACCGGCAGGATATAGAGCGGAAAAATCTGCAGGAAAATCGTGTGGTGCGGCACGCGGATTTTCTCTTCCAGCTGCTGGCGCGTACGGGCGGCGTCGCCGCGCGCCTGCTCCAGAATCAGCTGATCTTCGATTCCCTCTTTAATGTGACGCACCTGACGCGCCATGCGCGAACCGGACGCTTCCAGCGCCAGACCAACGAATATCAGAATATAGATAATCCAGAAGCCGATATTCATCTGGCCGTTAAACTCCGGCACCGGCGAGTTACGCCAGAAGAAGCCGAGGAACGGCGTATTAAAGCGGATCATATCGACAATCACATGGACAAAGTCGAGCATAACGGCGTCGATGCCCGGCTGTTTTTCACTGTGCCTGAACATAAAGCCCAGCACTGAAATCACGGTCGACAACAGCGCGAGCAAAAAAATCGCCCAGCCAGCCACTCGCTTAAGGATGGCGATGCGGCCAGCCTGTTGATAAGTCATGGTATCTCCTGTACCTGAATCCAGTTTGCAGCCAGTCTACCTGCCTGTGGTTTTTATTTCCCGTAAAAAGCGCCGCCTGCACCACTTTCGCGGCGGGCGCCGCCCCATGATAAGGTAGCGCAAATTCGCTAAGGAGCCAGCCGATGAGTTATACCCGCCCCGTTTATGCCGCCCTGTTCGATATGGATGGCCTGATAATCGACTCCGAACCGCTGTGGGATCGAGCAGAACTGGATATTTTCGCCACGCTGAACGTCGACCTGTCGCGCCGCAGCGAGCTGCCTGACACGCTGGGCCTGCGCATCGATCAGGTGGTGCGCATGTGGTATGAAATTCTGCCCTGGTCAGGCCCGGATCGGCAGACGGTCACGGCGCGCATTATCGCCCGCGCGCTGGCGCTGATTGAGGAGCAGCGGCCGCTGCTGCCCGGGGTGAAGCAGGCGCTGCAGCTCTGTCGGGAGCGCGGCCTGAAAACCGGTCTGGTCTCCGCCTCGCCGCTGATGATGCTGGAGCGCGTGCTGGCGCTGTTTGACCTGCGCGACTATTTTGACGTGCTGGTCTCCGCTGAAGCACTGCCCTACAGCAAGCCCCATCCGCAGGTCTATCTCGACGCTGCCGCACAGCTGGGCATCGATCCCCTTAACTGCGTCACGCTGGAGGATTCGGTTAACGGCATGATCGCCACCAAAGCGGCGCGGATGCGCTCCGTAGTGGTGCCGCCCGCTGCGCTGCGTGAGGATGCACGCTGGTCGCTGGCAGACGTCAAGCTGGACGACCTGACCCAGTTAACCGCCGCGCACCTGCTGGGCGACGTTGCCCACTAGCGGACGCGCGCCGACAGGCCGATGCCCCCTCTCTCTACTCTGACCCGCCTTCGGCGGGTTTTTTCTGACGGCATGATCCCCATCGCAATAAATAAAACAGCGTTTCATTTTTATTGAATTGCTTGCCCACTCCTCATAAGATGCCCTGAGACGCCCTGCGGGGCACATCGACCTGTTTCGCCAGAGGGGACCAGAATGGACGTTCGTCAAAGTATTCATAGCGAGCATGCCCGCCAGCTCGACACCGCCGCGCTGCGCCGCGAATTTTTAATTGAGAAAATTTTCGAAGCCGACCGCTATACGCTCACCTACAGCCATATCGACCGCATTATTATCGGCGGCGTGATGCCGGTCGCCGACGGCGTTACCTTCGGCAACGAGATGGGCAAGCAGCTCGGCGTCAGCTATTTTCTGGAGCGCCGCGAGCTGGGCGTCATCAATATCGGCGGGCCGGGCACCATCGAGGTAGACGGCAAACTCTGGGAGATTGGCCCGGAAGAGGCGCTTTACGTCGGCAAAGGCGCCCAGACGCTGCGCTTTTGCAGCAGCGACGCCTCCCGACCGGCCAAATTTTATTTCAACAGCGCGCCCGCCCACAGCCGCTTTCCCGATAAAAAAGTCGGCAAAGAGGAGGCGGTTCGCACCACGCTGGGCGATGCGGCCACCTCAAACCGCCGCACCATCAATAAATATCTGGTGCCGGATGTGCTGCCGACCTGCCAGCTCACCATGGGGCTGACCCGCCTGGACGAAGGCAACCTGTGGAACACCATGCCGTGCCACACCCACGAACGCCGGATGGAGGTCTATTTCTACTTCGATATGAACCCGGACAGCGCGGTGTTTCATATGATGGGCCAGCCGCAGGAGACGCGTCATCTGCTGGTGCATAACGAACAGGCGGTTATCTCTCCCAGCTGGTCGATTCACGCCGGCGTCGGCACCGAACGCTACACCTTTATCTGGGGCATGGTCGGCGAGAACCAGGTATTCGACGACATGGATCATGTCAACATCCGCGATCTGCGCTAATAAAGGAGGCGCTCATATGATACTCAACGCATTTAATCTGGAAGGTAAAATCGCGCTGGTTACCGGCTGCAACACCGGGCTCGGCCAGGGCATGGCGCTGGGGCTGGCGCAGGCCGGCTGCGACATCATTGGCGTCAACCGCGAAGACCCGATGGACACCCAGCAGCGCGTTGAAGCGCTTGGCCGCCGCTTCTGGTCGCTGCAGGCGGATCTTATCCGCAGCGAGCAGGTGGCAGGCGTAGTGGAAAAAGCGGTCGCCGCCGCGGGTAGAATCGACATTCTGGTCAATAACGCCGGCATTATCCGGCGCGAAGATGCGCTGAACTTTAGCGAGCAGGACTGGGACGACGTTATGAACATCAACAGCAAAAGCGTCTTTTTCCTGTCGCAGCAGGTGGCGCGCCAGTTTATCGCGCAGGGCCAGGGCGGCAAGATTATTAATATCGCCTCAATGCTCTCGTTCCAGGGCGGCATTCGCGTTCCCTCCTACACGGCGTCGAAAAGCGCGGTGATGGGGCTGACGCGGCTGCTGGCGAACGAGTGGGCGAAACACGGCATCAACGTTAACGCTATTGCGCCGGGCTATATGGCGACCAACAATACCGAGCAGCTGCGCAGCGACGAAGGCCGCAGCGCCGAGATCCTCGGGCGTATCCCCGCCGCGCGCTGGGGCGTGCCGGACGATATGATGGGCCCGGTGGTTTTCCTCGCCTCTTCAGCTTCTGACTATGTTAACGGCTATACGCTGGCGGTCGACGGCGGCTGGCTGGCGCGCTAGTTCCGGCTGGCGCAGAAGAGGTTAACCAGGAGCGATCTCCCCCTGTCGGGGAGAAAACCGACGAAACGGCGGCGCGAAGTCGCCGTCTCGCTAAAAAATTCACGCTTCGTTACAGCGTCACAACTTCTCATTCACTGGATAAATCCCTATACTGGATGCATCGACAGTTTGCAGCCAGGTTTTATCATGACGGGCGAAGGCCACGTAATTTTTGCTATTGCCACCGCTATTTTTGCCAAGCGCGCGGAGCTGACGCCCGTGCTGGCGCAGGCCGACTGGTGGCACCTTATTTCCGCCTCGCTGCTCACCTGTCTGCTGCCCGATATCGATCACCCAAAATCCCTGCTCGGCCAGCGGCTGAAGTGGCTCTCCTACCCGATCGCCCGCGCCTTTGGCCACCGCGGCTTCACCCATAGCCTGCTGGCGGTGGCCGCCAGCCTCTGGCTGTTTCAGATAAACGTACCTGACGACTGGCTGCTGCCCGCCGACGTGCTGCAGGGCATGACGCTGGGCTATCTCAGCCATATCGTCGCGGATATGCTGACCCCCGCCGGCGTGCCGCTGCTGTGGCCGTGCCGCTGGCGCTTTCGTCTGCCGATCCTCAGAAGCCAGAAAGGCAATCAGCTGGAGCGCACCCTTTGCCTGGTGCTGGTAGGCTACGCGCTCTGGTTCCCCCCCGGCTCGCCCTCTTTTGGTGCGAACGGCTGGCCGACTCAGCTGTTTGATACGCTACAAAATGGCGTCTCTCGCCTGATTTCTACGCAAAAAGCGCATTAAAGCAGCAGAAAACGCTGTCTGGTTATAAGCCATTCCATTTGGATATAAGTCGACGCTCAGGTGAGCTGGTAACATACCGCCACTTAATTCGTGCGTCACATTATCTGGCGCGCCGGCGTCATGCTGTCGCCGGATGTGTCTTTCGGGAGCCAACATGGATCTACCTCTGATTCTTAATCTTGCAGCCTTCGTCGCGCTGCTGCTGCTGCTGTCGCGCCTCGGCCGTGATAGCTGGAGCCTGTCGAAAAAGGTACTGGTCGGTCTGGTGATCGGCGTGCTGTTCGGCCTGGCGCTGCAGACCATTTACGGCGCGCAGAGCGAGGTGCTGAAAACCTCAATCAGCTGGTTCAATATCGTGGGCAACGGCTACGTGCAGCTGCTGCAAATGATTGTGATGCCGCTGGTGTTCGCCTCGATCCTCAGCGCCGTCGCGCGCCTGCACAACGCTTCTTCGCTGGGCAAAATCAGCCTGCTGACCATCGGCGTGCTGCTGTTTACCACCGCGATCTCCGCGCTGGTCGGCGTGCTGGTCACCGGCCTGTTCCACCTCAGCGCCGAGGGTCTGGTTCAGGGCGCGCAGGAGAGCGCGCGTCTTGCCGCGATTCAGAGCAACTACGCGGGCAAAGTAGCGGACCTCACCGTGCCGCAGCTGCTGCTCTCTTTTGTGCCGAAAAATCCGTTCGCCGATCTGACCGGCGCCAGCCCGACCTCAATCATCAGCGTCGTTATCTTCGCCGCCTTCCTCGGCGTAGCGGCACTGCAGCTGCTGAAAGATGACCAGGCCAAAGGCCAGCGCGTGCTGGTGGCGATCGATACCCTGCAGTCCTGGGTGATGAAGCTGGTTCGTCTGATCATGAAGCTGACGCCCTACGGCGTGCTGGCGCTGATGACCAAAGTGGTCGCCGGCTCCAACCTGCAGGATATTCTTAAGCTGGGCGGCTTCGTCGTCGCCTCCTACCTGGGCCTGGCGATTATGTTCGGCGTGCACGCGCTGCTGCTGTCGATCAACGGCATCAACCCAATGCGCTTCTTCCGCAAGGTCTGGCCGGTCATCACCTTCGCCTTTACCAGCCGCTCCAGCGCCGCGAGTATTCCGCTTAACGTGGAAACCCAGACTCGTCGCCTGGGCGTGCCGGAGTCGATCGCCAGCTTCTCCGCCTCTTTCGGCGCGACTATCGGCCAGAATGGCTGCGCAGGCCTCTATCCGACCATGCTGGCGGTAATGGTTGCGCCGACCGTGGGTATCAACCCGTTCGATCCGGTCTGGATCGCCACGCTGGTCGGTATCGTCACGCTGAGCTCGGCTGGCGTGGCGGGCGTAGGCGGCGGCGCCACTTTCGCCGCGCTGATCGTGCTGCCGGCGATGGGCCTGCCGGTCACGCTGGTCGCCCTGCTGATTTCGATCGAACCGCTGATCGATATGGGCCGCACCGCGCTAAACGTTAACGGCTCAATGACTGCGGGCTCCCTTACCAGCCGCTGGCTCGGTATGACCGATAAAGCGGTGCTGGAGAGCGACGAACAGGCAGAGCTGGCGCACCGCTAAGCGCAGATTCTGCGGCATAAAACCGGGCCATCGCGCCCGGTTTTTTTATGCCTGCGCTTCACAATCCGCCGCCTTTATGGCGACGTCGTTAAGAAAGCGTTAAGCGTAGTAAAGAGAGGCAAAAGTCACGCCCCGGCGCTTGTTTTCGCAGCGGAAAAGGAGAATGCTTCAGGCAGTTATCGCAGGAGAAAATCCATGAAAAAAGTTATCGCCTCACTGCTGGCGTTAACGCTGTTATCGCCAGCGCTCGTCTCTGCTCACCCCGGCGGCTGGGGCCCCGGCCCGCACTGGGACGGCCACGGTCGCGGCTGGGGCGGTCCAGGCCCGCTGCGCTTTCTGCCTGAAGCGGCAACCGCCGTGCTGATCGGCGGCCTGACCTACTACATGCTCAACGGCGCATACTATCAGCGTCAGGGCGAAAATTACGTGGTGGTGCAGCCGCCAGCCGAACCAGACGGTGGGATGCGCGTGCTCGACTTTAACGGCCGTCGTTTTTACGTGCAGGCGGGTCACTACTACCAGCGCGAGATCAACGGCGACTATATTGAGGTGCCGCGCCCTGCGGGACTTTAATCCGACCAAACGAAAAACGGCCCGTCACTGACGGGCCGTTTGCTTTGCTAATCTGTTGTGCGCGGCTTATTTAGCAGCCTGCGGATCGGTATCGTACTCTTCACAGCTCTGGAAGCCGTAGTTCATCACGCGGCCGGTATCGCTGTAGCTCACAAAGTAGGTCTGCGGCTTGCCGTTACGCTCGCCCAGCACATAGGTCTGACAGGTGCCGCGCGCGTGGACCATGGTGATCTCAGTAGAGGCCGGACCCGCAATCTGGCGTACCTGATCGCGCGTCATCCCTTTTTTCACATCCTTAACTACGGGCTTGCTTACGTAGCTCTCAGCACGATCGTAAGCCGTACAACCAGACAGTGCGGCCAGCGTCAGCGCCGCAGCGATACATCCCATTGCTTTATTCATCTTGTTGTTCCTCGTTGTATTGTCCATGTAAGCTTAAGCCTGGAACAGAAATGCAGATTAATCAACTTTATGGCGCGTTTTTAAGTTGAGTCTGAATCGTCAGGTTAGCGTAAAAAAACTGTTCTTAAGGCGATCCCCCCGTATAATCCGCCGCGAGAATAAGCACTCTCAAAACTACTTTGCGGAGGCAGGATGAACAAACAGCGAGAAGCGCGCGACGCGCGACATCGCACGCGCCAGGATGAGATCATCGCGGCGGCGCGCCGCTGTTTTCGCTCGTCAGGCTTCCACGGCGCCAGCATGGCGCAGATCGCCAGCGCCGCCAGCCTGAGCGTCGGGCAAATCTATCGCTACTTTCCCAGCAAAGATGCGCTGATTGAAGAGATGGTGAAGCGCATCGTCGATGGCCGCGTGGCGGCGATGAGCGCGCAGAGCGACGCCAGCCATATCGCCGATATGATCGCCCGCCGCGACAGCCTGAACGACGAGGATGAGATGCTGATGCTGGAGGTCGCCGCCGAGGCGAGCCGCAATGCGCGCGTCAGCGATATCCTGCAAAACGCCGAGGCGCGCCTGTTTCACAACGCCTGTGAAAAAATGCGCGCGAACTACCCTCACCTTACCGAGCCGCAGCGCGCCGCCTGCGTCGAGGTGCTGGCGGTGCTGATAGAAGGCACCGCTTTTCGCCGCCTGACGACGCAGAAAGCGTCGGCGGAACTGCTCTATACCCTCTATACGCAAATGATCCATAACTTAGTCAACCCCTCAGAGGACAAATGACACCTGCACGCAATAACCGACTGGTCTACGCCATCACGCTGGGCCTGCTGGCGGCGCTCGGCCCGCTCTGTATCGATCTCTACCTGCCTGCGCTGCCTGAACTGGCGCGCGATCTGCAAACTTCAACCGCGACGGCGCAGCTCAGCCTCACCGCCGGCCTGCTCGGCCTGGGTGCCGGACAGCTGCTGTTTGGGCCGATGAGCGATAAGTTCGGCCGCCTGCGCCCACTTACCCTGTCGCTGGTGCTGCTGTTTATCGCCTCTGTCGGCTGCGCGCTGGCGCAGGATATCCATCAGCTGCTGCTGGCCCGCCTGTTCGAAGGGCTGGCGGGCGCGGGCGGCGCGGTGCTGTCGCGTGCGGTGGCGCGCGATATGTACAGCGGGCATGAGCTGACGCGCTTCTTTGCGCTGCTGATGCTGGTAAACGGCCTGGCGCCGATTGGCGCGCCGGTGCTGGGGGGCGCGCTAATGACGCTGCTTAACTGGCGCGGCATCTTCCTGGTGCTGGGCGCGACGGCGCTGCTGCTGATCCTGCTGGCGCGCTGGAAGCTGCACGAAACCCTGCCGCCCGAGCGCCGCAGCCAGGGCTCGGTCTTCTCCGCCTGGGCGGCGCTGGGCCAGGTGGTCACTCATCGTCCCTTTATGGGCTTCTGCCTGACGCAGGCGTTTATGATGTCCGGCATGTTCGCCTATATCGGCGCGTCGCCTTTCGTGCTGCAGCAGATTTACGGCCTGTCGCCGCAGGCGTTCAGCTTCTGCTTCGCCGCTAACGGCATCGGGCTGGTGATCGCCTCCCAGACCAGCGCGCGTCTCTGTCCGCTCTGGGGCGAATACCGGGTGCTGAAGGGCGGCCTGACGCTGGCGTTTGTCGCCTCCAGCCTGCTGCTGCTGGCGGGTCTCACCGCCGCGCCGCTGCCGTTGGTGCTGGTCGCGCTCTTTTTCACCATTGCGAGCAACGGGGTGATCGCCACCACCGCCTCGTCGCTGGCGATGCAGAGCCAGGGCCATCGCGCCGGCAGCGCTTCGGCGGTGATCGGCGTCTGCATGTTCTCCTTCGGCGCGGTGTCGGTGCCGATCACCGGGCTGGGCGGCACCTCGCTGCTTAGCATGACCGGCACCATCTTCGGCTGCTTTATGCTGGCGATTCTGATGTTTATCTTCCTGGCGCAGAAACCGGCGCCGCGAGGGTAAACTGCCTGATATCGCAACAGTTAACCGGAAACAACTGGCGCTTTGGCTTGTTGTTTTCGCCGATGCGCGTTAGCTTTAATAGATGGTTCGCATGGGCCGACAGGCCACTGTCTTGAGGAGAGATTCATGTCACTGCAGCAGGAAATCATCACAGCACTTGGCGTTAGCCCGGTTATCGACCCACAGCAGGAAATCCGCCGCAGCGTCGATTTCCTCAAAAGCTACCTGAAGCGCAATCCGTTTCTGAAGACGCTGGTGCTGGGCATCAGCGGCGGTCAGGACTCGACGCTGGCGGGCAAACTGTCGCAGCTGGCCATCAGCGAACTGCGCGAAGAGAGCGGCGACAGCACCTATGCCTTTATCGCCGTGCGCCTGCCCTACGGCGTGCAGGCGGACGAGCAGGATTGTCAGGACGCGCTGGCGTTTATCCAGCCCGATCGCTCGCTGGTGGTCAATATCAAAGAGTCGGTGCTGGCCAGCGAACGCGCTCTGAGAGAGGCGGGCGTCGAGCTTTCTGACTTCGTGCGCGGCAACGAGAAGGCGCGCGAACGCATGAAGGCGCAGTACAGCATCGCCGGCATGACAAAAGGCCTGGTGGTGGGCACCGACCACGCGGCGGAGGCGGTTACCGGCTTCTTCACTAAATATGGCGACGGCGGCACCGACATCAACCCGCTGTTCCGCCTGAACAAGCGTCAGGGCAAACTGCTGCTGAAAACCCTGGGCTGTCCAGAGCACCTCTACCTGAAACGCCCGACGGCGGATCTGGAAGACGATCGTCCCGGCCTGGAGGATGAAGTGGCGCTTGGCGTTACCTACGAGATGATCGACGACTATCTGGAAGGCAAAAGCGTCGCCCCGGAAACGGCGAAGATTATCGAAAACTGGTATCTGAAGACCGAGCACAAGCGTCGTCCGCCGATTACGGTGTTTGACGACTTCTGGAAATAACGCCCTTTTCCCCTGCTGCCCGGCAGGGGAAATTTTTCCCGCCCCGATGTTCACCGATTAACCCGCTGGCGAAAGCCTGTACAGACTGATATGCTGTATGAATACACAGTTACAGGAGTCTGTCTTGGTTCGACGTGCCGCCACGCACCGCCTCGAGTTCGACGCGGCTGCCATCTACGAATATCCCGAACACCTGCGCGAATGGCTGGAAGGATTGCCCAATCAGCCGGGCGTCTATACCTTTCACGGTGAGAGCGAGACGCTGCCGCTCTATATCGGGAAAAGCATCAATCTGCGCTCGCGCGTAATGTCCCATTTCCGCACGCCGGAAGAGGCGCGCATGCTGCGCCAGGCGCGCCGCGTCAGCTGGATCCCCACCGCGGGCGATCTCGGCGCGCTGCTGCTCGAGGCGCAGATGATTAAGACCCAGCAGCCGCTGTTTAACAAGCGCCTGCGCAAAAATCGTCAGCTCTGCTCGATTCGGATCGCCGAAGGCAAGCCTGAGGTGGTCTACGCGCGCGACGTTGACTTTTCGCACTCGCCCAACCTGTTCGGCCTCTATCGCAGCCGCCATAAGGCGCTGGAGACGCTGAAGTATCTCGCCGACGAGCATCAGCTCTGTCACGGGCTGCTGGGGCTGGAGAAGCTGAGCGCTAACCGCGCCTGTTTCCGCGCCGCCCTGCGCCGCTGCGCCGGTGCCTGCTGCGGCCGCGAGACGCTGGATGACCATCAGGCGCGGCTGCTGGAAGCGCTGGAGAGCGTGCGGGTGATCTGCTGGCCGTGGCAGGGCCCGGTGGCGCTGATCGAGGAAGGGAAGCTGATGACGCAGATCCACGTGATTGACCACTGGTTCTATCTGGGATCGGTCAACGATATGGACGAGGCGCGTCGGCTGAAGCGCGCGCCGAGCGGCTTCGACCATGACGGCTATAAAATTTTGTGTCGGCCGCTACTCTCTGGCCACTACCCCATCGAACCGCTATAAAAAAACCGCCGACGCTGCCCAGACTTTCTGCTTATCTGGACAACGTCGGCGGTCTTACTGCCTTATCTCAGCCGATTATTCAGCGTCTGGGGCGGGTGCCGGAGCGGGCGCTGCTTCCGGGGCCGGGGCTGCGGCTGGTGCCGGCGGCGCTGGCGGCGCCATTCTCTCTTCGCGCGGACCTTTCTCGGTCAGACGTTTTTCAAAGTTAGCGTTGTACTGCTTTTTCTGCTCTGGAGTCAGTACGTTATAAAGTTTGTTCTCCGTTTCCAGCATCGTCAGCGCACGCGCTTTCGCATCGGCGGCCATTTTCTCCGCCTGCGCTTCTGCTTTTGCACGGTCGAAGGTGTCAGAGGCGATAATGGCGTGGCCGGCGCGACGCTCTTCCAGCGACGGACGTTTAAAGTCTTTATGGCTCTCTTTCATGATGTCGCGAATCTGAGTTTTCTGCGCCTCGGTCAGATCCAGGCCTCTGAACATCATGTGCATGCCGTGGGGCATTGGCGGCTTAGGCATCGCTTTTTCACCACCGGCCGGCGGCGGCGTCAGGTTGTCAGCCGCTGCATGGACCACGCTTGCTGCACCAAATGCCAGGGTAGAAGCCAGAAACAGAGAAGTCAGTTTACGCATAATGGTTGTCCTTATCATTCAGTTAATAACGACAGCAACCTGTCGCGTCTTCGAGAACAAGATTACGCTGCTGAATGTCAAGCTCTCAGAGCGTGAGTAAAGCCCTGCAAGCATAAAAGACAAAAATCAAGCGATCATGAAGAGAATAAGAAGAAGCAGGTGAGAAATTGCAAAAGAATATGAATTCAAAGCGGATTTAGCAGGAATCATGGAGGAGTGTAAGGGTTCCGGCAGCAAAGCGGAAGGAAAATTATCCGCTCAGCCGCCGGACAGGCTGTCAGGCGGGCGCCTCCTCCTCTACCAGCATCAGACCGGCGCGCAGCCCCAGCGCCACGGCGGGATTAGGGAACAGCACATATTCGCGCGCCTGCTGCACCACGTAGCGCGTTGCGCCATCCTCGGCCAGCAGCGCCCCCTGCGGAAAGGGGGTGAAGTTAAGGGTTCCGTCGTCCATATGCAGCCGGAACTGCTCGCTAAGGCGGGTTATCTGCTGGGTGACCCGGAAGCGACGCGGCGTGTCGCGCGCCACCGGCAGCGGCTCACCGCTCAGCAGCGCCGCCAGCGCCTGTTGCGCGGCGGCGAACTGCGTCAGGTCGTTGGCGCCGAACGGCAGAGCCTTGCCCAGCTCCAGCGTGCAGCTGGCGGCGTGAAAGTTCGCGCAGCTGAAGTGGGTAAAGGTGCCCCCCGGCGCGGTATGGAACACCAGCGCCTCCAGGCCCGCCGCCGCCAGCCAGTCGAGGAACGGCGCTGGCCAGGGCTGTGGGTTGAGCGGCAGCACGCCAAAGCGGGTATGCCAGGAGCCGCGGATCGCCGTATGTAGATCAAGATGCCAGCGCGGCCGATCCGCTTTACACGCCTGTAGCCAGAAAGCCTCTGTTGCCTGCTCCAGCCGCAGCGCGCGCCGCGCCTCGTCGCAGTCGTCGATCTGCTGCCAGCGGCCGCCGAACAGGCGATTGAGGTCATGGCGCAGATAGCGCTTTCCGGCGCGCAGGGCCGCCGGGTTGCCAAGAATTGCCAGCACGCGATGCCGCAGCGGCATCTCGCCGCGCAGCAGCGCGCTGATAAGCGTATTCATCATCTCTACCGGCGCGGTTTCATTACCATGAATACCGGCGGAGATCACCAGCGCCTGCTGCGGTTCGCCGAGCGGGTCGAGCTGTAAAATACCCTGATCGATCCAGCGCCAGCGCAGCCAGGGCGTTTCGCCGCACAGCCTCTGCGGCGCCTCGCCTGACAGCGTCTGCTGAAGAAAATCGTGCATGCTTACTCCTTTCTGAAACAGAAAAGCCCTTCCCGCTACTGCTGAAACGCGTAGACGTTGCCTAAGTCCAGCAGCCGGGTCAGCTCGTCCAGCGCGTCGCGTCCCTCTCTTAACAGCTGCGGATCTGTCAGATCCGCCTGCGTCAGGCGATCGCGATAGTGGCGATCCACCCAGGCGTTAAGGGTGGCGAACAGCCGATCGTTCATTATCACCGCCGGATTCAACGCCTGCCGCTCCTGCGGCGTCAGCACGACGCGCAGCCGCAGGCAGGCGGGGCCGCCGCCGTTTTGCATGCTTTCACGCAGGTCGAAGCTCACCAGCTCACGCACCGGGCCGCCCTGCTCCACCAGCTCGCTCAGGTAGCCCCAGACCCCGGGATGCTGGCGCGACTCTTCCGGCAGCACCAGCAGCATCGTGCCATCTTCGCGGCTCAGCAGCTGGCTGTTGAACAGATAGGTGCTGACCGCGTCCGCCACCGAAACGCGGCTGTCGGGCACCTCGATGGCGGTGAAGCCAGGCACGCGGCGCTGCAGCGTCACCAGCAGCGCCGGCTGATCGACAAACGCCCGCTGATGGCAGAACAGCACTTCACGGTTGCTTACCGCGATGACGTCGTTATGAAACACCCCCTGATCGATCACCTGCGGGTTCTGCTGGGCAAAGATCCTGTGGTGCTCGTCGAGCTGATGCAGTCTGGCCACCGCCTGGCTCGCCTGTAGCGTCTGGCGTGCGGGATAGCGTCCCGGCGCGATACCGCCGTTGTCGTCGCGTCCGTAAACGAAGAGCTGCAGGCTGCGTTCGCCATACTGCGCGCCGAGGCGGTTATGGTTCGCGGCCCCTTCGTCACCGAACAGCGCCACCTGCGGCAGCGCGTCGTGCACCTCGAAGTGCTGCGGATCGCGGAAAATGGCGCGCAGCAGCCGGGTGGTCTGCGGCGCCTCCATGGCGCGATGGAATTTATTGTTCAGGTTGGCGACGGTGAAGTGTACGCGCCCGTCGGCGCTGTCGGCCGAGGGCGACACCGTCGCCGCGTTGGCGACCCACATCGCCGAGGCGGAGCTGACCGCCGACAGCAGCCCCGGCGAGGCCTTCGCCGCCTGCGCCAGCACCTGTTCGTCGCTGCCGCGAAAGCCGAGCTGTCGCAGCAGCGGCAGGTTCGGCCGCTCGTGCGGCGGGATCACGCCCTGCACAAAGCCCCTGTCCGCCAGCGCCTTCATCTTCAGCAGCCCCTGCTTCGCCGCCAGGCGCGGATTCGACGGCTGATGCTGGTGGCGCGTCGAGGCTTCGTTGCCGAAGGAGAGTCCGGCATAGTGGTGCGTCAGGCCGACCAGCCCGTCAAAGTTCGCTTCTGTTGCTTTCATGCCTGCTCCTCCTGGGCGGAGAAATCGAGTCCCGGCGAGAGCGCGGCGGGCAGCGTCAGGTCGGGCGTCTCCAGCGACGCCATCGGCCAGGCGCAGTAGTCCGCCGCATACCAGGCGCTGGCGCGGTGGTTACCCGACGCACCGATACCGCCAAACGGCGCGCTGCTCGCCGCCCCGGTCAGCGGCTTGTTCCAGTTGACGATCCCGGCGCGTGCCTCCAGCAGCAGCTGGTCAAACTGCGCGCGCGACGGCGAGATCAAGCCGCACGACAGGCCGTAGCGCGTGTCGTTGGCGAGGCGGATCGCCTCATCGAAGCTCTCATAGCGAATAACGTTAAGCAGCGGGCCGAACACCTCTTCGTCCGGCAGCCCGCTCACCTGCGTGACGTCGATAATGCCTGGCGTCAGCAGCGCCCTGCTGCGCTGCGGCCAGCGCATCTCCAGCAGCGGCGTGCCGCCGAGCGCGACGCGCTGCTGCCACGCCTGATAGATCTTTTCCGCCGCGTCGATGGAGATAACGCTGCCCATAAAGGGCTGCGGCTCGGCGTTCCACGCGCCCGGCTGCAGCCGCGCACTCACCGCCAGCAGCCGCTGCAGGAAGGCGTCGCCCGCCGCGCCGCGCTTCACCAGCAGACGGCGCGCGCAGGTGCAGCGCTGTCCGGCGGTAATAAAGGCGGACTGAATAGCGATATGCACCGCCGCGTCGATATCGGCTGGATCCTCAACGATCAGCGCATTGTTGCCGCCCATCTCCAGCGCCAGCATTTTCTCCGGCTGGCCGGCGAACTGGCGGTGCAGCTGGTAGCCGGTTCCCGCGCTGCCGGTAAAGAGTACGCCGTCGATCTGCGCCTCCGCCGCCAGCGCCTGCCCGGTGGCGCGCGCCCCCTGCAGCAGCGCCAGCACGCCGCACGGCAGCCCCGCCTCCAGCCAGAGGCGCACGGTTTTTTCCGCCGTCAGCGGCGTCAGCTCGCTCGGCTTGAACAGCACGCAGTTACCCGCCAGCAGCGCCGGCACGATATGGCCGTTAGGCAGATGGCCGGGAAAGTTATAGGGGCCAAACACCGCCAGCACGCCGAGCGGCCGATGGCGCAGCGAGCTTTCGCCCTCATGCTGTTCGCCGGTGCGTGCGTGAAAGGCTTTTACCGAGATAGCGATTTTATTGATCATCGCCTGCACTTCGGTCAGCGCCTCCCAGCGCGGCTTGCCGGTTTCGGCGGCGATGGTTTCCGCCAGCTCGATTTTATGGCTCTCCAGCAGCGCGGCGAAACGTTCGGCCAGCGCCTGACGCTCGGCAAATGGCCGACGCGCCCAGCCGGGAAACGCCGCGCGGGCGGCGGCGGCGGCCTGGGCGATCTGCTCCGCCGTGGCGGCCTCGCCCTGCCACAGCGTCTCGCCGAACACCGGGTCGACTTTACGCAAGGCGTCGCCGCGGCCCGGCTGCCACTCGCCGTTAATCATCTGCGTCATGCTTTTTTCTCCTCACCGCCCAGCGTTACCACGCGCAGGCTGTCGCCTGGCTCAACGTGCAACGCCCTGAGCTGATTTTCGTTAAGTACCACGTCGTGCTGCTCGATGCGCGCAGGCAGCAGCGCGACGCGGAAACGGTGATAGTCCAGATTTGCCACCAGGCAGAGCGGCGCATGCTCGTCCGGCTCGCCGAGCGCGGCGCTGCGCACATGGCTTTTGCGGATGGCGCGAATGTCGTCGATTTCGCACTCCAGCGTCGGGCCGCCGTCAAAGATGTCGATATAGTTACGGTAGCGGAACCCTTCCGCCTCCAGCACCGCGCGCGCGGGGGCGGTCTTCTCATGCACCTGGCCGATCACCGCCCGCGCCTCTGGCGACAGGTAGTCGATATAGAGCGGATGCTTCGGCATCAGCTCGGCGATAAACGCCTTCTGGCCGGTGCCGCTGAGGAAGTCAGCCTTGCGAAACTCCATAAAGAAAAAGCGGCTGCCGACGCTCTCCCAGAAGGGGGAATGGCCCGCGTCATCGCTGACGCCGCGCATCTCCGCCACCACGCGATCCATAAACTGATGGCGAAAGTTGGCCATAAACAGAAAGCGCGACTTCGAGAGCAGATAGCCGTTTTTACCGTCGCGGTAGTCAGGGTCGAGAAACAGCGTGCAGAGTTCGCTGCTGCCGGTGTGGTCATTGCTCAGCGAGAGCGTCGGCAGCGCCGCATAGACATTCAGCTCTTTCGAGGCGTGCACCTGGGTGCCGACGCGAAAGTTATACCAGGGCTCCTGCAGCCCCACCGCCACCTCAATGGCGCAGATGCCCACGGCGCGATTATCGTCGCTGTCCGCCAGCACAAATACGTAGCCCTGTTCGGCGCGCGGCAGCGCGCCCTGCCAGGTTTGCAGCGAGCGCTCGATGCGCGCCTGCAAGGTGGGGCTGTCAACCGGCAGCGAGGTCAGCCCGCCGCCGGTTTTGCCCGCCAGCGCCAACAGCTGCGGCAGATCGTCATGTTCAACAGGGCGAATCACCATCATGATGTCGATCCTCGCGCCAGATGTCCGCAAGCGACGGCGAAGCGTGCCATGCCGGTTTTCACTTCCTCTTCGCTGATATTGAGCGCCGGCGCGAAGCGCACCACGTTAGCGCCAGCGATCAGCACCATAACGCCCTGCTCGGCGGCCGCCAGGTTAAACTGCTTCGCTTTTCCGGCATAGTCTTCGTTCAGCACCGCGCCGATGAGCAGGCCCAGGCCGCGCACCTCTTTAAACAGATGCAGCCGCTGGTTAATCGCCTCCAGCGCTTCGACAATCCATTGATGACGCGCCGCGACGCCCGCCATGGTTTCAGGCTGGTTGATCAGCTCCAGCACCTTGCCCGCCACCGCGCCCGCCAGCGGATTGCCGCCGTAGGTGGTGCCGTGGGTGCCAACATTCATCACCTGCGCCAGATCTTCGCGCGTCAGCATCGCGCCGATAGGGAAACCGCCGCCCAGCGCCTTGGCGGTGGTGAGCACGTCCGGCGTCACGCCGTAGTGCATATAGGCGTAGAGCGAACCGGTGCGGCCCACGCCGCTCTGCACTTCGTCAAAAATCAGCAGCGCCTGATGCTGGTCGCACAGCGCGCGCAGGCCGCGCAAAAAGGCGGGATCGGCGGGCAGCACGCCGCCTTCGCCCTGAATGGGCTCGACGATTACCGCGCAGGTGTTGTCATCGATCAGCTGCGCTGCCGCTTCCAGATCGTTAAACGGCGTATGGCGGATATCAGGCGGCAGCGGCGCGAAATCTTTTGAATAGGCGGGCTGACCGCCTGCAGAAACGGTAAACAGCGTGCGGCCGTGAAAGGCGTTATTAAAGGCGACAATGCCGCTTTTATGGCTGCCGAAGCGATCGTGCGCCACTTTACGCGCCAGCTTCAGCGCCGCCTCGTTGGCTTCAGCGCCGGAGTTGCAGAAGAAGACGCGGTCAGCGAAGGTGGCGTCGATCAGCTGCTTCGCCAGGCGCAAAATCGGCTCGTTAGTATAGCCGTTGCCGGTATGCCACAGGCGTGACGCCTGCTCAGTCAGCGCCTGCTGCAGCGCCGGATGCGCATGTCCCAGCGCGTTGACCGCAATGCCGCCGGCAAAGTCGATATACTCTTTGCCGTTTTGATCCCAGAGGGTCGAACCCGATGCGCGTACCGGTACAAAGTTCGCTGGCGCATAAACCGGCACCATCCATTGATCGAAATCGTGACGCGAAACCTGCAGTGACATAACTGTTTCTCCTGCTTCCCCTGCCCGGCGCGCCGGTCAGTAAAGCGAATGTTTTAAATTTGTGAAATTCGGGTAAACACAGCCCTACTGTAAAGTGCAGCTTGCGTGCCAGCCAGAGGAATAAATGCATAAAATCAGCATGACAACGAAATATCAATAACTTAAGCAATGCTGCTATTCACTTAAATTGCATATATAGTGAATAATTTTGAGCGCGCCGCGCCTGCGCCGCATAATCGGTAGCGGATTTATGCAGTTACCGGAGTAAATGTTGCTTTTGTGATCCCTCCTGACTTTTATGTTCAAATTCAGGCAAAACGCGCACCTTATCGGTGCTTCGCGCCCCGTTTCAGGGCAGATCGGCAGAGGAAAACAGGCCGCCGCAAGGGGCCGCTATGGAGAATAAGCCTGGGGAGACTAAGGAAATAGTAGTGAGCGCAAATAACAACGGTTATTTATTAGGCTGCTGCTGATAATTAAATCATGAGAGATACAATAATTATTGCTGACGTTATTATTAATGCAGAAATAAGAATAAGTGATAGCAGGGAAATATGTAAGCAAGCTAATTATTAGAGACTTACCTTCAACCCTTTATTTGCACTTTTCCGGCGAAGCTTAATTTTTATTTGGGATTAGCTGGCTAATCAGCGCGCCGTAGGTGTACGTAAGCAGGTCGTCGAAAAATGAAAAAAAACAGTTTAAAATCATATAAATAACAAAACAACCCCCCTTTTGTAATTCGACCAGAAATTAATTACTGCCAGCCTGAAAAGAACAAAAAACAGACAGTCAAAATATCAAAACCGCATCAGAAAAATTTAGTTACACTTATTACACTAGGTCATTTTATCCTTTTGTGTCATTTTCCTTTCACCCCAGATAACGGGGGAATAATAACTTACAAAGACAGGGTAAATATAAATGATGAAGCGCGCTTTAGCGGCGGCAGTGGTGTCGTCTCTGCTCGGAATATCTGCCGGTCAGGCAGCGGAAATTTATAATAAAGATGGCAATAAACTCGACTTAGTGGGAAAAATTAACGTCTCGCACCTCTTTTCCAGCGACAGCAGTAACGACGGCGATACCTCTTCCTACACCCGCCTGGGCTTTAAGGGCGAAACCAAAATCACCGACCAGCTTACCGGCTATGGCTTCTGGCAGTATCAGTACAGCCTGCGCAATTCGGAAGGCAGCGATGCGCAGAACGGCAACCGCACCCGTCTCGGCTATGCCGGTCTGAAGTTTGGCAACGCCGGTTCGCTGGACTACGGCCGCAACTACGGGCTGGTTTACGACGCGCTCGCCTATACCGATATGCTGCCCTTCTTCGGCGGTGATTCAGGCTATACCGACGCTTTCCTGGCGGGACGCTCTACCGGCCTGCTCACCTGGCGCAATAAAGATTTCTTCGGCCTGGTCAAGGGGCTGAACCTGGCGGCGCAGTATGAAGGCAAAAACGATCGCGCCGGCAACACCGACGGCGTGCGCCGCTCCAACGGCGACGGCTACGCTCTTTCCGCCAGCTACGCCTTCGATTTCGGCCTGAGCTTCACCGGCGCATTCGCCAGCCTCGACCGCACCGAGACGCAAAACGCGGCGGCGCGCGGCGACGGTGACAAGGCGCAAAACTGGGCGACGGCGGTGAAATATGACGCCAACCAGATCTATCTGGCGGCGATGTATGGCGAAACCCTGAACGCCACGCCGATCAGCGGCGGCTTTGCCAACAAAGCGCAGAACTTCGAAGCGGTGGCGCAGTATCAGTTCCTGAACGGCCTGCGTCCGTCGATTGGCTATGTCTCCTCGAAGGGCAAAGAGATCGAGAACATTGGCGACGCCGACATCGTCAAATATGTTGCGGTGGGCACCACCTACTACTTCAACAAGAACATGTCCACCTACGTGGAGTACAAGATCAACCTGCTCGACGACAACAACCCGCTCGGTCTGAAGACCGACGATATCACCGCCGTTGGCCTGATCTACCAGTTCTGATCGGCTTTACCCTCAGGCTGCGCCCGGTCTGTGTCAGCCGGGCGCGCAGGGCCGCGCAGGCGGCCTTTTTCTTTGCTGCCTGCTGAGCTCTGCGCGCCGCCGACGCTAGGTTAACCGGTAGTAAGCGTCCGGGCGCAGCGGCGTCGGCGGCGCGCAGAGCTCAGCAGGCA
>NZ_JAKRNN010000011.1:0-154484 GCF_022346785.1 Pantoea sp. ACRSC
CATGGTGCGTGCGCTGAATAAAATAACGAAGGCTGGTATGCCAGAAAGCGTGCGTATTGCCTGAAAACCCGGTCAGCTACAGAGTCACTCGTCCTGAAGCTGATTTATTCAACAAAGCCGCTTTGCCTTTATTCGTTCGGCCGGAATTGCCCAGAGCTTAGCATCAAGATCAATCTCAACCCATCGTGTTCCGGAAGCTTCAGAAGGGCGCGCAAGAGTCAGAAGCTGCCATTCAATTAAGGCGCGAGTAGGTACAGATAGGTTAGACATTTCCAAAGAACGCATAAGCTTAGGCAATTCTCCCGTCGCAGGGTCGGCATATTCTGCTTTTTAGGCTTTTTAAAAGCCATACCAACGCCCGAAGCAGGATTCGCATCAATCAACCCTGTGTTGACTGAAAAAATCATAATCTCGTTAATGCGCTGCACTAACCGGCGAACAGTCTCAAGTGCGCCGCGAGCTTTGATTGGCTCTAGTGCTTCAACAATCGTCCTAGCTTTGAGCGCTTGAACAGGAATCTCACCGATAGTAGGGAAGATGTCTTTCTCCAGCGATCGCCAAATATCCTTCGCATAATCCTCGGTAACGCTTTTGCTCTTAAGCTGGAACCACCTTCCGGCAACAACTAAAAAATACTATCCAGCTCAATTTACCGTTGTTCTGATACTTCCTCTTGCTGCTTCTGCGGGTCGATTCCTTGCGCAAGCCGCGACAAATATTGGTCACGCATTTGGCGTGCGATAGCGAGCGTTAGGGCAGGGTAGGAGCCAAGGCTAAGATTTGTACGACTGCTGCTATTTGGTCGCTGTTAGCGAAAACGCCATAGCTTTTGACCAGACTTTTTGATGAACAGAAAAAGCCCATCGCCATCATGCAGCGTGAAGTCTTTCTCTTGAAGCTTAGCTTTGAGGATTTCATTATTGGTGAGGAGACAAGTCATCCCCGGCATGACTGATTTCCGTCCATGATTGGTACACGTTTTTGCCCCACATTTTAGCGTGTACCCAAACGTGTACCAATTATCACCGGATTCAGGCGGATCGTCTCGGAAGGCTACCGACACAAAAAAGCCCGCCAGGCTTACGCCGTGCGGGCTTTCAGGACTTCTACAGATGACTCTGGTAATCATCTTTGAAGAATTTTGGTGGAGCTGGCGGGAGTTGAACCCGCGTCCGAAATTCCTACATCCTCAGTACTACATGCTTAGTCAGTCTTTACATTCGCCTGGCAGCTGCGGACAGACACGCCACTGACAGACTATCCTGATTAGATTTAACGCTTCAACCCCAGGCAAGGCATCCACGCGATCTCTTTTGGGTTTGACCTCTCTTGATCCCCGTCCTAAGAGCGGAGGCTAGGGAGAGAGGGCTCTAAGCAGGTTATTAAGCTGCTAGTGCGTAGTTTTCGTCGTTTGCGACTATTTTTTTGCGGTTTTTTAGCGAGGCCTACCGCACCTCGGCATGCACCTTGGGTTTCGCAAATCCCGTCGAATCCAGAATCAGCCCCAGGAACCAACTACTCTAGCAAAAATCTTTAAGACTATCCAGTGATTAGCGGTTGCGATTTTTCATAATGCGCGCTTTATCGAGCTTCCACTCGCGCTCTTTAATATCGTCGCGCTTGTCATGCTCTTTCTTACCGCGCGCAACGCCGATCTTCAGCTTGCACCAGGCGTTCTTCCAGTAAAGCGACAGCGCAACAACGGTATAGCCTTCGCGATTTACGCGGCCATAGAGCGAGTCAAGTTCACGCTGGTTAAGCAGCAGCTTACGGTTGCGCGTCGGATCGCAGACAACGTGCGTAGAGGCCACGGCTAGCGGCTGGAAGGTTGAGCCGAACAGATAAGCTTCGCCATCGCGCAGCAGAATATAGCTGTCGCTGATGTTGGCTTTACCCGCACGGAGCGATTTGACTTCCCATCCTTGTAGCGACAATCCCGCTTCGAACTCCTCTTCAATGAAGTATTCATGACGGGCGCGTTTGTTAAGGGCAATAGTGGCAGAACCGGGTTTATGTACTTTTTTCTTTGTCATAGTGCGGCGTATTTTACATCACTTAGGCGGCCATCGCACCCCTTGTCCAGCGGGGCACCGGGAAACGGGATATTCTAGCACACCTCTCAATGCGGGGAATTTTTGTTTGATCGCTGGAAATGCTACAATTCAGCGGTTTTGTGATGAACAGGAACCATTATGGCTCAGATTAGTCGTTCAGCGCTGGTGCCCTTCAGCGCTGAGCAAATGTACCAACTGGTCAACGACGTGGATGCCTATCCACAGTTTTTGCCGGGCTGTACCGGCAGTCGCGTGCTGGAATCCTCTGAAAATCAGATGACGGCCTCGGTAGACGTCTCAAAAGCGGGCATCAGTAAGACATTTACCACGCGCAACACGCTTACCGACAATCAGCGCATCCATATGCAGCTGGTCGACGGGCCGTTCCGCAAGCTTACCGGCGGATGGCAGTTTATCTCGCTGGGCGACGACGCCTGCAAGGTTGAGCTTAGCCTCGACTTTGAGTTCACCAATATGCTGGTGGAAATGGCGTTCGGCCGCATCTTTAAAGAGCTGGCCAACAGCATGGTGCAGGCCTTCACTCAGCGCGCCAAAGAGGTCTACAGTGCCTGAGATCTCCGTTGAGGTGGTTTACGCGCTGCCGGAGAAACAGTATCAGCGCGTCGTCACGCTGGAAGAGGGAAGCACTGTCGAGCAGGCGATCGTCGCATCCGGCCTGCTTGAGCTGCGCCGCGATATCGACCTCAGCCAAAACAAGGTGGGCGTTTTTAGCCGTACGGTAAAGCTGAGCGATACGCTGCAGGAAGGCGACAGGGTGGAGATCTACCGTCCGCTGATCGCCGATCCCAAAGAGCTGCGGCGGCAGCGTGCTGAACGTTCAGCCGGCGGGAAAAAGTAACGCCGGTCAGTACCGGCCTGCCAGAAAAGCAAAAGGCGCCAGCGGCGCCTTTTTTGTTGCGTAGTCGATCAGTCCTGCGATGCGGTCAGGTTCGGCTTGTTGTCGATATTGGTCAAGATGCCGTTGCTGTCGAAGGTAAGGGTCAGCGTCTGCTGCTTCACCTTTTCATGACCTGGCTCCTGACGGAACACGTAATACCAGACGTTGCTGCCAAAGGGATCGCGCATCATCGGCGTTCCAAGCGTATAGGCGACCTGCTGCTGGGTCATGCCGTTGTGGATTTTCGCCACATCGTTGGCGACCAGGTAGTTGCCCTGGTTGATATCTGGGCGGTAAACCACGCGCTCAAGGGTGGAGCATCCGGCGGTCATCATCAACATTACCACTGCCGCGGCAGTCAGCGTTTTACAGCGCATCTCTACATTCCTTTTCTGGGGCCAAACGCCTTTTTCTCAGGCTGTTTTTTTGCCATCAAATTCTGAACTCTGCCTGCGGCAGGCTTTATTATTCAGGCGACATAAGTAGCCGATGATAATAAACCTTTTCGCTATTGGAAACCTCTACATCGACAGAGCAAGCATATGACCACGCAGCGGGAAGAAAGTGCGGCCGTTACGCCGCTAAAAGTTCTTTTGCGTTAGCGAGGGTATTACGCGTGACCTCGCTGCCGCCCAGCAGACGCGCCAGCTCCTGCAGGCGCGCGCGCTTGTCCAGCGCCTGCATATGGGTTTCGGTCATGGCGCCATCGGTCTCTTTGCTGACAAAGAAGTGCTGATGGCCACAGCCCGCCACCTGCGGCAGGTGGGTAACGCACATTACCTGGGTCGATTCGCCCAGCTGGCGCAGCAAGCGTCCCACTACGGCAGCGGTCGGGCCGCTGATGCCGACGTCCACTTCGTCGAAGATCATCGCCGGGGTTTCCATCTTCTTCGCGGTAATCACCTGGATCGCCAGCGCAATACGCGACAGCTCACCGCCGGACGCGACTTTACCCAGCGGCTGCAGAGGCTGGCCTGGGTTGGTGGTCACCTGGAAGTCGATACGCGTCGCGCCATCCGCCGTGAGGTGATCGGGGTTGAAGGCCAGCGCGATAGTGAAACAGCCGTGCGGCATGGATAGCTGATGCATACTCTGGGTGATCAGCTGTTCCAGTTCAGCACCATATTGCTGGCGCTGCTGATGCAGACGCTCCGCGCTGCGCAGCGCGGCTTGATAGTGTTCACTAACTAACGCCTGCAGGCTCTCCTGATCGCTCTCCTGCTGCGAAAGCAGCTCCGCCTCCGTCAGCAGCTGCTGATGCAGCTCCGCCAGCCCTTCCGGTGCGACGTGATGCTTGCGCGCCAGCGCAATATAGCGGGAGATACGCTGCTCCAGCTCATAGAGACGGTTGGGATCGAGATCGAGCCGGTCAACGTAGTGGCGCAGCTCGTCGCTCGCCTCGCTGAGCTGAATCGCCGCTTCTTCCAGCATATTGAGCACGCCGCTCAGCTTGTCATCCAGGGTGACAACCTCGGTCACCATCTGACGAGCGGTGTAGAGCAGGCTGTTAAGGTTGCTGTCGTCACCGTCGGCGAGCAGCTGCAGCGCCTGCTGGCTGGTAGAGAGAAGCTGTCCGCTGTTGGCGAGGCGCTTGTACTCCTCGTCAATCTGCTCGTACTCGTTCGCCTGCGGCGCGAAATCGTTGAGTTCTTTCAGCTGATACTGCAGCAGCTCGCGGCGCGCCTCGCGCTCCTGCGACAGCTGCTGATGCTGCGCCAGATTGCGGCAGCTCTGATGCCATGCCTGATAGTCGCTGCGCATCTGTCGCAGCAGCTCGTCATGGCCGGCGTAGGCGTCAAGCAGGTGTTTCTGGTGGTCAGGCTTGAGCAGCAGCTGGTGCGCGTGCTGGCCGTGGATCTGAATCAGCAGCTGACCCAGATCGCGCAGCTGCGACAGCGGCACCGCCGTGCCGTTGATAAAGCCGCGCGAGCGGCCATCGGCGCTGATAACGCGACGCAGCAGACACTCGTTGCCGTCATCCAGCTGATTCTCTTCCAGCCAGCGCTGCGCAGAGGGGGAGGACTTGAGGTTAAAGCGGGCGCAGAGGTCGGCGCGGGCGGCGCCCTGACGCACCATATCCGCTTCAGCGCGGCCGCCGAGGCACAGACCGAGCGCGTCAATAGCAATAGACTTACCCGCGCCGGTTTCACCGGTAATCGCCGTCATACCGCGTTGGAAATCAATGTCGAGCTCACGAACGATAGCGAAATTACTGATGGTCAGCTGTGCCAGCATAGAATCACCTGTATGGAAAAACAGATATGGTTTTTCATACAGTATAAACTGGTTTTTTATCCAGTAAAGAGGGCGCGCTGAAATTAAAACAATTTTTTCGACCAGCCCAGCTTGGAACTCAGCGTATTGAAATAGCTGTAGTTTTTAGGATGGATCAGGTTAAGGTGGTTCTCGCTGCGGCGAATTAAGACATCTTCCCCTTCCTGAATCGGCAGGGCGATCTGGCTGTCGCAGCTGATCTCAAGATCGCTGCGGCGCGAAGAAAAGCGCAGTCGGATGGTGCTGCTGCTGTTGATCACCAGCGGGCGCGCCGACAGGGTGTGCGGGAACATCGGCACCAGCGCGATGGCGTCGAGCGAAGGGGTTAAAATCGGGCCGCCCGCTGACAGCGAGTAGGCGGTCGAGCCGGTCGGCGTCGAGATAATCAGGCCGTCGGAACGCTGCGAGAAGGCGAACACCTCGTCGATATAGACCTCGAACTCGATCATATGCGCCACTTTGCCGGGATGGAGCACCACCTCATTAATGGCCAGGCCGAGACGCGGCGAGCACGCCTCTTTACAGACGCGCGCCTCCAGCAGAAAGCGGCTTTCGACAAAATAGTTTCCCTGCAGCACCTCATCCAGCTGCTGCTGCGCATTATCGGGATCGAGGTCGGTGAGAAAGCCGAGGTTGCCGCGGTTAATGCCGATCACCTTGATGTCGTAGCGTGCCAGCACGCGCGCCGCGCCGAGCATATTGCCGTCGCCGCCGACCACAACGGCCAGGTCCGCCTGCTGTCCAATCTCCGCCAGCGTCCCGGTCTGGGCATCCTGTAGGTTGAGCTCCTGCGCGATCTGCTTCTCAATAATCACTTGATAACCTTTGGACGTCAGCCAGCGCCACAGCATCTCATGCGTGGTGAGAGCGGTAGGGTGACGCGGATGGCCTACAATACCAATGCAGTTAAAGTGTTTGTTCATTTGGTGGGTCTTTCCTCATAAGCCAAAACGGCAAGGCAATGTGATGGGTTCCCTTGAAACCGTCAAACCGATCCCCATAATAAGCGGACTGGCGAGATGAATGTGCAAAACGCGGAGAAATTCATGAGTAGTAAAGAACAGAACACCCCAAACGAGCAAGTCTCAGACGAAATTCAACAGGATCAGCAGCAACCTCAGGAAGCGGAGACGGCAGTAGAGGTGGATCCGCGTGATGAGCGTATTGCGCAGCTGGAAGCTGAACTGGCGCAGCTGCAGACCGGCGTTCGCGACGCTCAGCTGCGCGCGCAGGCGGAAGTGGAAAATATCCGCCGTCGCACCGAAATTGACGTAGAAAAAGCGCATAAGTTCGCGCTGGAAAAATTCGCCAATGAGCTGCTGCCGGTTATCGACAGCCTTGAGCGCGCGCTGGAAGTTGCGGACAAAGAGAACCCGGAGCTGGCATCAATGATTGAAGGGATCGAGCTGACCCTGAAATCGCTGCTGGGCGCGGTACGCAAGTTCGGCGTTGAAGTCGTGGGCGATACCAACGTGCCGTTTAACCCGGAAATTCATCAGGCGATGTCGATGATGGAGTCGGACGACGTGGCCCCTAACCATGTGATGATGGTGATGCAGCGCGGCTATACGCTGAACGGTCGCCTGCTGCGCCCGGCGATGGTTGCGGTCGCCAAAGCGAAAAGCTAAGCATTACAAAAGAAGTCAGACGGCCGCACGGTGATGCGGCCGTTTTTATTGGTGGCTCAGCTGGCAGGCAGCTGCGGCATCCAGTCGATCGGTTTCTCGCCTGCCTGCGTCAGCAGGTCGTTGGCCTGTGCGAAGTGGCCGCAGCCAAAGAAGCCGCGATGGGCAGAAAGCGGTGACGGATGCGGCGCCTGCAAAACGTGATGGCGCTGTCGGTCAATAATGCTGCCTTTCTTCTGCGCGTGCGAGCCCCAGAGCAAAAACACCACCCCTTCGCGATGCGCATTAATTGCGGCGATAACGTTATCGGTAAAGGTTTCCCAGCCGAAGCGCGCATGGGAATGCGCCTTGCCCGCTTCCACGGTCAGCACCGTATTCAGCAGCATTACACCCTGTTTCGCCCAGCTTTCGAGAAAGCCGTGCTGTGGACGCTTAAAGTCGGGAAACTCCTGCTCCAGCTCTTTATACATATTCTGCAAAGAGGGCGGCACCGGCACGCCGGGCAGTACCGAAAAGGCCAGACCGTGCGCCTGATTCGGGCCGTGATAGGGATCCTGGCCGAGGATCACCACCTTGACGTCACCCAGCTCTGTCAGGCGAAACGCATTAAAGACATCTTTTTGCGGCGGATAAACCGTCACGCCAGCCGCCCGCTCGTTGGCTACCAGTTTCAGGGTTTCGGTAAAGTAGGGCTTCTCTTTCTCTTCGGCCAGCACGTCGTGCCAGGTCAGTTTATCCGTCATGGTCTGCTCCCTTATAGATCGATGCCGTTAGCTTAACGGTTCACCGCACCAGGTTGAAGGTAAAAAATATTTGAAATTTACAAAATATTTTTTAGTTAAAAATTTATCTGAATCAATTAATTGAAATTAGCAGTGAAAAGTGCGGTTGTGAAAATTGACTAAGGTCAAAACTTCCGCGAGAAGCGAGTGTTATATCAGGGCGATATTGATTTACCTACCGCGCCAGGCAGGATGGCGCCATGTTCTGGAGAACTGATTATGATCACTGGCATTCAAATTACTCAAACCAATAACCCCGATTTGATGAACTCTTTCTGGCTGATCGACGACGAAAAAGCGGAAGCGCGCTGCCTGTGCGCAAAAGCGGGTTATGAAGAAGATCAGGTTGTAGCCGTTAGCGAGCTGGGCGAATTCGCCTGGCGCGAAGTGCCGGTGGAGATGAAGCCGCAGGTGCGTATCGAAGGGGGTCAGCACCTGAACGTTAACGTGCTGCGCCGTGAAACGCTGGAAGATGCGGTTAAGCATCCTGAGAAATATCCGCAGCTGACGATTCGCGTTTCAGGTTATGCGGTGCGCTTTAACGCGCTGACGCCGGAACAGCAGCGCGACGTGATAACTCGTACCTTCACTGAAAGTCTGTAACAGGGCAACGTTGAGCGCGTGCAGAAAAATCATCCACGTCGCTGTCAAAGGCAGGTTATTAATAACACGTAAGATTTTTATTTTTCAGCACAGGCGGCGTGAGGAGAACCTGAGACTTAAGGCGTTAGCCTTATACCACTGACAATAATCGCCGTTTTGCCCGCTTAACTAAAAAAAATCGCCTCGATTGAGGCGATTTTTTTATTGTGGTGCTGATTTATTCCGCATCGCCGCTGGCTGGCGCGGCAGCGCTTGGCTTGCGGCGTTTTCCCACGTTTTTAGTGTCGCGATGACGTTTCTTCACGCGCGGCTTTTCCGCTTCGCTCTCTTTTTTCTCTTTGCGTTTCGCCAGCGCCTTTTTCGACGGTTTTCCAGTGGTTTTAGCACTTGGCGCGCGCGTCACCGGACGCAGTTCGTCGACCACGCGCGGTTTCAGCGGCTCGTTCAGATAGCGGCTGATTTTGCCGAGCAGCAGATGGTCGTGCGCCTCTACCAGCGACAGCGCGGTGCCTTTACGTCCGGCGCGTGCGGTACGGCCGATGCGGTGCAGATAGGTATCGGCGGTGCGCGGCATATCGTAGTTAAAGACGTGGCTCACATCCTCGATATCGATACCGCGCGCGGCAACGTCGGTCGCCACCAGCACGTTGACGCGGCCGTCGGTGATGCGTTTGATCGCCTCGGTGCGTTTAGCCTGCACCATTTCGCCTTCCAGATAGCAGCAGCGGATTCCCGCATCGTGCAGCCACTGCACCAGCTCGTGCAGACGCTCGCGCTTGCGCACGAAGACGATGGAGCGCGTCACGTCCGGCTGCTTCAGCAGATGAACCAGCAGTTTGGTTTTATGCTCCAGATCGTCAGCGCGGTAGTACCACTGCTGGATCTTTTTACGCTCGCGACGGCTGGGATCGGCTTCCACTTCAACCGGATCGTTAAGCAGACGCTCGGCGAAATCTTTAATCGCGTTGCCTTCCAGCGTGGCAGAGAAGAGCATGGTTTGCTTGCGCCAGCGGGTTTCGCCCGCAATGGTTTCGATATCCTGCGCGAAGCCCAGATCCAGCATGCGGTCCGCTTCGTCGAGGATCAGGGTTTCAACGGCGCGGCAGTCGAAGTTTTCTTCTTTAATGTACTGAAGCAGACGACCGGTGGTCGCCACCACCACATCCTGGTTTTCGCTGAACACTTCCGCGTGGTTCATATACGCCACGCCGCCGGTAATGGTGGCGATATCGAGATGGGTATGTTTCGCCAGCTCGCGCGCGTGATCGGCGACCTGCATCGCCAGTTCGCGGGTAGGGGTCAGGATCAGGATGCGCGGCGGCCCCGATTTCTTGCGCGGAAAATCGATCAGGTGCTGCAGTACCGGCAACAGGTACGCGGCGGTTTTCCCGGTGCCGGTAGGCGCCGAACCCAGAACGTCGCGGCCCTCCAGCGCGGGCGGGATCGCCTCGGCCTGAATGGCGGTAGGGCGAGTAAAGCCTTTATCCTGCAGGGCTTCCAGCAGGCTTTCGTCGAGTTCGAGTTCGGAGAATGTGGTTACTGTCATGGTCTACCTCAGTTTGGGGCGCTGATTATAGACAGATCGCACGCAATCTTCATCTGTTAATCCGCGCCGGCCAGCCCATTACGTGTATTCCTCACGCCGTCACGTTACACTGAAGCGCTGCCGCACGGCAGGAAAAAAGGTAATGGTTGCAGAGTATGACGCAGGAAAAGCCGCATGTGCGGCCGGTATTAAAAAGAAACGGTTTCACCTTCAAACAATTCTTTGTGGCGCACGACCGCTGCGCCATGAAAGTCGGCACCGATGCCATTTTGCTGGGCGCCTGGGCGCCGGTAGCCAATGCGCGCCGGGTGCTCGATATCGGCAGCGGCAGCGGGCTTATCGCCCTGATGCTGGCGCAGCGCACGGCTGATACGGTGCCTGTCGACGCGGTCGAGCTTGATGTTGCCGCCGCGCAGCAGGCGCAGGAGAATGTGGCGCAGTCGCCGTGGGCGGCGCGCATTCGCGTCCATCAGCAGGATATTGCCGCTTTCGCCGACAGCTGCCAGCAGCGCTATTCGCTGATCGTCAGCAATCCCCCTTATTATCCGCCCGACGTCGCCTGCGCCACCCCGGCGCGCGACGCGGCCCGCTCGACGGCGACGCTGGATCATGCCAGCCTGCTGCGCTACGCCGCGCGTTTAATCGACGAAGAGGGCTTCTTCTGCGTCGTGCTGCCGGAAGCGATAGGGCAATCAACGATCGCGCTGGCGCAGGCGTCAGGCTGGCATCTGCGTTTTCGCATCGACGTGGCGGAATATGCGCACCGGCCGCCGCATCGCGTGCTGCTCGGCTTCTCCCCCAGCGCGGGGGAAACGCTGCTGGAGCGCATGGCAATCCGCAATCAGGATACGCGCTACTCGGAAGCCTGGTGCAGCCTGACCCGCGATTTTTATCTCTTTATGTAGGAAGGCGTTAAGATCGTCGGCTTAGCGTCGGGCAGCATATCGGGATAGTCGCGGGTAAAATGGAGCCCGCGGCTCTCTTTGCGCTCCAGCGCGCAGCGCACCATCAGTTCGGCGACCTGCGTCAGGTTGCGCAGCTCCAGCAGGTCGCTGGAGAGACGAAAATGGGCGTAGTATTCGTCGATCTCCTGCTGCAGCAGACTGATGCGGCGCAGCGCGCGCTCCAGCCTGCGCGTGGTGCGCACAATCCCCATGTAATCCCACATAAACAGCCGCAGCTCGTGCCAGTTATGCTGGATCACTACGCGCTCGTCCGCATCGTCAACGCGGCTCTCATCCCAGGGGGGCAGCTGGTCAGGCGCGGCTCTTTGCGGCAGCCCCTGAATCAGATCTTCCGCAGCCGACCAGCCGTAAACCAGGCACTCCAGCAGCGAGTTAGAGGCCATGCGGTTGGCGCCGTGCAGGCCGGTATAGCTCACTTCGCCGATAGCGTAGAGCCCGTCGACGTCCGTGCGCCCGCGCGCATCCACCATAACGCCGCCGCAGGTATAGTGCGCGGCGGGCACAATGGGAATGCGATCCCGCGTCAGGTCGAGGCCGAACGTCAGCAGCTTTTCATAAATCGTCGGGAAGTGTTCGCGGATAAACGCTGCCGGCTGGTGGCTGATATCCAGGTAGACGCAGTCGACGCCGAGCCGTTTCATCTCATGGTCGATGGCGCGCGCCACGATATCGCGCGGCGCCAGTTCGGCGCGCGCGTCAAAGTCGGGCATAAAGCGGCTGCCGTCGGGCCGCAGCAGCCAGGCACCTTCGCCGCGCAGCGCTTCGGTGAGCAGAAAGCTGCGCGCCTCGGGATGAAACAGCGACGTTGGATGGAACTGGTTGAATTCCAGATTGGCGACGCGGCAGCCGGCGCGCCACGCCATCGCGATACCGTCGCCGGAGGCGACGTCGGGATTGGTGGTGTATTGATAGACCTTTGCCGCGCCGCCGGTTGCCAGCACCACCGCGCGGGCGCTGCAGGTTTCCACCTGCTCGCGGTTGCGGTTCCATATCCAGGCACCGACGGCGCGGCGCGGGCCTGGCAGGCCCAGCTTGTCCGACAGGATCAGATCGACCGCGTTGCTGCGTTCCAGAATATGAATGCGGGGATGGCTCAGGGCCTGGCTCACCAGCGTGGTTTCAACCGCGCGCCCCGTGGCGTCGGCGCTGTGAAGAATGCGTCGGTGGCTGTGGCCCCCCTCGCGCGTCAGATGATAGGGCATATCGCCTGCCGCCTGCGGATCGCGATCGAAGGCGACGCCGTTATCAATCAGCCACTGCACGCAGTGGCGCGCGTTGCTGGCGACGAACGAAACCGCCTCGCGCTCGCACAGGCCGGCGCCGGCAATCAGCGTATCCTCCACATGAGATTCGATACTGTCGGTCTCATCAAAGACTGCGGCGATGCCGCCCTGCGCGTAAAGCGTTGAGCCTTCGCTGACCTGCGCTTTGCTCAGTACCAGCACGTCATAATGTGCCGCCAGCCGCAGTGCCAGCGACAAACCCGCCGCGCCGCTGCCGATGATTAAAATATCGCACTGATAATCGGGGGAGAGTGAATGTGCCATGGTGTTTAATTTACTAAACAAGGGTGGCTTGAGAATAGGCGTTCCCCGTTCTGTTGTGAAGTATTTTAAACGCACGGGCGCTTGCCTTAGATCAATTAACCGGCGGATATACGTAAAAACAACCAGTTAAAGAAAAAGCCAAATAAGATGTGTTTTTTATATAAAACGCGGCGTCCGGACAGGATTTAAAGATGAAAAAGCCTCTGTCATAGGGTACTCTGCCTGCGATTCTGCGTTGATAGCCGCAGTCTGGATTACACTGTCTTGAGAATGAAAAACAAATGACAGCGCGTCTGGAAGAGTCATCATCAGCGCGTTAAGTGAACTTTTTGCCGCACCACGACTCTAAGCGGATGCTTGCTCAGAACCATGAAGATGTGCTGGCAGTTCCTTTACGCATTTAAAAGAATTTGGGGAGACATTACCTCGGATGAGCGAGCAGTTAACGGATCAGGTACTCGTAGAGCGGGTGCAGAAGGGAGATCAGAAGTCATTTAACCTCCTGGTTATTCGCTACCAGCATAAAGTGGCGAGCCTGGTTTCCCGCTACGTCCCGTCGGGAGACGTGCCTGATGTCGTGCAGGAGTCCTTTATCAAAGCGTATCGCGCGCTGGAATCCTTTCGCGGCGACAGCGCGTTCTATACCTGGCTTTATCGTATCGCGGTCAATACCGCCAAAAATTATCTGGTTGCTCAGGGACGTCGCCCGCCATCCAGCGATGTGGATGCGATCGATGCAGAAAATTTCGAAAGTGCTGGCGCGTTAAAAGAAATTTCGAACCCTGAGAACTTAATGTTGTCAGACGAACTGAAACAAATTGTCTTTCGTACCATTGAGGCACTCCCTGAAGATCTGCGTATGGCGATTACGCTCAGGGAACTGGACGGACTGAGCTACGAAGAGATCGCCGCCATTATGGATTGCCCGGTCGGTACAGTGCGTTCACGTATCTTCCGTGCGCGAGAGGCCATTGATAATAAAGTTCAACCGCTTATCCAACGTCAGTGATAACGGCTACTGGAAGGGTACTTAGGCATGCAGAAAGAACAACTTTCCGCTTTGATGGATGGCGAGGCGCTCGATAACGCGCTGCTGTCAGCACTATCTCAGGATGCAGAGCTGCAACAGCGCTGGAAAAGCTATCATCTTATCCGCGACACCATGCGCGGGGATGTAGGCGATGTGCTGCACTTCGATATCTCTGCGCGCGTCGCGGCGGCCCTTGAACAAGAGCCAGCCCGCAAGGTTACGCCGCTGATTGTTGAATCTCAGCCTGAACCGGCCAGCGTGGCTAAGATGCCTTTCTGGCGCAAAATGCGCCCCTGGGCGGCACAGCTGACGCAGGTTGGCGTGGCGGCGTGCGTATCGCTGGCGGTAATCGTCGGCGTACAGCACTACAACCAGCCGAGCGGCACCTCCGCCGAACCTTCTGATTCGCCAGTGTTTAATACGCTGCCGATGATGGGCAAGGCATCGCCGGTCAGCCTGGGCGTGCCGTCTGACGCCTTTGACACCAGCGGCGCTAACCAGCAGGTTCAGGAGCAGCGCCGTCGCGTTAACGCGATGCTGCAGGATTATGAACTGCAGCGCCGTCTGCACTCCGATCGCCTGCAGTTTGAAACCAACGCCCCGCAGCAGGCGCAGGCGGACGTTCCCGGTAATCAGACCTTAGGTACGCAACAGCAGTAATGAAGCAGCTTTGGTGCGCCGTTAGCCTGCTGGCAGGCAGCCTGCTTTGGTCATCTACCGCCCCGGCGCAAACCTCTGCGTCCGGGGCGTTGTTACAGCAGATGGAGCAGGCAAGCCAGACCCTCAACTACGAATTCGCTTATATCAACGTCTCGCGCATCGGCATCGAGTCGCTGCGTTATCGTCACGCGGTGATCGATAATCGCGTCTATGCGCAGCTGCTGCAGATGGACGGCCCGCGTCGTGAAGTGATTCAGCGCGGCGGCGATATCAGCTATTTCGAACCCGGGCTCGATCCTTTCTCTTTGCCCGGTCAAAACATCATTGACGCCTTGCCGTCGCCCATCTTTGCTGACTTCTCTCAGCTCGCCAGCGCCTGGGATTTTATCCCGGTGGGGCGTTCGCGCATCGCCGATCAGCTCTGCGAGGTGATCCGCATCGTCTCGCGCGACGGTACGCGCTATAGCTATGTGGTGTGGCTCGACGTCGACACGAAACTGCCGCTGCGCATCGATCTGCTGGATCGCGACGGTGAAACGCTGGAGCAGTTCCGCGTCATTAGCTTCGCGGTTGACGAAGGCGTGCGCAATCTTATGCAGGGACTGCAAAAGGCTAATCTGCCGCCGTCGCTTTCGGTGCCGGAAGGCGAGAAGGTGACGCTGGGCTGGCAGCCAGGCTGGGTGCCTGCGGGCATGAAGCTGGTATCCCAGAGCCGACGCGACATTCCGGCAATGAATAAAACCGTTGAGTCGCGCCTCTACAGCGACGGCCTGTTCAGCTTCGCCATCAATATTACTCCGGCCGATAAAAGCAGCGTCACGCAGACGTTGCGCACAGGACGTCGTACGGTACAGACCGAAGTGCGCAATAATAGCGAAATCACCGTCGTGGGCGAACTACCACCCGCCACGGCAAAACGCATAGCGGACAGTATTGATTTGGGGTCGCAACGATGATGAGAGAGTGGGCCACGGTAGTGGCATGGCGTGACGGCATTGCCACGCTGCATACAGAGGCGAAAACCTCCTGCAACAGCTGCTCGGCGCGTAAAGGCTGCGGCAGCCATATGCTTAACAAACTGGGGCCGAAAGATGCGCACGTAATGGAGATTGTCAGCGCGACGCCGCTGCAGCCTGGCCAGCGCGTTGAGCTTGGCATCAAAGAGAGCAGCCTGGTCGGTTCGGCGCTGCTGGTCTATATGACGCCGCTGTTTGGGCTGTTTCTGCTGGCTGGCCTGTTCCAGGCGCTGTTTCACAGCGATCTGGCGGCGGCCTGCGGCGCGCTGCTCGGCGGCATCGGCGGCTTTATCGTCGCCAAAGGCGTGTCGATGAAAGTAGGCGATCGCGCTGCTTTTCAGCCCATCATTCTGAACGTTGCGCTTCCACCTGACGCCCTGCGCGTGGAAAGCGAAGCGTAATCCTCTGCAGGCCGCGTATATCGCGGCCTTTTAGCGCCTGTTTCTCGCCAAAAAGTGTTGTGATTCCGCTACGTTCCATTCTTTTATGCGCGGCCTTAACAGTGTAATATGCGTCGTCATTAATGAGGCTGACAGGATTGTAGGTAAAGAGCGATCTTCCTGAATGTGTCTGTGCTCAGGTTCTCAACTGTTTTTCTACGTGAAGATATTCATATAAATGAAGCACATAAGAAACTTCTCCATCATCGCGCACATTGACCACGGTAAATCGACGCTCTCTGACCGCCTGATTCAAATCTGTGGTGGCCTGACCGATCGCGAGATGGCGGCGCAGGTTCTCGACTCAATGGACCTGGAGCGCGAGCGCGGCATTACCATCAAAGCGCAGAGCGTGACGCTCGATTACAAAGCGCTCAACGGCGAAACTTACCAGCTCAATTTCATCGATACCCCAGGGCACGTCGACTTCTCCTATGAAGTATCGCGCTCTCTGGCGGCCTGCGAAGGCGCGCTGCTGGTGGTGGATGCAGGACAGGGCGTAGAAGCACAGACCCTGGCGAACTGCTACACCGCGATTGAGATGGATCTGGAAGTTGTGCCGGTACTGAATAAAATCGACCTGCCCGCCGCCGATCCGGAACGCGCGGCGCAGGAGATTGAAGATATCGTCGGCATTGACGCCACCGATGCGGTGCGCTGCTCGGCGAAAACCGGCGTCGGCGTGCCGGAAGTGCTGGAGCGTCTGGTGCGCGATATTCCGCCGCCGGAAGGCGATCCAGAAGGTCCGCTGCAGGCGCTGATTATCGACTCCTGGTTCGATAACTACCTTGGCGTCGTCTCGCTGATCCGCGTGAAAAACGGCACCCTGCGCAAAGGCGACAAAGTCAAAGTGATGAGCACCGGCCAGGTCTACAACGCCGATCGCCTCGGCATCTTCACGCCGAAGCAGGTCGACCGCACGCAGCTTAACTGCGGCGAAGTGGGCTGGCTGGTCTGCGCCATCAAAGATATCCTTGGCGCGCCGGTGGGCGATACCCTGACGCTGTCGCGCAACCCGGCGGAGAAAGCGCTGCCTGGCTTTAAGAAAGTGAAGCCGCAGGTCTATGCCGGTCTGTTCCCGGTCAGCTCCGACGACTATGAAGCCTTCCGCGACGCCCTCGGCAAGCTGAGCCTGAACGACGCCTCGCTGTTCTATGAGCCGGAAAGCTCTACCGCGCTCGGCTTCGGCTTCCGCTGCGGCTTCCTGGGTCTGCTGCATATGGAGATCATTCAGGAGCGCCTGGAGCGCGAATACGATCTCGATCTGATCACCACCGCGCCAACCGTAGTGTACGAAGTTGAGACCACTAGCGGCGAAATTGTCTACGTCGACAGCCCGTCGAAGCTGCCGCCGCTGAACAACATCGAAGAGCTGCGCGAACCGATCGCCGAGTGTCATATGCTGCTGCCGCAGGAGTACCTGGGCAACGTCATCACGCTCTGCGTTGAGAAGCGCGGCGTGCAGACCAATATGGTCTACCACGGCAACCAGGTAGCGCTGACCTACGATATCCCGATGGCGGAAGTGGTTCTCGACTTCTTTGACCGTCTGAAATCGACCTCGCGCGGCTATGCGTCGCTTGATTACAACTTCAAGCGTTTCCAGGCGTCTGACATGGTGCGCGTAGACGTACTGATCAACCAAGAGCGCGTCGATGCGCTGGCGCTGATCACCCACCGTGATAACTCGCAGTATCGCGGTCGCGAGCTGGTTGAGAAGATGAAAGATCTGATCCCGCGTCAGCAGTTCGACATTGCGATTCAGGCGGCGATCGGCAACCACATCATTGCTCGCTCAACCGTGAAGCAGCTGCGTAAAAACGTACTTGCTAAATGCTACGGCGGCGACGTCAGCCGTAAGAAGAAACTGTTGCAGAAGCAGAAAGAAGGTAAAAAGCGCATGAAGCAGGTGGGTAACGTTGAGCTGCCGCAGGAAGCCTTCCTCGCCATTCTGCATGTCGGTAAGGACAGCAAATAAGGATCCCTAATGGCTAATATGTTCGCCCTGGTTCTGGCGCTAGCGACGCTGATCACCGGTATTATCTGGTGTATCGATCGCGTGAAGTGGGCGCCGGCGCGCCGGGCTAAACGAGCGGAAGCGCAGGCTGCGGCTGGCCACTCCCTCGACGACAAAACGCTGGCGAAAGTCGGCGGACAGCCCGGCTGGGTGGAGACCGCTGCGTCGGTCTTCCCGGTGCTGCTGGTGGTATTTGTGGTGCGCTCGTTTATCTATGAGCCCTTCCAGATCCCGTCTGGCTCTATGATGCCAACGCTGCTGATCGGCGATTTTATTCTGGTGGAGAAGTTCGCCTACGGCATTAAAGATCCCATCACCCAGACAACGCTGATCCCGACCGGCCATCCGCAGCGCGGCGATATCGCGGTATTTAAATACCCGAAAGATCCGAGCCTGGATTACATTAAGCGCGTCATCGGCCTGCCGGGCGATAAAGTTGTGTTCGATCCCTACAGCAAAACGCTGACCGTCAGCCCGAACTGCGCCGCCGGCCAGCGCTGCGCCAGCGCGCTGCCGATTACCTACACCAATATCGAGCCGAGCAACTTTATCCAGACCTTTAGCGGCTTTGACGGCAACGAAGCGGGCAACGGCTTCTATCAGGTGCCGCAGGGCGAAACGATGCGCGGCGGTCTGCGTCTTGGCACGCGTAAAGAGACGCTGGGCAAGGTTACGCACGATATTTTGCTGGTAAACGAAGCGCAGAGCCAGGCGAGCATGTATTATCAGCAGCCGGGCCAGCCGCAGGCGACCTGGATCGTGCCGCAGGGGCAATATTTTATGATGGGCGATAACCGCGACAACAGCGCCGACAGCCGCTACTGGGGCTTTGTCCCGGAACGCAATCTGGTCGGCAAGGCGGTCGCCATCTGGATGAGCTTCGATAAGCAGGAAGGTCAGTGGCCGACAGGCGTACGCCTGAGCCGTATCGGCGGCATTCACTGAGTAATCTGGCCCGGATAAACGGGCAAAACGGTTGGCCTCCTGCGGGGGGCCACTGCACACTAAACAGAATGTGTTGGAAAGCCAGCCCTGTTTCGTATGCAGAGTCACAGACGCACAAAAGAACTGGAATCGCATGAACCCCATCCTCATTAATAAGCTTCAGCGCAAACTGGGCTACACTTTTACTCATCCGGAACTCTTGCAACAGGCGCTAACGCACCGCAGCGCCAGCAGTAAGCACAACGAGCGTCTCGAATTTCTCGGCGATTCCATTCTCAGCTATGTAATCGCCAATGCGCTTTATCATCGCTTTCCTCGCGTTGACGAGGGCGATATGAGTCGCATGCGCGCAACGCTGGTGCGTGGCAACACGCTGGCGGAGATGGCGCGAGAGTTTGACCTTGGCGAATGTTTGCGCCTGGGGCCGGGCGAACTGAAAAGCGGCGGATTTCGTCGCGAATCGATCCTGGCGGATACGGTGGAGGCGCTGATTGGCGGCATCTTCCTCGACAGCAATATCCAGACGGTGGAAAAGCTGATCCTTGACTGGTATCAGACGCGCCTCGAGCAGATTAGCCCGGGCGATAAACAAAAAGATCCGAAAACCCGCCTGCAGGAGTATCTGCAGGGGCGTCACCTGCCGCTGCCGTCCTATCTGGTGGTGCAGGTGCGTGGCGAAGCCCACGATCAGGAATTCACCATTCACTGTCAGGTGAGTGGCATGGCTGAACCGGTGGTGGGCGTAGGCTCCAGCCGCCGTAAAGCAGAACAGGCAGCTGCCGAACAGGCGCTAATTAAGCTTGGTCTCGAATAGCAATATCCCGGCGCCTGAACAGGCGCTGAAAAAGTCAGGACTCGAATGAGCGAACAGAATACCTATTGCGGCTTTGTCGCGATTGTCGGCCGACCCAACGTCGGCAAATCCACCTTACTGAACCAGCTGCTGGGGCAGAAGGTGTCGATCACCTCGCGTAAGCCGCAAACCACGCGTCACCGCATTATGGGCATCCACACCGAAGGCGAATATCAGGCCATCTATGTGGATACGCCCGGGCTGCACATGGAAGAGAAGCGCGCCATCAACCGCCTGATGAACCGCGCGGCCAGCAGCTCCATCGGTGATGTCGAGCTGGTGATCTTCGTGGTCGAAGGCACGCGCTGGACGCCAGACGACGAGATGGTGCTGAACAAGCTGCGCGACAACAAAGTGCCGGTAGTGCTGGCCATCAACAAAGTGGACAACATTCAGGATAAAAGCATCCTGCTGCCCCATCTGCAGTTCCTGAGCCAGCAGATGAACTTTCTCGACATCGTGCCGATCTCCGCTGAAAGCGGAAAAAACGTCGACACCATTGCGGCGATTGTGCGCAAGCGTCTGCCGCAGGCAGATCACCACTTCCCGGAAGATTACATCACCGACCGCTCGCAGCGCTTTATGGCGTCGGAGATTATCCGCGAGAAGCTGATGCGCTTCCTTGGTGCCGAACTGCCGTACTCGGTTACGGTCGAGATCGAGCAGTTCGTCAGTAACGATCGCGGCGGCTACGATATCAACGGCCTGATCCTCGTCGAGCGCGAAGGGCAGAAGAAGATGGTGATCGGCAACAAAGGCGCCAAAATCAAAACCATCGGTATTGAAGCGCGTAAAGACATGGAAGAGATGTTCGAAGCCAAAGTGCATCTCGAACTGTGGGTCAAAGTGAAGTCAGGCTGGGCCGACGACGAACGTGCGCTGCGCAGCCTGGGCTACGTAGACGACCTCTGATCCTATGGAAGGCTGGCAACGCGCCTTTGTGCTGCATAGTCGCCCCTACAGCGAAACCAGCCTGCTGCTTGATCTCTTCAGCGAAAGCCATGGGCGGGTCAGGGTGCTGGCGAAAGGCGCGCGCGCGCGCCGCTCGCAGCTGAAAGGCACGCTGCAGCCCTTTACGCCGCTGCTGGTGCGCTGGACCGGGCACGGCGAGGTCAAAACCCTGACCAAAGCCGAAGCGGTCTCGCTGGCGCTGCCGCTCAGCGGCATTACGCTCTACTGCGGCCTTTACGTGAACGAACTGGTGTCGCGCGTGCTGGAGCAGGAATTTCCCTTCTCAGAACTCTTCTTCGACTACCTGAACTGTCTGCAGACGCTGGCGGCCGACAACAGCTCGCCAGAACCGGCGCTGCGCCGCTTCGAGCTGGCGCTGCTCGGGCATCTCGGCTACGGCGTCGACTTTCTGCACTGCGCCGGCAGCGGCGAGCCGGTTACCGACGCCATGACCTACAGCTACCGTGAAGAGAAAGGCTTTATCGCCAGCCTGGTCACTGGCCAGCGCAGCTTCACCGGCCGTCAGCTGCGCGCGCTGTGGGAGCGCGATTTCCCCGATGCCGACACGCTGCGCGCCGCCAAGCGCTTTACCCGCATCGCGCTGAAACCCTACCTGGGCGGCAAACCCTTAAAGAGCACCGAGCTGTTTCGCCAGTTCGTGCCGAAAAAGCGGCCCGACGCAACCAGCCCGTAGCGCTGTGCCTGCGCCGCGCGCCGCGGTACACTCTGATTTTTCGACATAGTTAAGCTGAGGATTGTCATGGCTGAGTTGCTGTTAGGGGTCAATATCGATCATATCGCCACGGTACGTAACGCGCGCGGCACCCACTATCCCGATCCGGTGCAGGCCGCTTTTGTTGCCGAGCAGGCGGGCGCGGAAGGCATTACCGTCCACCTGCGCGAAGATCGCCGCCATATCACCGATCGCGACGTGCGCATTCTGCGCGACACCATCCAGACGCGTATGAACCTGGAGATGGCGGTCACCGACGAGATGGTTGGTATCGCCTGCGAGATCAAGCCGCACTTTGTCTGTCTGGTGCCGGAAAAGCGCGAAGAGGTGACCACCGAGGGCGGCCTTGACGTGGCGGGCCAGCAGGACAAAATCAACGCGGCGGTTAAGCAGCTGAGCGACGCGGGCATTCAGGTTTCGCTGTTTATCGACCCCGATCATCGTCAGATTGAGGCGGCGGTTGCCAGCGGCGCGCCCTACATTGAAATTCATACCGGCGCCTACGCCGAGGCGGCGGAGGGGCTGCCGCGCGAGGCAGAGCTGACGCGTATCCGTCACGCCGCCACCTTTGCCGCCAGCCTGGGCCTCAAGGTGAATGCCGGCCACGGCCTCACCTACCACAACGTCCAGCCGATCGCCGCACTGCCGGAGATGCACGAGCTGAATATCGGCCACGCCATTATCGGCCGCGCGCTCTTCAGCGGCCTGGCCGACGCGGTAAAAGAGATGAAGCTGCTGATGCGGGAAGCGCGTCGCTGATGGCTATTCTCGGACTGGGCACCGACATCGTCGAAATCGAGCGTATTGCCGGGGTGATTGAGCGCTCCGGCGACCGCCTGGCGCGGCGCGTGCTGAGCGAAGCCGAGTGGCAGCAATATCAGCAGCACCAGCAGCCGGTGCGCTTTCTGGCCAAACGTTTTGCCGTCAAGGAAGCGGCGGCCAAAGCCTTCGGCACCGGCATTCGCGGCGGGCTGGCGTTTAATCAGTTTGAAGTTTACAACGATGAGCTGGGTAAGCCTGGGCTGCGCTTTTTCAACCACGCCAGCGACGTGGCGGAGAGGCTGGGCGTCAGGCAGGTTCACGTCACGCTGGCGGATGAGCGTCACTACGCCTGCGCAACGGTGATTATTGAAAACTAGTGGTGCAGCACCACGAACTTCTCCCACAGCGCATCGCGCGACTCGATGTGCTGTGGATCGATAATGATGGTGTTATCGATAGGGCAGACGCTCTGGCAGGTCGGGGCGTCGTAATGGCCGATGCACTCGGTGCAGCGGCCGGGGTCAATCTCGTAGATCTCCGCGCCGAGCCTGATCGCCTGGTTAGGGCATTCGGGTTCGCACATATCGCAATTGATGCATTTGGCGGTAATCAGCAGCGCCATGATTTCACCTGATCAGCTAAAAACGGCGCCATTATACTCGCGTTCGCCGCTCAGTTCAGCTTTTTCACCAGCGCTTCGCTGTGACGGATATGGCTGGCGGCGCGCTCTGGATCGTTCTGCACCAGCGCCATAAACAGCAGGTCGGTCAGCGCCAGCTGCGCCGTGGTCGACGAGATAGCGGCGCTGCGCGTGCTCTGCTCTTCCGCCACGGTGTAGAGGCAGTGGGTGGCGGTCTGCTGCAGGCTATTGGGGGTAAAGCCGGTAAACGCCAGCACGTAGGCGCCAATCTGCGCGGCCTCCTGCGCTGCCAGGTTGATCTCTTTACGCTCGCCGGTATAGGAGATCGCCAGCAGCACGTCGCCGGGACGCATCGCTTGCACGCTGGCCAGCAGGGCGTGCATATCCTGCTCCGCTACCGCATTGATGCCGATCTTCATCAGCTTCCAGGAAAAATCCTTCGCCACCAGCCCCGAGGCGCCGATGCCCACCAGCACGATGCGCTGGGCGTTTTTCAGCAGGTGCAGCGTCTCGTGCAGCTTCTCTTCGCTGTTGATATCGAGCGTGGCGCGAATCGCAGAGAGTTTCTCGGTCAGCAGCTTCTCGCCCACGGTTTTCAGCGAGTCGTCGCTGAGAATGTGGTTATGCACGGTAATGGCGTCGCGATCCGCCAGCGACTCGCTCAGCGCCAGCTTAAGCGCCGGAAAGCCCTTATAGCCCAGCTTCTGCGCGAATTTCACCACGCTCGACTGACTCACCCCCGACTCTTCAGCCAGCTTCTGCGAGCTGAGATGGCGCGCCCGATCCGGCTGTGATAACAGAAAGTCCGCCAGCCGGCGCTCGTTTAGCGCCAGACGCGGATAGAGCTGACGAATGCGCAGCAATGAGCTCATGCCTGGTCCTCGTTTAAGTAGCCTGCCCTAAGATACCTGTACCTGCTGAAGAATAAACTATTCATCTGGCATTGTAGCCGCTGGAATTAAAAATAGCTGTCGTCGCCGCTGCGGCAGTTGATGGCTACAATAAGGAACCATAGGGCGAATAAAACAGAAAGGAGCGTTTTTTGACCAAAGGTACACAACGTCGCGTGGTGTTTTTCGATCTGGATGGCACATTGCATCAGCAGGATATGTTCGGCACCTTTATGCGCTATACGCTGTGGCGTCAGCCGCTCAATTTGCTGCTGGTGGTCCCGCTGCTGCCGGTGGTGGGGCTAGGGCTGCTGATCAAAGGGCGCGCGGCGCGCTGGCCAATGAGCCTGCTGCTCTGGTCGATCACCTTCGGCCGTTCGGAGCGCACACTGCAGCAGCGCGAAGCCGCTTTTGCGCAGTGGTTTCGCCAGCGGGTGACGGCGTTTCCGGTAGTGCAGCAGCGCCTTACCGACTACCTCGGCAGCGACGATGCCGACGTCTGGCTGATCACCGGCTCGCCGCAGTCGCTGGTAGAACAGGTTTACTACGATTCGGCGTTCCTGCCGCGCGTCAAACTGATCGCCAGCCAGATGCAGCGCGGCTTTGGCGGCCGCGTGCTGGCGATGCGCTGCCTCGGCCATGAGAAAGTGGTCCAGCTCGAAGAGAAGATCGGCACGCCGCTGCAGCTCTATAGCGGCTACAGCGACAGTAAGCAGGATAACCCGCTGCTCTTTTTCTGCCAGCACCGCTGGCGCGTAACGCCGCGCGGCGAGCTTCAACAGCTGGAGTAGGGTTGCATCTTCGATTCTGCGCGCGGGATCGCTATAATGCGCCGCTTTGCTGCTGCCGGGAGTGAGCCTGCGTGAATCAATCTCAAGACGAATACTGGATGCGCCACGCGCTGCGGCTGGCGCGCATCGCCTGGGAACAGGGCGAGGTGCCGGTCGGTGCGGTGCTGGTGCAGGGCGATCGCGTGATTGGCGAAGGGTGGAACCGGCCCATCGGCCAGCACGACCCGACCGCCCACGCCGAAATCATGGCGCTGCGTCAGGGCGGCAAGGTGCTGGAAAATTACCGCCTGCTGGATACCACCCTCTACGTCACGCTGGAGCCCTGCGTGATGTGCGCCGGCGCGATGGTACACAGCCGTATCGCGCGACTGGTCTACGGCGCCGGTGATGAGAAAACCGGCGCGGCGGGCTCGCTGATTGACGTACTCGGCCATCCCGGTATGAATCATCAGGTCGCAATGCAGAGCGGCGTGCTGGCGGAAGAGTGCGCGGCGATGCTGAGCGACTTTTTCCGCATGCGTCGCGAGCAGAAAAAAGCGCTGCGTCAGGCGCAGCGCGGAAGGGAGTAGCGCTGCGGCGCGGCGCAGTGCTTTTTTTGCGCGCTGCCTAGTTCATGGCGATTTCCGGCGCCACCGCCGGATAGCCGCTGGCCAGCTCCGCCTCGCGCGCCGACTGCTGGGCCAGCCGTTTCTCCTGCTCCTGCAAATACCCCACCAGGCTCAGCTGATACTTACGGATGTTCTCGACGTAGTTATAGGCTTCGTGGCCGCGCGCGTAGCCGTAGGTGGTCTGCGCGTAATAGCGCTTCTGGCTCAGCATCGGCAGCCGCAGCTTTACGTCGGCCCAGCTGTCGGGGTTGCCGCCCTGTTTCACCGTGAGTTTGCGCGCGTCCAGCATATGGGCGTAGCCCATGTTATATGCCGCCAGCGCGAACCAGATGCGCTCCTCTTCGGGAATGGTGGCGGGCACCTTGTCCATCATGCGCTGTAAATAGAGGCTACCGCCGCGAATGCTCTGCTCGGTATCGGTGCGATCCTCGACGTTAAGGCTGTCGGCGGTGCTGCGCGTCAGCATCATCATGCCGCGCACGCCGGTAGGGGAGGTCGCCAGCGGATTCCAGTGCGACTCCTGATAGGAGATCGCCGCCAGCAGCCGCCAGTCGATGCTGGCCGCATACTTCTCAAACAGCGGTTTGATCTCCGGCAGCGTGACGTCGATGGCGCGCAGGAAAGTGCGGGTATCGACATAGTCGAAGGTGCCGACGTGACCGAGGTACTTCTCCTCCAGGCGCGCCATAACGCCTTCTTCGCCCATAGAGTTAAAAAAGTCGAGCATCGCAGCGTTCAGGCTGCTGTCGTCGCTGTGCGGCACATACCAGGTAACCGGCTCTTCATCCGTGACGTCGAACGCCACCGCCAGCTGCGGATGGATGCGCTGCAGCAGGGCGATGGTAACGGAGTCGCCGATGGTGTAGTCGAGCTTGCCGTCCGCCACCGCTTCCAGCAGCGCTTTAGGCGCCTGGTCGGTGGAGATAACCCAGTTAAGATCGGGATATTGCTTATCGCGCGCCGTTTTCAGCGACGACAGATAGGCGGAGCCGGATGCGACCCGCAGCTCTCCTTTCAGGTCGCCGAGGTTTTTCGGGCGCGGCTTATCGACGCGATAGACCAGCTGCTGGGACACGGAGTAGTAGCTCGGCCCGGTTTTATAGCGCGTCAGCCGTTCATCGTTATAAATCAGCCCTGCCGCCAGCATGTCCGCCTTGCCATCGTCGAGATCGTCAAACAGATCGCTGAGGTTCGGGCGCACCGTGACCTTGAGCCTGACGCCCAAATAGTGTGCAAAGCGCTTCGCCAGTTCGTAATCCATACCGGCAGGAGCTTTATTGATGGTGTAGTAAGTCAGCGGGGAATTGATGGTACTGATACGCAGCACTCCCCGTGATTTTATCTGCGAAATCGCATCCTGTCCGTTGCCGTACCACGGGATCGATGGCCATAACGCCATCGCCAGCAGCAGGGTGACGAGACCGATCAGCAGATAGTTTAATTTTAGGCGTTTCAAATAGTTGTCTCTCGCTGGCTCTAAGGCCTCTGTCTTTTAAAGGCAGTATTGATCTTTTTTGAACTCCCAGAGCGAGGGGCATTTTGCGCAACTCGGCAGCGTAGAGCAACTTATAAAGCAGGTTTTGCGCAAAATTCAGGCTATTCCGCAGAGAGAGAAATTATGCGCAAACGGTTTCGTCGGGCGGGGTGTTTCTCTATAATACCGCCCGTTTTCTGCTGTTGTGCCCCTTGAAGCGTCGCACGGCGCTCTGACGAGAGATTAAATGATGGAAATTCTGCGTGGTTCGCCCGCCCTGTCGGCATTTCGTGTAAACAAACTGCTGACCCGCTTTCAGGACGCTCACCTGCCGGTGAGTGACATTTACGCCGAGTACGTCCATTTTGCCGATGTCAGCGCACCGCTGAACGCTGATGAAAAAGCGCGCCTGCAGCGCCTGCTGAAATACGGTCCTTCTCTCGCCGAACATGCGCCGCAAGGCCGCCTGCTGCTGGTGACGCCGCGTCCCGGCACCATTTCGCCCTGGTCATCCAAAGCCACCGACATCGCGCACAACTGCGATCTGCCGCAGGTGCGCCGTCTGGAGCGCGGCCTGGCTTTCTACGTGCAGGCGCCGCAGCTGACCGACGCGCAGTGGCAGACGCTTCAGGCGCTGCTGCACGATCGTATGATGGAGACGGTCTTCAGCGATCTGTCGCAGGCGGAGGCGCTGTTCGCACACCACGAGCCGCAGCCGCTGAAAAGCATCGACGTGCTCAATAGCGGCCGTCAGGCGCTGGAAGAGGCTAACCGCACGCTGGGGCTGGCGCTGGCGGATGATGAAATCGACTACCTGCTGACGGCGTTCCAGCGTCTCGGGCGCAACCCGAACGATATCGAACTCTATATGTTCGCCCAGGCTAACTCCGAGCACTGCCGCCATAAAATTTTTAACGCCGACTGGATTATCGACGGTGAAAAGCAGCCGAAGTCGCTGTTTAAGATGATTAAAAACACCTTCGAGACCACGCCGGACCACGTGTTGTCAGCTTATAAAGACAACGCGGCGGTAATGGAAGGCTCGGAAGTAGGGCGCTTCTACGCCGACGCGCAAAAAGGCGAGTATGAGTACCATCAGGAAGCGGCGCATATCCTGATGAAGGTTGAAACCCATAACCATCCGACGGCGATCTCGCCGTGGCCCGGCGCGGCGACCGGCTCCGGCGGCGAAATCCGCGACGAAGGCGCAACCGGGCGCGGCGCGAAGCCGAAAGCTGGCCTGGTCGGCTTCTCGGTCTCGAACCTGCGTATTCCTGGCTTTGAGCAGCCCTGGGAAGAGGATTTCGGCAAGCCGGAGCGCATTGTCAGCGCGCTGGACATTATGACCGAAGGCCCGCTGGGCGGCGCAGCGTTCAATAATGAATTTGGCCGTCCGGCGCTGAACGGCTATTTCCGCACCTATGAAGAGCGGGTCAACAGCCACAACGGCGTCGAGCTGCGCGGCTACCACAAGCCGATCATGCTGGCGGGCGGCATCGGCAATATCCGCGCCGACCACGTGCAGAAAGGCGAGATTAGCCTGGGCGCGAAGCTGATCGTGCTGGGCGGCCCGGCAATGAATATCGGCCTGGGCGGCGGCGCGGCCTCTTCTATGGCATCAGGCCAGTCGGACGCCGATCTCGATTTCGCCTCCGTACAGCGCGACAACCCGGAAATGGAGCGCCGCTGTCAGGAGGTGATCGACCGCTGCTGGCAGATGGGCGAAGAGAACCCGATTCTGTTTATCCACGACGTCGGCGCGGGTGGCCTCTCCAACGCCATGCCGGAGCTGGTGAGCGACGGCGGCCGCGGCGGCCGTTTCAACCTGCGCGACATCCTTAACGACGAGCCGGGCATGAGCCCGCTGGAAGTGTGGTGCAACGAGTCGCAGGAGCGTTACGTGCTGGCGGTGGCGCCGGAGAAGCTGGCGCAGTTCGATGCGCTCTGTCAGCGTGAGCGCGCGCCTTACGCCGTGATCGGCGAGGCGACCGAAGAGCAGCACCTGAGCCTGAGCGACAGCCACTTCGGCAATACCCCTATCGATATGCCGCTGGACGTGCTGCTGGGCAAAACGCCGAAGATGACGCGCGACGTGGCGACGCAGCAGGCGAAAGGCGAGCCGCTGCTGCGCGACGGTATCACCCTGAGCGACGCGGTAAACCGCGTGCTGCACCTGCCAACCGTGGCGGAGAAAACTTTCCTCGTCACCATCGGCGACCGTAGCGTAACCGGCATGGTAGCGCGCGACCAGATGGTCGGTCCGTGGCAGATTCCGGTGGCGAACTGCGCGGTCACTACCGCCAGCCTCGACAGCTATCACGGTGAAGCCTTTGCGCTGGGCGAGCGCGCGCCGGTTGCGCTGCTCGACTTCGCCGCCTCTGGCCGTCTGGCAGTGGGCGAAGCGCTGACCAACCTGGCGGCGACGCAGATTGGCGATCTCAAGCGCGTGAAGCTCTCCGCTAACTGGATGGCGGCGGCAGGTCACCCGGGCGAAGATGCCGGCCTGTATGAAGCGGTCAAAGCGGTGGGCGAAGCGCTCTGTCCTGCGCTCGGCATTACGATTCCGGTGGGCAAAGACTCCATGTCGATGAAAACCCGCTGGCAGGAAGGCATTGAGCAGCGCGAAATGACCTCGCCGCTGTCGCTGGTGATCACCGCCTTCGCCCGCGTAGAGGATGTGCGCCGCACCGTGACGCCTGAGCTGCAGGCGGACGGCGAAAACCTGCTGCTGCTGATCGATCTCGGCAACGGCGCCAATACCCTGGGCGCGACCGCGCTTTCTCAGGTCTACCGTCAGCTGGGCGACAAGCCGGCCGACGTGCGCGACGCGCAGCAGCTGGCTGGCTTCTTCAAGGCGATTCAGACGCTGGTGGCGCAGCAGAAGCTGCTGGCCTACCACGATCGTTCAGACGGCGGTCTGCTGGTCACGCTGGCGGAAATGGCCTTTACCGGCCACTGCGGCATTGAGGTCGATATCGCCGCGCTGGGCAGCGACGCGCTGGCTGCGCTCTTTACCGAAGAGCTGGGCGCGGTGATCCAGATTAAAGCGGAAGACCGCGCGGCCGTGGAGAAAGTGCTGGCGGATTGCGGCCTCGCAGGCTGCAGCCACGCAATCGGCAGCGCGCAGCGCGGCGATCGCTTTGTGATTCGCTCTGGCGACAGCGCGATCTACAGCGAAAGCCGCACGACGCTGCGCACCTGGTGGGGCGAAACCAGCTGGCAGATGCAGCGCCTGCGCGACAACCCGATCTGTGCCGATCAGGAGCATGAGGCGCGCAAAGATGACAACGATCCTGGCCTGAACGTCTCTCTGACCTTTAACCCGGAAGAGGATGTCGCCGCACCGATGATTGCTACCGGCGCACGTCCGCGCGTCGCGGTGCTGCGCGAGCAGGGCGTTAACTCCCATGTCGAAATGGCGGCCGCGTTCCATCGCGCTGGCTTTACGGCGGTCGACGTGCATATGAGCGATCTGCTGGCGGGACGTCGCGATCTGGAGGCGTTCCAGGCGCTGGTGGCGTGCGGCGGCTTCTCCTACGGCGACGTGCTGGGCGCTGGCGAAGGCTGGGCGAAATCGATTCTGTTCAACAACCGCGTGCGCGATACCTTCGAGGAGTTCTTCCATCGTCCGCAGACGCTGGCGCTGGGGGTATGTAACGGCTGTCAGATGATGTCGAACCTGCGCGAGCTGATCCCTGGCAGCGAACTCTGGCCGCGCTTCGTGCGTAACCAGTCTGAGCGTTTCGAAGCGCGCTTCAGCCTGGTGGAAGTGGCTGCCAGCCCGTCGCTGCTGCTGGACGGCATGGCCGGTTCGCATATGCCGATTGCGGTCTCTCACGGCGAAGGCTTTGTCGAGGTGCGCGACGGCGCGCATCTGGCTGCGCTGGAGTCCAAAGGGCTGGTCGCGCTGCGCTTTATCGATAACTACGGCAAGGTGACTGAGAGCTATCCAGCTAACCCGAACGGCTCGCCTAACGGCATTACGGCGGTGACGAACGAAAGCGGCCGCGTCACCATTATGATGCCGCACCCGGAGCGCGTCTTCCGTACGGTAAGCAACTCCTGGCACCCGGCGGAGTGGGGCGAAGATAGCCCGTGGATGCGCATCTTCCGTAACGCGCGGAAACAACTGGGCTAAGCGAGATAAAAAGGAGACAGCGATGTCTCCTTTTTTTACCTGTTGGGAAATAGCGACAGGGTGCGCTCTCCGCTGTCTCTAAAAGGCGACATTTATCTCCCTGATTAATCAGGGAATGATTTCCCTGCCCTTTTACTGTTGGTTTTTAGCGACAGAAGAGCGCGTGCGGCGAGGAAGGGGGGCTGGCAACTCTCTGAAAAAGAATGTTATTTCTTTTTTGGCACGAAGTTTGCTAATATTAGCTCGTGGCTCATTCTCCTGTTTATGATTGCCCCGCACTGCGGTAGAGCTCATAAAAACTGAATGACGCACCAAACGGAGCCTGCCGTCCACCTGTTGATAATCGTTTGCTCTGCAACGTTTTCAAATATCGGGCGCAACGTTGAGTTAGGCTCCACCTTATTTTCAGGCGATGCTGCGGCGTCGCTCTCACGGCAGGCCGAAAGGCCTGCCGTTTTCATTTCCGCTCTATCTTCCACTAGCGGACTTCGCTAGCATTCACACAGCGTTTATTAAAGGAAGCGACCGCGTGAGAAGATGGCGTTTATTTCCCCGTTCGTTGCGCCAGCTGGTGCTAATGGCGTTTTTGCTGGTGCTGCTGCCGCTGCTGGTGCTCGCCTGGCAGGCCTGGGAAAGTTTGTCGGCGTTAAGCGATCAGGCCGCCGATACCAACCGCAATACCTTCACCGACGTGCGCCGCAGCGAAGCGATGGCACGTACCGCGCTGGAGCTGGAGCGCAGCTACCGCCAGTATTGCGTGCTGGGCGACGCCACCCTGGCGCGCCTCTATCAGACGCAGCGCGCACGTTACAGCCAGATACTTGACTCTCACGCCTCCAGCCTGCCCGCGCTGACCGCATTCCAGACGCTGCGTGCCATTCTGCCGCAGCTCACTCAACTCCAGTGCAGTAACGGCAACCCGGTCGCGGCCGCCTCGCAGGCGCTGGATCGCTTTTCCGCCGTTAACGCGCAGCTGGTGCAGGAGACGCGTGAAGTAGTATTCGCTCGCGGGCTGCAGCTGCAGCGCGAAATTGCCGATCGCGGCCAGTTTTTCGGCTGGCAGGCGCTTATCCTGTTTATCGTCAGCCTGGCGCTGGTGCTGCTCTTTACCCGCATGATTATCGGGCCGGTCAAAAGCGTCGAGCGCATGATCAACCGGCTCGGCGAAGGGCGCGAACTGGGCGCGACCGTGGCGTTCCGCGGCCCGCGCGAGCTGCGCTCCCTGGGCCAGCGCATCGTCTGGCTTAGCGAGCGGCTGGCCTGGCTGGAGACGCAGCGTCACGCGTTCCTGCGCCATCTCTCCCACGAGCTGAAGACGCCGCTCGCCAGCCTGCGCGAAGGCACGGAGCTGCTGGCGGATGAAGTGGTCGGTGCGCTGAACGACGATCAGAAAGAGGTGGTGGCGATTCTGGATACCAGCAGCCGCCATCTGCAGCGCCTGATTGAACAGCTGCTTGATTACAACCGTAAGCTGGTGGAGGAGCCGACGACGCTGGAAACGGTGGATATCGTTGAGCTGGTGGATATGGTGGTCAGCGCCCATGCGCTGCCGGCGCGCGCCAAGCTGATGCATGTGCAGCGCGATCTGCAGGTGAAAAGCTGCCTCGCGGAGCCAGAGCTGCTGATGCGCGTCATCGATAACTTATACTCTAACGCCGTGAACTATGGCGGCGAATCCGGTAGCATCTGGCTGCGCAGTCAGCTGCACGGCGACAAGGTGTGGATAGAGGTCGCCAACAGCGGCACGCCGATTCCTGAGAAAGAGCGCGAAATGATATTCGAACCCTTTTTCCAGGGGAGCCTGCAGCGCAAAGGGCCGATAAAAGGCAGCGGGCTGGGACTGAGCATCGCCAAAGACTGTCTGCGCCGCATGCAGGGGGATCTGCAGCTGATCGACAGCAAAGATGCCGACGTTTGTTTTCGTATTGTACTGAATCACACAGCCGGGACTCTCTGACAGATGAACATCCTCTTCGCCTCACTCTTAACCGCGCTGCTGAGCCTGTCGCTCAGCGGCTGCAGCGCCTCCCCGGCCGCTTCGTCCGCGCATCACGACGCCGTCGTCGCCGAGCCGGAGGTCAGGCTGCCCGATTATCTGGCGACCGACTGCGCCAGCGTCTGGCGCAATGAAAGCACCACGGCGACGGGCAATCCGCTCTACTGGCTGCGCGCCATCGACTGCGCCGAGCGCCTGTCGCCCGCAGAGGCGCGTGCCGAAGCGCATCGCTGGCCGGTAGAAGGCTGGGCGCGCGCCTTTAAAAACGGCATTCTGATGGCTAACGGCAACGTTACGCCGCTGGAGCGCCGCGATTACGTTGAGGCGCTGGATGCCTACAGCAGCCGCTTTCCCGGCGCGGTGCGCCCGCTGATCCAGCTGTGGCGCGGCAATCAGGTCGCGCAGCTCGAACTCAGCGAAACGCGCTCGCGCTTCGCGCATTTGCAGCAGAGCAGCGATGCGCAGCTCGACGCGCTGCGTCAGCAGCTGACCCAGATGCGCAACACCCTTAACGACACGCAGCATAAGCTGGAGCGCCTGACGGATATTGAGCGCCAGCTCTCTTCGCGCAAGACGCCAGATGTCACCGAGAGCGGCCATGCGCCGGAAACGTCGTCACATGAGGAGCCTTAATGGCCAGACAATCCGCACGTCTGCTGCTGGTAGATGACGATCCCAGCCTGCTGAAGCTGCTGGGCATGCGCCTTAGCAGCGAGGGCTACCAGGTCACGACCGCCGCCAGCGGGCCGGAAGCGCTGCGCCTGCTGCAGAAAGAGCCGATCGATCTCGTCATCAGCGATTTGCGTATGGACGAAATGGACGGGCTGGCGCTGTTCGGCGAAATCCAGAAGCGCAACGCCAGCCTGCCGGTGATTATTCTCACCGCGCACGGCTCGATACCCGACGCCGTCTCTGCCACGCAGCAGGGCGTCTTTAGCTTTCTGACCAAGCCGGTCGATCGCGATGCGCTCTATAAGGCGATCGACGACGCGCTGGCGCAGCGCGCCCCCGCCAGCGACGACCGCTGGCGCGAAGCGATCGTTACCCGCAGCCCGATCATGCTGCGGCTGCTGGAGCAGGCGCATATGGTGGCGCAGTCCGACGTCAGCGTCTTAATCAACGGCCAGAGCGGCAGCGGCAAAGAGGTGCTGGCGCAGGCGATCCACGCCGCCAGTCCGCGCGCGGGCAAACCTTTCGTCGCCATCAACTGCGGCGCGCTGCCGGAGCAGCTGCTGGAGTCGGAGCTGTTCGGACATGCGCGCGGCGCCTTTACCGGCGCGGTCAGCGCGCGCGAAGGGCTGTTCCAGGCGGCGGAGGGGGGCACGCTGTTTCTGGACGAGATCGGCGATATGCCGCCGTCGCTGCAGGTGAAACTGCTGCGCGTGCTGCAGGAGCGCAAAATCCGTCCGCTCGGCAGCAATCACGATATCGACATTAACGTGCGCATTATCTCCGCCACCCACCGCGATTTGCCGAAGGCGATGGAGAAGAAAGAGTTTCGCGAGGATCTCTTTTATCGCCTGAACGTGGTCAACCTTAAGCTGCCCGCGCTGCACGAGCGGACCGAAGATATTCCGCTGCTCGCCGCCCATTTGCTGCGCCAGGCGGCGGATCGACATAAGCCTTTTGTGCGCAGCTTCTCTGTAGATGCGATGAAGCGGCTGATGACGGCGAGCTGGCCGGGTAACGTGCGCCAACTGGTGAATGTGATCGAGCAGTGCGTGGCGCTGACCTCGTCGCCGGTGATCAGCGATGCGCTGGTCGAGCAGGCGCTCAGCGGCGAAAGCAGCGTGCTGCCGACCTTTGTCGAGGCGCGCAACCAGTTTGAGCTTAACTACCTGCGCAAGCTGCTGCAGATGACCAAAGGCAATGTCACCAACGCCGCCCGGCTGGCCGGGCGCAATCGCACCGAGTTTTATAAGCTGCTGTCCCGACATGAACTGGACGCCAGCGATTTTAAAGAGTAGCTTTCTGGCGCGATGAAGCGCCTGAGAGCGTCGACGAATGCCCCTGCGGGCGGGATGCGTTGCGGGCAACGCCCCTGTAGCCTGCGGCTGCGGGTCTATACTTACAGCACCCCATCCGGCCACGGAGGGAGTGAGAAAAGGGTCTGACATGAAAAAGATTGATGCGATTATCAAGCCATTCAAACTCGATGATGTGCGCGAAGCCTTAGCTGAAGTGGGCATTACCGGGATGACGGTTTCTGAAGTGAAAGGCTTTGGCCGTCAGAAAGGGCACACTGAGCTCTATCGCGGCGCGGAATATATGGTCGACTTTCTGCCCAAGGTGAAAATCGAAATGGTGGTGGGCGACGACATCGTCGACACCTGCGTGGAAACCATTATGAAAACCGCGCAGACCGGTAAAATCGGCGACGGTAAGATTTTTGTTTTCGACGTGTCGCGCGTGGTGCGTATTCGTACCGGCGAAGAGGACGAAGAGGCGATCTAATTTCTGCTGTAGCAGAGAGAGGGGAGCCAGTAAAAGGCCGCTTTATCAGCGGCCTTTTGTTTATGTCTGGCTAGAGTCCCTTATGTGGACCAAACACCTCATAGTGAATGCGTGAAGCGTCTACGCCCGCGTCGCGCAGCTGACCGGCAATAAACTGCATAAAGCCTACCGGCCCGCACAGCCAGAACTGGGTGCGCGCATCCTGCAGCCGCGCGATTTCAGCGGTCAAATCCATAACGCCCTCGGCATCGTAACGGCCCGCGTCAGCCGCCTCCGGCACGCGGTACCAGATGCGCTTCTTAACGTCGCGCAGGCGGGCGGCCGTCTCGGCCACTTCATCCGCAAAGGCGTGCTGCGCGCCGTTTTCCGTGGCGTGCAGCCAGGTCACCGGCGCGGCATGCTGCTGGTCAGCCAGCGCATGCAGCATCGCCAGCATCGGCGTCACGCCGACGCCCGCCGAGATCAGCGCCACCGGCGTATCCGTACTCACCGCCATAAAAACATCGCCGTGCGGCGCGGTTAACGCCAGTACATCGCCGACCTGCGCGTTGTCATGCAGCCAGCCGGAGACGGTGCCCTGCGCGTCGCGTTTCACCGCAATACGGTATGTTTCGCCGTTGCTGGCGTGAGTAAGCGAATACTGGCGGTTCTGCTGGAACTCAAAGCCGGCAGGGTGCAGATGCAGGGTAAGGTACTGACCCGGCTTAAAGGCCGCCACCGCGCCGCCATCGACCGGGGCCAGGGTAAAGCTTTTGATAACGGAACTCTGCGTCTCGATAGCGGCAATGCGGAAGGGGCGAGTGCCGCGCCAGCCTCCTTTTTGCTGCTCGGTCTCCTGATAAATCGCCTCTTCACGCTGGATAAAGACCTCCGCCAGCACGCCGTAAGCGCGGCCCCACGCCGCCAGCACCTCATCCCCTGGATTCAGCAGCGCTTTAATCGTCGCCAGCAGGTTCTCGCCAACGATGGCGTACTGTTCCGGCTTAATCGCCAGGCTGGCGTGCTTCTGCGCGATCTTTTCAACGGCGGGCAGCAGCGCCGCCAGATTATCGAGATTCGCGCCATAGGCGCAGATCGCGTTAAACAGCGCTTCTCGCTGGTTGCCGTTGCGCTGGTTGTTCATATTGAAGACGTTTTTGAGTTCGGGATGCTGCGTCAGCATGCGGTCATAAAAGTGAGCGGTAAGCTTCGGTCCGACGGCGGCAACGGCGGGGAGGGTAGATTTCACGGTAGCGATGGTTTGTGCATCAAGCATAGGAATACCTCTGGCGGCGTAAAGTTGCATTTTAAATACATGTTATGATCGCGCCCTGAAGGTTGTAAATAACCCGCCGCGAAATAAGGTGATTACGCTGGCAAGGTTTAGCGACAGGCTGAAAAAATTTGCGTCACAACCTGATGAAATATCGTGATAAGAAGAGGGGGACAAAAAGCGTAAAAAACCTTTGCCAGCGGCGAGCCAATCGTTTGCGTTGATTACGGAATTGGCGCTACCGTCACCCGGCAAAACGGTTTACACTGTTGGCCTTTGCTCCTAAGGGAGCCTAAACCGCCGTTAAAAAGTTAGCTGAGTCAGGAGATGCGGATGTTAAAGCGTGAAATGAACATTGCCGATTATGATGCCGAGTTGTGGCAGGCGATGGAGCAAGAAAAAGTGCGTCAGGAAGAGCACATTGAACTGATTGCTTCTGAAAACTACACCAGCCCACGTGTAATGCAGGCGCAAGGTTCACAGCTCACCAATAAATACGCGGAAGGGTATCCGGGAAAACGCTACTACGGCGGTTGTGAATATGTCGACATCGTTGAGCAGCTGGCGATCGATCGCGCTAAAGCGCTGTTCGGCGCTGACTTCGCCAACGTGCAGCCGCACTCCGGCTCGCAGGCTAACTTCGCCGTCTATACCGCGCTGCTGCAGCCGGGCGACACTATTCTGGGTATGAACCTGGCGCACGGCGGTCACCTGACTCACGGCTCGCCGGTCAACCTCTCCGGCAAACTCTATAACGTCGTGCCTTACGGCATCGATGAGAGCGGCAAAATCGACTACAACGAGCTGGCCGAGCTGGCGAAAACGCATCAGCCGAAAATGATCGTCGGTGGCTTCTCCGCCTATTCCGGCGTTTGTGACTGGGCGAAAATGCGCGAAATCGCTGACAGCGTTGGCGCTTACCTGTTCGTCGATATGGCGCACGTGGCTGGCCTGGTCGCCGCTGACGTTTATCCGACCCCGGTGCCGCACGCCCATATCGTCACCTCGACCACCCATAAAACCCTGGCGGGTCCGCGCGGCGGCCTGATCCTGGCGAAAGGCGGCGACGAAGATTTCTACAAGAAACTTAACTCTGCCGTCTTCCCTGGCGGACAGGGCGGTCCGCTGATGCACGTTATCGCGGGTAAAGCGGTCGCGTTTAAAGAGGCGATGGAGCCGGAGTTCAAGGCGTACCAGCAGCAGGTAGCGAAGAACGCTAAAGCGATGGTAGAAGTACTGATCGCGCGCGGCTACGACATCGTATCTGGCGGCACCCATAACCATCTGTTCCTGATTGACCTGGTCAGCAAGAACATGACCGGCAAAGAGGCGGACGCCGCGCTGGGCCGCGCCAACATCACCGTTAACAAAAACAGCGTGCCGAACGATCCGAAAAGCCCGTTCGTTACCTCTGGCGTGCGCATCGGTACGCCTGCGGTGACCCGTCGCGGCTTTAAAGAAGCGGACGTTCGCGAGCTGGCTGGCTGGATCGCCGACGTGCTGGACAATGTTAACGACGAAGCGACTATCGAACGCACCAAACAGAAAGTGCTGGAGATCTGCTCGCGTCTGCCGGTTTACGCATAAGCGTACGCCTGTGCGATCGTAAAAAAGGATGGCTTCGGCCATCCTTTTTTTTGCCGCTGCCAGGCTAAAATCGCGCGCACTTACTGATTATGGACGCTTGCTGCGGGAGGCAGAATGACTATCGGCTCGGCTAAATGGCTCGGTCTTGGCTATTTCACTTACTTTTTTTGCTACGGCATCTATCTGCCTTTCTGGGGCGTCTGGCTGAAAGATACCGGCCTCGACGCGGGAAAGATCGGCCTGCTGCTGGGCTGCGGCATGGTGGCGCGCTTCGTCGGCAGCCTGCTGATCGCCTCGCAGGTAAAGCATCCGGCGCAGCTGATTAACGCGCTGCGGCTGCTGGCGCTGATGACCGGCCTGTTCGCCGCCGGCTACTGGATAGGGCAGCAGTGGCTGTGGCTGCTCTTCGTGATGGTCGGTTTTAACCTCTTTTTCTCGCCGCTGGTGCCGCTCAGCGATGCGCTGGCCGCGACCTGGACGCAGCAGATTGGCCTGAAGTATGGGCCAGTGCGGCTGTGGGGATCGCTGGCGTTCGTTATCAGCTCTGCGCTGACCGGGCTGCTGGTGAATCACTGGTCATCGCAGGCGATTCTGGCGCTGCTCTCCGTCGGCCTGCTGGCGATGCTGGGCGGCATGCTGTTGCCGCCGCACACCCGGCCGCAGGGCGAAGAGCGCCACGGCGCGGCGAGCGGTGGCTGGCAGGCGTGGCGCGATCTGCTGCGTGAAAACAGCGTGTGGCGATTTATGCTGTGCGTCACGCTGATGCAGGGGGCGCACGCCGCCTATTACGGCTTCAGCGCTATCTGGTGGCAGCAGAGCGGCTACTCCGCGTCGGTGGTAGGCTATCTGTGGTCGCTGGGCGTAGTGGCGGAGATTGTGATTTTCGCGCTGAGCAATCGCCTGTTTCGCCGCTGGCGCGCGCGCGATCTGCTGCTGCTCTCCGGCCTCTGCGCGCTGGCGCGCTGGACGCTGCTGGGCGCGACCGTTGAGCTGCCCTGGCTTATTGTCGGGCAGATCCTGCACTGCGGCAGCTTTACCGTTTGCCATCTGGCGGCGATGCGCTTTATCGCCGCGCGCAGCGGCCCGGACGTTATTCGCCTGCAGTCGATCTATTCGGCGCTGGCGATGGGCGGCGGCATCGCGGTGATGACCATGATCTGCGGCGTGCTCTTTACCCATCTGCAGGGACATCTCTTCTGGGTGATGGCGCTGGTGGCGCTGCCCGCGCTCTTCCTGCGGCCGCGCGCGGTTTAAGCCTCCAGCAGCGCCCGAATACGCTGCTGCTGATGTTCGCTCAGCGGCAGCTCGGCGTGGATCAGCGGCGGCGAATAGAGCGGCAGCGAGGTGGCGTAAGGTGAAATCACCAGCGCGATCTCGCGCGGCGCGCCATCGCGCTGAAAGTCGCTCATCTCCTGATATTTGATATTTATCGGCAGCAGCGAAATTTCCCGAATCTGCTGCTCGAGCTGCTGCTCAAGCCGGGCGTTTTCGCCGGTCAGCAGCAGCACCTGCTTCTCCTGCAGCGCGTTCTCCTGCATCAGCCAGGCACCGAAGATGACCGCGATCAGGCTCACCTCCTCCTGACTGAAGCGCAGATCGTAAGCGGTTTCGAAATCGTTCAGCGCCTGCTGGGTGGTACGCAGCAGGCGCGGATAGAGCTTAGTCACGTCCAGCGCCACGCTGTTATCGATGCCGATGCCGAAATGGGAGCGATCCAGCGCCTGGGCCAGATGGGTATAGAGCTGCTCCGTCAGCTCCTGCGGCTCCTCGAAGCGCAGTTCAGCCAGCTGCTCGAAGTCGGCGACCAGCTGCCTGGTGGCCTGCATCAGCCGCTGGCTGCAGGGATGATCGAGCGAGTCAGGCGCTGGCGCGTGGATCAGGCTAAACAGCAGCGTCCAGAACTCCGCTTCACTGATATGCGGCGCCAGGTGACAGCGCTTTTGCCAGTGCAGAATGACGTCCATCGCCGCCTCGCGCTCATACTTTTGCTGCAGCCAGGCGAGCTGGCGCTCGTTGAACAGCGCGGGCTGGCGCTGCATCAGGCCATACTTCATAAAGATTTGCAGAAACAGGCGATCGCGCGCGCTGAAATCGCGGCAGAGCTTCAGGCTGCAGTGCTGGATCAGCGCCTGCAGATTGGTCTCGTCGTAGAGCGCTTTCTCTATTTTCATCACTTTCAGCCGCTGGCGCAGCGGCGCGGCGAAATGGTCGCGCACGAAGTTTTCCGACAAGCGCAGTCCGCGCCGCAGCCAGTGCAGCAGGCAAAGTCGCCGATCCAGCTCGGTGCCGTGAATGCGAAAGCTGCCGTCCACCATATGATGCAGTTCCAGCTGGTGATAACGCTGTATCTCATCCCTGACATCTTCGATATCCTGTCGGGCGACGACAGCATCAACCCCGTTCAGCTGACAGAGTTTTTCGAGCGTAAGTGCGGGAGTGGGCAGATACAATAGCAGCAGCAAATGACAACGACGCTGTGAACGGGTGAAGAGTGGTGCTGAAGAGGGAGCAGAACTCATCAGTCTGGATTCCAGCGGCCCGGTATTGCGCTAAGAATAGCCAATGGCAAAAAAGGCCGCGGCTTTCGCCGGGTTTTTTCTGCAATGCTTCAGCACGGGTCACAATTTTTTGCCATTCACAGGAGCTTTTTATCGGGTATGTCACTTTTTAACCTTACAAGAAGCGCGCTTTTTTCGTTACTGATGACGCTGAGCGCCGCCGGCTATGCACACCCGCACAGCTTTATCGACATGCAGACCGAACTGCTTGCCGACGGCGATACCCTGACCGGACTGAAAATGCGCTGGACGATGGATGAGATTACCTCGGCCGATCTGCTCTATGACGCAGGCGATGCGAAGCCCGGCAGCGAAACCTGGAAGAAGCTGGCGGCAGAAGTCATGGCGAACGTGCTGGGCCAGCACTACTTTTCCGAGGTCTGGCACAACGGCCAGCGCGTTAAGTTTCTTAATTTGCCGACCTCCTACGCGCTGTCGCGCAGCGGCGACAAAGCGGTGCTGACGTTTATTCTGCCGCTGGCGGAGCCGCCGCAGCTGGCCGGACAGCGCTTCGACATCCTGACGTTCGATCCCACCTATTTCGTCGATATGACCTATCGTGACGCCCACGCTCTGAGCCTGCCAGACTCGCTGCAGGCGCGCTGCCAGCTAGCGCTACAGACGCCAAAACCCGACAGTTCGCTGAAGCAGTACGCGCTGTCGCTGGATAAGGCTGACGCGCCGCCTGAGCAGATGGATCTGGGGCGTCAGTTTGCACAAAAGGTGACGCTGACATGTCGTTGATGCCTTCTTACCTTCGTGCGCGTCGCGCCTGGCCTCTGTGGCTGCTGGCCGCTGCGCTGGCGGCGGGCGCCTTTGCGCTGTGGCAGTACTGGCCACAGATTCTGCTGCAGAGCACCATCTGGCAGAGAGGGCTACATCAGCAGATGACCCAGCTGTTGCAGCAGGTTAAAACCGCGCCCGGCCAGGCTGGCGGCCTGCTGGTGCTGTTCAGCCTGGCGTATGGGGTTCTGCATGCGCTGGGGCCCGGCCACGGCAAAGTAGTGATCGCCACCTTTCTTGCCACCCATCCGACACGCCTTACTGTCACGCTCAGGCTGACGCTGCTGGCGTCGCTGCTGCAGGGCTGCGTCGCCATTCTGCTGGTGACGCTGATGCTGGTCGTGCTGCAAACCTCATCGCGTCAGCTGCATCTCAGCAGCTACTGGCTGGAGAAGGGCAGCTATTTGCTGGTGATCGGCCTCGGGATATGGATCGGCGTGCGGGCCATAAAGGCGCTGCGACGCCAGCTGCGGCCGCGCTCGCCGATGAAGATTCACGCCCTGCGCGCCGAACATCAGCACGACGCGCACTGCGGCTGCGGCCATGCGCATATGCCGAACGCGCAACAGGTCGCTGGCGCGGTCAGCGTTAAAACTCAGCTGCTGCTGGTGGCGTCGATGGGGCTGCGTCCCTGTTCGGGCGCGATCATGATGCTGCTGTTTTCGCGCGTTATTGGCGTTTATCTCTGGGGCGTGCTGTCGGCCGCGGTGATGGCGCTGGGCACGGCGTTAACCATTTCCGCCATCGGCCTGCTGGTGCAGCGCTCGCGGGCACTGGCGCAGCGGCTCGGCAGCGAAAGCCGCGCGGCCTCTGCGGCGGCGCTGGTGACGCCTCTGCTGGCGCTGCTTTGCAGCATGCTGCTGATCGCAGCGGGACTGGCGTTATGGCAAAGCGCTGCGCCGGGCATCGGCGGCGGCCTTCGCCCGTTCGGCTAGCCGTCGCACCGGGGACGCAAAAAATATTATCTTGCGTCCTTGATTTATTACGCTTTGCTTATCTCAAATTTTCACGCTTCGGTTATTGCAATATATTGCCGCTTGCTCTGGTGAAAATAGTTTTCTCGTCTACGCTAAATAACAACAACCAATTGTTATGTTCCTTTTTAATATTGATTATTTAACGTTGTCTGTTGCGAGGAGAACCACCATGCATGAAACCCGGATTAATAATAATGGCACAACAGAAACCATTACTGAAACGCACGCGGGGCTACCGTTAAAACGTATTTCCTGGAGCGCCGTATTCGCTGGCGTAATTGGCGCGCTGATCGTTCATATTTTACTGACGCTGCTCGGCACGGCGGTGGGTGCCACCACTGTCGATCCGCAACAGGAGCAAAATCCGCTGCAGCACCTGGGCACTGGCGCTTTAATCTGGACCGGCGTGAGCATGTTAATCGCGATGGCGGTGGGCAGCTATCTGGCGGGCCGTCTGGCGCAGCGTGAAGGCGCACTGCATGGTCTGCTGATGTTTGGCCTGAGCACCTTATTCACTATCTGGCTGGCCGTTTCTCTCGCCAGCAGCCTGATTGGCGGCGCGTTCAATATTATTGGCGCAGGCTTCCAGGCCGTGGGTAGCGGTATTTCTGCTGCGGCGCCTTCTGTAACCGATTATGCGAAACAGAAGCTGCAGGAGAATAATATTAACCTCGACGATTTGCAGAATGAACTGCAAACCACCCTGCGCCAGACCGGCAAACCTGAACTGCAGCCGGAAAATTTACAGCAGGACGTAAATAGCGAAGCGAATAACGCGGAAAACCAGGCGAAAAATACTGCGCAAAATCCGCAGAACGCCGATACGGATATTACTAACTGGATTAGCGGCGTGATGAATCGTCATGCTGATACGCTGCAGGCGGCTGACCGCGACGCGCTGAAAAATATCATCAAGGCGCGCACCGGTAAGAGCGATCAGGAAGTTGAACAGATCGTGAACCAGACCGAACAGAGCTATCAGAAAGCGATGCAGCAGTATCAACAGCTGAAGCAGCAGGCAGAACAGAAAGCGCGCGAAGCGGCTGAGCAGGCGGCTGCGGCCACCGCGAAAGCGAGCTGGTACGCCTTCTTTATGCTGCTGATTGAAGCGGTGCTGGCTGCGGTGATGGGACGCATTGGTCGTCGCACTCAACCCCGTCAGGTTCTGAGCCACGAACGTCGTTAAGATCGAGAGTTAGCGAATAAAAAGGCGGCTGAAAAGCCGCCTTTTTTATGCAAATATGCACGAATTCTGAAACGGGGGTGGCTTAAACCGAAGAGCAAAGCGTCCCGCGCCATGGACGGCGCGGGCCGAGCGGTCAGGGATGACTCAAGCGACTTTGCGATCGGTTTAAGCCACCCCCGTGGGCACGATATCTACCCGGAAAAAAGCGGCTGTAAGCCGCCTTTTTCATCTCAGCGCTTCAGCGCTTCGCTCAGCTCGTCACGCATGCTGGAGAGCAGCGATTTCACCACGCGCGGATTGCCCGCCACGATGTTGCCCGAATGCATATAACCATGGCCGCCGGTAAAGTCTGTCACCAGACCGCCCGCTTCGCGCACCAGCAGTTCGCCCGCTGCGAAATCCCACGGCTTCAGGCCGATTTCAAAGTAACCATCAACGCGGCCAGCGGCGACATAGGCCAGATCCAGCGCGGCAGAGCCGGTGCGGCGGAAGTCGGCGCACTGGGTAAAGAGTTTCGCAACCACGTTGATATAGGCTGGAGCGTGCTGCTTGGTTTTAAACGGAAAGCCAGTGGCGAGAATAGTGCCGTCGAGATCGCGTGCGTTGCTGCCGCGCAGACGGTAGCCGTTAAGCTGCGCACCCTGACCGCGCACGGCGGTAAAGAGTTCGTTACGCATGGGATCGTAAACCACGGCCACTTCGGTACGGCCTTTAATGCGTACGGCAATAGAAACAGAGAAGTGCGGCAGGCGTTTGATAAAGTTGGTAGTGCCATCCAGCGGATCGATAACCCATTGAATGTCCTGATCGTCGCCCGCCAGTTCGCCACTCTCTTCAGTAACGATGGAGTGCTGCGGGTAGGATTTGCGAATCACTTCGATAATCAGTCGTTCTGCATCACGGTCAACATTGGTAACAAAGTCGTTGCTGCCTTTCTGGCTGGCTTCGACCGCGTCCGGGGTTTCATAATTTTTGGCAATCAGGTTGCCGGCCTTGCGCGCAGCGCGCACGGCGATGTTGAGCATCGGATGCATCGGTATCTCTCACTGGATGTTAAAGAACGAGGAAAAACGGCGCGGATTATAGCAGCACGTTCTTTAAATGTCTCGACTTATGTTAGCATGCTGCCCATCATTTCCTCACTGACGCCAATCTATGCTGCAAAATATCCGAATCGTACTGGTGGAAACCTCTCACACCGGCAATATGGGCTCCGTGGCCCGCGCCATGAAAACCATGGGCTTAAGCAATCTCTATCTCGTCAACCCGCTGGTTAAGCCTGACTCGCAGGCAATCTCGCTAGCGGCGGGCGCCAGCGACGTTATCGGCGATGCGCAGATCGTCGACACGCTCGACGACGCCATTGCCGGCTGCAGCCTGGTGGTTGGCACCAGCGCCCGCTCACGCTCGCTGCCCTGGCCGATGCTGGACGCGCGCGAATGCGGAATAAAAAGCGTGGAAGAGGGCCAGCAGGCACCGGTTGCGCTGGTATTTGGCCGCGAACGCGTCGGGCTGACCAACGAAGAGCTGCAGAAATGTCACTACCACGTTGCCATTCAGGCGAACCCGGAATACAGCTCGCTTAATCTGGCGATGGCGGTGCAGATTATCGCCTACGAGGTGCGGATGGCGTGGCTGGCGGCGCAGGAAAAAGCGCAGCCCGCGCCGGTCTACGCCGAATCGCCTTACCCGCTGGTAGACGATCTGGAGCGCTTCTATCAGCATATGGAACAGATGATGCTGACCAGCGGCTTTATCCGCGAAGGCAACCCGGGACAGGTGATGAGCAAGCTGCGCCGCCTCTACACCCGCGCCCGCCCGGAGCGCGACGAGCTGAATATTCTGCGCGGCATGCTGGCCTCGTTTGAAAAGCGCAAAGGCGAAAAAGAGTAGTTGAGTAAATTACTCGGTTAAATAGTTGACCAAAATACTCGGGAATGTCAGACTTCGGCTATCTTTTGCTAATCCTCCGATAACCGGACGCTATTGAGGTAGTACGCTATGAGACTGACATCCAAAGGACGTTATGCCGTTACCGCGATGCTGGACGTTGCCCTGCATTCCCATGAGGGGCCGGTTCCGCTGGCTGATATTTCCGAGCGTCAGGGCATTTCGCTCTCCTATCTGGAGCAGTTATTCTCGCGTCTGCGTAAACATGGCCTGGTAGCCAGCGTGCGCGGTCCGGGCGGCGGCTATCTGCTGGGCAAAGAGTCGAGCGCCATCGCGGTAGGCGAAGTCATTACCGCCGTGGATGAATCTGTCGACGCCACCAAATGCCAGGGCAAAGAGGGTTGCCAGGGCGGCGAACGCTGCCTGACTCATGTGCTGTGGCGCGATCTTAGCGTGCGCATCAGCGACTTCCTGAATAACATCACGCTGGCTGAGCTGGTGAACAATCAGGAGATCCTCGACGTCGCCGACCGTCAGAATTCACAGGACAATCGTCGCTTCCAGAACAACCGCGTTCAGGAAATCAACGTCAATCTGCGCGCCTCCTGATCCCTCTTCTGTGCGGCCCTTACTGCTAACGCGGTCAGGGCCGAATCTGCTATAAAGACGTATGATTTTTGATACGGAGCTTTAGCGCAATGAAATTACCGATTTACCTGGATTACGCCGCAACCACGCCGGCCGATCCGCGTGTGGCCAGCAAAATGATGCAGTTCCTGACGCTGGACGGCACCTTTGGTAATCCGGCTTCGCGCTCGCACCGTTTCGGCTGGCAGGCGGAAGAGGCGGTGGACGTGGCGCGCAATCAGGTGGCGGAGCTGGTCAACGCCGATCCGCGTGAAATCATTTTCACCTCCGGCGCGACCGAATCGGACAACCTCGCGCTGAAAGGCGCCGCGCACGCCCGGCGCGCCCGTGGTCAGCATATCATCACCAGCCAGACCGAACATAAAGCGGTGCTCGACAGCTGCAAGCAGCTGGAAAGCGAGGGCTTTACGGTAACTTACCTGACGCCGCCCGCTAACGGCATTATTACCCCGGACGCCGTGCGCGCCGCGCTGCGCGACGACACCGTGCTGGTGTCGCTGATGCATGTGAATAATGAAATCGGGGTGATTCAGGATATCGCCGCCATCGGCGAGCTGTGCCGCGCACGCGATATTCTCTTCCACGTCGACGCCACCCAGAGCGTCGGCAAGCTGCCGATCGACCTGAGCGAGCTTAAGGTCGACCTGATGTCGTTCTCCGCCCACAAACTCTACGGCCCGAAAGGGATCGGTGCGCTCTATGTGCGCCGTAAGCCTAAAGTCGTTATTGACGCGCAGATGCACGGCGGCGGTCATGAGCGCGGCATGCGATCCGGCACGCTGCCGGTACACCAGATTGTGGGCATGGGCGAGGCTTTTCACCTTGCGCGCGAGGCGCAGGAGAGTGAGATGGCGCGCCTGGCGACGCTGCGCGCGCGTCTGTGGCAGGGGCTGAGCGCGCTGGATGGCGTACAGCTTAACGGCGATCTGGCGCAGAGCGCCCCCAATATTCTTAACGTCAGCTTCGCTGGCGTCGACGGCGAGTCGCTGATTATGGCGCTGAAAGATCTGGCGCTCTCCTCCGGCTCGGCCTGTACCTCTGCCAGCATGGAACCCTCCTATGTGCTGCGCGCCATCGGACTCGATGAAGCGCTGGCGCACAGTTCGCTGCGCTTTTCGCTCGGCCGCTTTACCACCGAAGAAGAGATTGACTACGCCGTTGCGCTGGTGCGGAAGGTCGTTCTTCGCCTGCGCGCGCCGGTGTCTGCCTCACGTTAACGTCTGCGCCGCCGTGCCGGAGAGATCCGGAAACGGCGCGCCTCCAGCTTGAACCGCTGGCGTCACCCGGCAATATCTGTTATCAGGTCTGACGTTTAACGGCTAAAGCCTGCGCTTCTGGCTGGATGATACTTATAACGCATATGGAGTTTCGCGATGACAACACAACCGATGAACATTACGCTGAGCCACCAGCCCGCTGATGCGCGCTGGGGCGAAAAAGCGATTCTGACCAGCAGCGACGACGGCATGACCATTCACCTGCACGGCGCGGATCAGCTCAATACTATCCAGCGCGCGGCGCGCAAGATCGACGGGCAGGGCATTCGCCACGTCGCGCTGAGCGGTGAAGGCTGGGATCTGGAGCCGTGTTGGGCGTTCTGGCAGGGCTATCGCAGTCCGAAAGGGCAGCGCAACGTGGACTGGCCGACGCTGAACGAGCAGGATCAGGCGGAGCTTGCCCGTCGTCTGCGCATTATTGACTGGGTGCGCGATACCATTAACCTGCCGGCAGAAGAGCTGGGCCCGGAAGATCTGGCGCACAGCGCCATCGACCTTATCAGAGAAGTTGGCGGCGAGGCGGTCAGCTACCGCGTCACGCGCGGCGACGATCTGCGCGAGCAGGGCTATCTCGGCCTGCACACCGTGGGACGCGGCTCCAGCCGTCCGCCGGTGCTGCTGGCGCTGGACTACAACCCGACCGGCGACGACAGCGCACCGGTCTACGCCTGTCTGGTTGGCAAAGGCATTACCTTCGATACCGGCGGCTACAGCCTGAAGCAAAGCGCCTTTATGGACTCGATGAAGTCCGATATGGGCGGCGCGGCGACCCTGACCGGTGCGCTGGCGCTGGCGATTTCTCGCGGCCTGAAGCAGCGCGTCAAGCTGTTCCTCTGCTGCGCCGACAATATGGTCAGCGGCAACGCGTTCCGCCTGGGCGATATCATTCGCTACCGCAACGGCAAATCGGTGGAGGTGATGAACACCGATGCAGAAGGTCGCCTGGTGCTGGCCGATGGCCTGATCGACGCCAGCGAGCAGCAGCCGACGCTGCTGATTGACGCCGCAACGCTGACCGGTGCGGCAAAAACCGCGCTCGGCAACGACTATCATGCGCTCTTTACCTTCGACGACGTGCTGGCGCAGTCGCTGATGGGCAGCGCCACCAGCGAGAACGAGCCGTTCTGGCGTCTGCCGCTGGCGGAGTTCCACCGCAACCACCTGCCGTCTAATTTCGCCGACCTGAATAATATCGCCAGCGCGGCCCATTCAGCGGGCGCAAGCAGCGCGGCGGCGTTCCTGTCGCACTTCGTCACCCGCTATCAGGAGGGCTGGCTGCACATCGACTGCTCGGCCACCTACCGCAAAGGCGCGGTGGATCAGTGGTCGGCAGGCGCAACCGGGATTGGCGTGCGTACCCTGGCAAATCTGCTGCTCAAGTAAAGGATCCGGCGACGGCCCTGACCGTCGCCTTAGCAAGAAAGGCAAAACATGAACCGTCTTGAAGAGGTGCTGAAGCTGGCGGCGACCGAGCCAGCGCACCGTCCGGAGTTTTTTCAGCTGTTGCTGGCCGCTGACGTCTGGGTGCCAGGCGAAAGCACCGAGACGCAGTTCGCGGCGGATACGCCGGTCGATCTGCAGCACTGGGAAAAAGAGGATGGCCGCAGCGTCATTCCGTTTTTTACCTCGCAGGAGGCGATGAGCGAAGCGATTAAGGGCGAGCAGGCTTATCTGCGTCTGCCGGTGCGCACGCTGTTTGAGATGACGCGCGGCGAAACGCTGTTCCTCAACCCCAAACTGCCTGCCGGCAAAGAGTTCTCGCCGGCGGAGATCGCCCATCTGCTAGGCGAAGAGGGCGACGCCCTGAGCCAGCAAACCGTGCTGGAGGGAGGCCACGCGCTGCTGCTGTCGGAGGTGGCGACCCCCCCGGCGCAGATGATCGACTCGCTGACGCAGCTGTTCAGCAAATATAAACAGGTGCGCCGCGCCTTTATCGCCAGCATTCGCGAACGAGCGGACGAACAGCCAAATCTGCTGATCGGCATTGAGGCGGAAAGCGATATTGAGGCGATTATCCAGGCGGCGGGCAGCGTTGCGACCGATACGCTGCCGGACGACGCGCCCATCGATATCTGTGAAGTGGTGGCGGACGAGAAGGGCATCAGCCACTTTTTCACCGCCCACATCACGCCTTTTTATGAACGTCGCTGGGGCAGTTTTCTGCGTGACTTCAAAGGCAGCACGCGCATTATCTGAATCGGGTGCGGCGTAGTGCCGCACCTTGCTGCTACTTCTCGATCGGCAGATCGTTCCGGCTGCCCCATTCGCCCCATGAGCCGTCATAGAGCGTAACGTCGCGTGCGCCCAGCACCGTCAGCGCCAGAATCACCACCACGGCGGTCACCCCTGACCCGCAGCTTGCCACCACCGGCTCATCCAGCTTTACGCCCGCTCGGGCGAAAACAGCGCGCAGTTCCGCTTCCGGCTTCAGGGCGCCGTTCGCCACCAGATCGTTCCAGGGCACGTTCAGGCTGCGGGGAATATGGCCGCGATGCAGGCCAGGGCGCGGCTCATCGACCTCGGCGTTGAAGCGGTTAGCCGCGCGCGCGTCGACGATCTGCGCGCCGCCTTCATGGCTGATCAGCAGCACATCGGTCAGGCGTCTGACCTGCGCCTCGTCGAACGTCGCCTCGAACTCTCCCTCCGGCAGCGCAACCTGTCCGGTCGCCAGCGGCAGGCCCGCCGCTTTCCAGCCCTGCAGGCCGCCCGCCAGAATCGACACCTGCTCAACGCCGAACGTGCGCAGCATCCACCAGGCGCGCGGCGCAGAGAAAAGGTTGCCCTCGTCGTAAACCACCAGATGTTTGTCGCTGTTGATGCCCAGCTCGCGCATCGCCACGGCGAAGCGCTCGGCGCGCGGCATCATATGCGGATAAGGACTGGTGTGGTCTGAAAGCGCTTCAATATCGAAAAAAGGCGCGCCCGGCAGATGGCCCGCCAGATACTCCGCCGTGATATTGCGCACGGCCTCCTGGCCCGGCGGCAGCATGCGGGCGTCCAGCACCTGCACGTTCTCGTCGGCGTAGTGTTCATTTAACCAGTCAGCGGAGACAAATATGGCTGTCATAGCAACCTCTTCTTATCGTCAGGAAAAGCACAGTGTCAGGGAATGTGAAGGCTATCTCAAGGAGAGCATTGCTAAAATGGCGAGTTTGCGATGAAATTGCGCGGCGAAATTATACCAGCCGGGACGGGCGAGGGATTTACCATGGAAAGAGTGATAAAACATCTGCTCGCTGGCGTGGCGCTGGGTGCGGCGCTGCTGGGCGGGGGCACCTTTACGCTGGCCGCCGCCGAGCCTGCCGCGACGCAGCCGGCGGCGAAGGCGATCGCCATTATCGACTTCTCTGAGCTTCAGCTCGACGGCGCGGCCGCGCTGGTGCTCACCTTTAACACGCCGCTCGACGACAAACAGGATTTTGCCGCGCGCGTAAAGCTGGTCGACGATAAAAACGGCCTGGTAGACGGCGGCTGGGAGCTGGCCCAGAACGGCAAGTCGCTGCGCTTTCGCCATCCTGAACCCTCGCGCAAGCTGACGGTCAGCGTAGAGGCGGGGCTGCGCGCCGCTAACGGCACCACCTTAACCACGCCCTTCAGCCAGTCGCTGACCACGCGCGATATTCAGCCGATGGTGGGTTTCGCCAGCCGCGGCTCGCTGCTGCCGCTGCGTCTGACCCAGGGCCTGCCGGTGCTGGCGCTCAACGTGTCGCGCGTCGACGTCGATTTCTTCCGCGTCAAGACCGCCTCGATGAACGATTTCCTCGCCCAGTGGAACTACGGCAACAATCTTTCCTACTGGTCGTCGCGCGAGCTGCTTAACCACGCCGATCTGGTCTACACCGGCCGCTTCGATCTCAATCCGGCGCGCAACACGCGGGAGAAACTGCAGCTGCCGCTGAAGGATGTGGCGCCGCTGAAGCAGCCAGGGGTCTATCTGGCGGTGATGAAGCAGGCGGGGTCCTATAATTATACGCTGCCCGCCACGCTGTTTACCCTGAGCGACATCGGGCTGTCGCTGCACCGTTTCCCCGGCGAAATGGCGCTGTTTACCCAGAGTCTGGCGAGCGGCGCGCCGCTGGCTGGCGTCACTGTCCAGCTGCTGGATGAGAAGGGCCGACAGCTCGCCAGCGGCATCAGCGATGAGAGCGGCTATCTGCGGCTGCCGACGCAGGCGAAAGGCAAAGTGCTTATCGCAACGCAAAAAGAGCAGACCTCGCTGATCGACCTTAACCTGCCGGCGCTCGATCTGGCGGAATTCCCGGTCGGCGGCCCGCAGGGTTACGACAAGCAGCTGTTTGTTTTCGGCCCGCGCGATCTCTATCGCCCCGGCGAGACGGTTATCGTAAACGCGTTGCTGCGCGACGCCGACGGCAAGCCGCTGCCCCCACAGCCGCTGAAGGCTGAAGTGGTGCAGCCCAACGGCGAAGTGGCGCAAACTTTTCTCTGGCAGCCGGAGAACGGCTTTTACCAGCAGCGCTTTGCGCTGCCCGCCTCAGCGATGACCGGCGACTGGACGCTGCGCCTTAACGGCGGCGACAGCCAGCCGCGCAGCTGGCGCTTTCACGTAGAGGATTTCCTGCCGGAGCGCATGGCGCTGACGCTGCAAAACAGCGACAGCCCGCTGTCGCCTGATGACGACGTCATTTTTAATATTGAAGGCCGCTATCTCTACGGCGCGCCCGCCGCGGGCAATGAACTGCAGGCGCAGCTGATGCTGCGGCCGGCGCGCGAGGCGGTCGCCGCGCTGCCGGGCTACCTGTTCGGCGACGTTATGGAACAGGACACCAGACGCAACCTGGACGATATCGACGACACGCTGGACGACGAGGGCAAGCTGCAGCTGACGGTAGAGAGCGAGTGGGCGCAGACGCACTCGCCGCTGAACCTGATCCTGCAGGCGAGCCTGCTGGAGACGGGCGGGCGGCCGGTCACGCGCCGCGTCACGCAGGCAGTCTGGCCTGCGCCCGTGCTGCCCGGCATCCGGCCGCTGTTTAACAGCGAATCGGTCTATGACTACCGCTACGATCGCTATACCCAGCAGCCGACGGTGCCGGAGAACAGCCTGGCCGAATTCGACATCGTTTATGCCAACAGCAAAGGTGAAAAGCTGGCGGCGAAAGATCTTGAGGTGCGCCTGATCCACGAGCGGCGCGACTACTACTGGAGCTTCTCCGACAGCGAAGGCTGGCAGATGCGTCATGACGAGAAAGATCTGCAGGAGGACGCGCTGCGTATTTCGCTGGCTGCCGGCAGCAGCCGAAAAGTGAGCTTCCCGGTAGAGTGGGGCGCCTATCGTCTGGAGGTGCAGGCCGGCGAGAAGATTATCTCCAGCGTACAGTTCCGCGCCGGCTACTGGTGGGAAGATAACACCAACGGCACCGGCGCGCTGCGGCCCGATCAGGTGAAGCTCAGGCTGGATAAAACCGCGCTGCGTCCCGGCGAAACCGCCCGCGTGCAGGTGGAATCGCCAGCGGCAGGGAAAGGCTTTCTGATGGTGGAGTCGAGCAGCGGCACGCTCTGGCGGCAGCCGATCAGCGTGCCTGCGGGCGGCACCACTGTCGCTGTGCCGCTTGACGCCAGCTGGAAGCGGCACGACCTCTATCTCAGCGCCATCGTGGTGCGCGACGGCGATAAGACGAGCGGCGCCACGCCGAAGCGCGCCGTCGGCCTGCTGCCTCTGCCGATGGCGACCGACGCGCGCCGCCTCGCTCTGACGCTGGACGCGCCGCTGAAGATGCGTCCCGAGCAGACGCTGAAGGTCAGGGTCAAAGCCAGCCGCGCCGGCGGCGAGCTGCCGCAAAACATCCAGGTGCTGCTGTCGGCGGTGGACAGCGGCGTGCTGAATATCAACAGCTACAAAACCCCCGATCCCTGGGATGGTTTCTTTGGCCGCAAGCGCTACAACGCCGATCAGTATGATGTCTTTGGCCAGCTGATTGAGGGGGGCGGGCGGCTGGCTACGCTGCGTTTCGGCGGTGACGGCGACGATGATTCACTGTCGCGCGGTGGTAAAAAGCCGCTCACCGAAGTCAATATCGTGGCGCAGCAGCTTCAGCCGGTCACGCTGGATAAAAACGGCGAGGGCACGCTGGAGTTGCCGATACCGCAGTTTAACGGCGAGCTGCGGCTGATGGCGCAGGCGTGGAGCGACGACAGCTTCGGCGCAGCGGAGCGTAACGTCGTGGTGGCCGCGCCGCTGATCGGCGAGCTGGCGACGCCGCGCTTTATGGCGAGCGGCGATCAGGCGATGCTGGCGCTCGATCTCACTAATCTCTCGGAACAGCCTCAGGCGCTGAAGGTCGATGTGCAGACCCAGGGGCAGATCGCGCTGAGCGGCGGCGCTTCGCACCGCGTTCAGCTGGCGAAAGGGGCGCGCACCACCCTGCATATACCGGTGAAGGCGCAGGGCGGTTTCGGTGAAGGGGCGGTGCTGGTGCGTGTCGCCGGCCTGGTGGTCGACGGCGAGAAGCTGGCCGACAGCCAGCGCAGCTGGAAAATCGGCGTGCGTCCCGCCTACCCGGCGCAGACGCTGAGTTTCGACGGGGAGATATCGCCCGGGCAGAGCTGGCAGGTGCAGGCCGCCGCGCTGAGCGGGCTGCAGCCTGAGACGCTGAGCGGACAGCTCTCGCTCAGCAATCAGCCGCCGCTGAATATCGCTCACTATATTAGCGAGCTTTATGCCTATCCCTATGGCTGCCTCGAGCAGACCGCCAGCGGCATCTGGCCCTCGGTTTTCACTAACCATGCGCAGCTGACGGCTATGGGCATTAAAACTGGCAGCGACGATGAGCGCCGCGCGGCGATCGATACCGGCATCGCGCGCCTGGCGGGTATGCAGCGCGGCAACGGCAGCTTCGGCCTCTGGAGCAAAGAGAGCGAAGAGGAGTTCTGGCTGACCGCCTACGTGACCGATTTCCTGCTGCGCGCCAGCGAGGCGGGCTACAGCGTGCCACCTGAAACCCTCGCCCGCGCCGACGAGCGGCTGCTGCGCTATCTGCAGGATCCGGCGCAGATCGAAACGCGCTGGAGCAGCGATGAAGAGGCGATGCGCTTTAGCGTGCAGGCCTATGCGGGCATGGTGCTGGCGCGGCAGCAGCAGGCGCCGCTTGGCGCGCTGCGCGCGCTGTATGAGAAGCGCGACAAGGCAAAATCGGGGCTGTCGCTGGTGCAGCTCGGCGTGGCGCTGAAGCTGATGGGCGATCCGCAGCGCGCGCAGCTGGCGCTGGCGCAGGGCGCCAGCCTGACGCGCGCCTCAAACGGCTGGCTGGGTGATTACGGCAGTCCGCTGCGCGACCGCGCGCTGATTGTGGCGCTGCTGGCAGAAAACCAGCTGCTGCCTGAGCTGCAAAGCACATTAATGATTGAACTGGCGAAAGAGGCGCGCGGACAGCGCTGGTTCTCCACCCAGGAGAACAATGCGCTCTTCCTGGCGGGACGCACGCTGCAGCAGCATCAGGGCGAAGCCTGGCAGGCGACGCTGGCGGGAGAGGCGCAGCCGCTGCAGGGGCGTGGTCCGATGACGCTGGGGACTGGCGAGAGCCAGCTGCAGCATGGCATGACGCTGATCAACAGCGGAACGACGCCGCTTTACGGCGCGCTCAGCGTGACCGGCTATCCGCTTGCCGCGCCGACGCCCATGCACAACGTGCTGAATATCACCCGTGACTATTTCACCCTCGACGGCAAGCCGGCGGATCTCAGCCAGCTCAGCAGCGGCCAGCTGCTGGTGGTGCGGCTGAAGGTTTCTGCCAGCAAGCGCGTAAGCGACGCGTTGGTGGTCGATCTGCTGCCCGCCGGTCTGGAGCTGGAAAACCAGAACCTCAGCGACAGCAGCGCCAGCCTCGGTGACGGCGCGGATGCGCTGAAGGAGAGCATGATGGACATGCAGCAGGCGGATATCCGGCATATCGAATTCCGCGACGATCGCTTTGTCGCGGCGCTGGCGCTGAACGGCTACAAAACGGAGACGCTGCTCTATCTGGCGCGCGCGGTGACGCCGGGCAGCTATCGCCTGCCGCCGCCGCAGGTCGAGTCGATGTACGTGCCGGAGTGGCGTGCCGTGGGCGCAACGCCGGAGAGAATCAGTGTGCGTTAAGGCATGAAGCTGAAGAGCTGGAAAAAGCGGTGGCACTGGCCGCCGCTTGTTTTTTTGGCGCTGGTGCTGGCGCTGACTGGGCTTGACCGGCTGTTTCCGCTGCCGCTGCGCCAGCTGCAGCCCGCGCGCGTGGTGGTGGCGGAAGACGGCACGCCGCTCTGGCGCTTTGCCGACAGGCAGGGCGTCTGGCGCTATCCGGTGACGACAGAAGAGGTCGCGCCCGCCTACCTTGAGGCGCTGCTCAACTATGAGGATCGCTGGTTCTGGCACCATCCCGGCATCAATCCGCTCGCTATCCTGCGCGCGGCGGGGCAGAACCTGCGCGCCGGGGCCATTATCTCGGGCGGTAGCACCCTGACTATGCAGGTCGCGCGCCTGATCGATCCGCAGCCGCGCTCGTTTTCCGGCAAGGCGGTACAGGCGTGGCGGGCGCTGCAGCTGGAGTGGCACCTGTCGAAGCGTGAGATTCTGACGCTCTATCTCAATCGCGCTCCCTTTGGCGGCACGGTAGAGGGCGTGGGCGCGGCGAGCTGGATCTGGCTCGGCAAGCCGCCTTCGCAGCTGACCAAAGGCGAGGCCGCACTGCTGGCAGTGCTGCCGCAGGCCCCTGGCCGCCTGCGACCGGATCGCTGGCCGCGCCGCGCCGAGGCGGCACGCAACAAAGTGCTGCAGCGGCTGGCCGATCATCGCGTCTGGCCGCAGCAGGAGGTCGATGAGATCCTGCAGGAGCCGGTCTGGCTGCCGCCGCGCCAGATGCCGCAGACCGCACCGCTGCTGGCGCGTCGTCTGCTGTCGCTCTCGGCGGAGGTTAAAATCGTCTCGACGCTGGATATCTCGCTGCAGCGCGAGCTGGAAAGCCTCGCTGCCGCCCTTAAGCCGCAGCTGCCGCCGCGCACCTCGCTGGCGATACAGGTGGCGGATCACACCGATATGAAAGTACGCGGCTATGTCGGCTCGGTAGATTTTCGCGACGACAGGCGCTTCGGCCATGTCGATATGGTCGCCAGCGTGCGATCGCCAGGCTCGGTGCTTAAACCCTTTATCTACGGCATGGCGCTGGACGACGGCCTGATCCACGGCGAATCGCTGCTGCAGGATGTGCCGCGCCGCTTTGGCGACTACCGGCCCGGCAATTTCGACAGCGGCTTTCACGGGCCGGTCAGCGCCAGCGAGGCGCTGAAGCGCTCGCTCAATCTGCCGGCGGTACAGCTGCTGGACGCCCTCGGCCCCAAAAGCGTGACGGCGCGGCTGCGCAATGCTGGACTGAACCTGCGCTTTCCGGCCGGCGCCGAGCCTAACCTGTCGCTGGCGCTGGGGGGTACCGGCGCCCGGCTGGATGAGCTGGTGGCGGCCTACAGCGCCTTCGCACGCCAGGGCAACGCCGCGCAGCTGCGCTACCTGGCGGATCAGCCGCTGCGGCAGCGTCGCTTGCTGTCGCCGGGCGCCGCCTGGATCGTACGGCGCATGCTGGCGGGCGACGCGCAGCCTCCAGCCAGCGGCGCGGTGAGCGATATCGTGCCGCTGGCGTGGAAAACCGGCACCAGCTACGGCTACCGCGACGCCTGGGCTATCGGCGTCACGCCGCGCTATCTTATCGGCGTCTGGGTCGGCAGGCCGGACGCCACGCCGGTCGCCGGTCAGGTCGGCTTCGCCTCGGCGGTACCGGTTATGCATCAGGTGGCGAACCTGCTGGCTGGCCATATGCCCGCTGGCGGCACGCCGCGCGATCCGCGTCCCGCCTCGGTCAGCGCGCAGAGCATCTGCTGGCCGGGCGGCCAGCCGTTGCCCGCCGGGGATGATAACTGTCGCCAGCGCCGACAAAGCTGGGTGCTGAATCAGACTCTCCCGCCGACGCTGCTGGCGCCGGGGCAGGAGGGCGTCAACGGCCTGCGGCTGCGCTACTGGCAAAATGCCCAGGGAAGGCACGTGGCGGCGGACTGTCCCGACGCCCGGAGCCGCGAACAACTGCTGTGGCCGCTGCCGCTTGAGCCCTGGCTGCCACAGAGCGAGCAGCGCGCGCAGCGTCTGCCGCCAGTCGACGACGCCTGCCCGCCGCTGCGCCAGGGTAATGCGCCGCCAATGGTCATCACCGGCGTGATTAACGGTCAGCATCTGCAGCCGCTGCCGGGCAAAGCGGTGCTGATCGTGCCGGTGGCGGTGCAGGGCGGCAGCGGCGAGCGCCGCTGGTGGTTTTTAAACGGCGAACCGGTCGAGCAGGGCAAGGAGAGCGCGCGCGTGCAGCTGGCGCTGCGCGACGCCGGCGCCTGTCAGCTGGTGGTCATGGATGAGGCGGGCGATCTGGCCACCGTCGCCTTTATCCGCGACTGAAAAATGGCGCAATGCACAAAATTTGCCTGCCTGCATCGACAAATATCAATAATTTTCAATAAATCATACGATAGCTAATAGGCAACGCCCGTTGATCTCCCTATAATCGGCGCGTTTTCTTACCGGGAGCGGGTTCCCGGTTTCTTCAGGATGCTAAAGACAGAGGTCAACATGGCAATCGAACGTACCTTCTCCATCATTAAACCAAACGCCGTTGCTAAAAACGTGATTGGCGCCATCTACAACCGTTTTGAAAGCGCAGGCTTCAAAATCGTTGGCGCTAAAATGCTGCAGCTGAGCAAAGAGCAGGCTGAAGGTTTCTACGCTGAGCACCAGGGCAAACCGTTCTTCGACGGCCTGGTAGAGTTCATGACCTCTGGTCCGGTTGTGGTATCTGTACTGGAAGGTGAAAACGCCGTTCAGCGTCACCGCGATCTGATGGGCGCAACCAACCCGGCGAACGCGCTGGCGGGTACCCTGCGCGCTGACTACGCTGACAGCTTCACCGAAAACGCCACCCACGGTTCTGACTCCGCTGAGTCTGCCGCGCGCGAAATCGCCTACTTCTTCGGCGAAAACGAGATCTGCCCGCGCACCCGTTAATGGGCTGACGCCAGCCGGACAGCGCGCTTTACAAATTTCTACCTGACGCGCCGCTGTCTCTCCTGGCATCACAACGCAGATGTTGTACAATGTTGCGCCCTTGTTGAGATCGTCTCAGCAAGGGCGTCTTTTTTTTCTATCCTTAACCAGAGCCATAACGTGTAATAACGAGGCCAGAGAACATTATGTCCGAACTGATTGTGACGCCGTCGTCCGCTTCCCCCGTTGCTGTTGCCCCCAAAAGCGAAAAAATTAACCTGCTGGATCTCAACCGCCAGCAGATGCGCGAGCTTTTTCTCTCTATGGGTGAAAAACCTTTCCGTGCCGATCAGGTGATGAAGTGGATGTACCACTACTGCTGCGACGATTTCGAGCAGATGACCGACATCAATAAGGTGCTGCGCGGCAAGCTGAGCCAGATTGCGGAAATTCGCGCGCCGGAAGTGGCGGAAGAGATGCGCTCCAGCGACGGCACCATTAAGTGGGCGATCCGCGTCGGCGATCAGCTGGTGGAAACCGTCTATATCCCGGAAGATGACCGCGCCACGCTCTGCGTCTCCTCGCAGGTCGGCTGTGCGCTGGAGTGCAAATTCTGCTCCACGGCGCAGCAGGGCTTCAACCGCAATCTGCGCGTCTCCGAGATCATCGGCCAGGTATGGCGCGCGGCGAAAATTATCGGCGCTGCCAAAGTTACCGGTCAGCGTCCTATCACCAACGTGGTGATGATGGGCATGGGCGAGCCGCTGCTCAACCTTAACAACGTCGTGCCGGCGATGGAGATTATGCTGGACGATTTCGGTTTCGGCCTGTCGAAGCGTCGCGTCACCCTGTCGACGTCAGGCGTGGTACCGGCGCTGGATAAGCTCGGCGATATGATTGACGTTGCGCTGGCAATTTCGCTGCATGCGCCAAACGATAAGCTGCGCGACGATATCGTGCCGATTAACAAAAAGTACAATATCGAGATGTTCCTCGGCGCGGTGAAGCGCTATCTGGCGAAGTCGAACGCCAATCAGGGGCGCGTCACCATTGAGTATGTCATGCTGGACCACGTTAACGACAGCACCGACGATGCGCACGAGCTGGCGGCGCTGCTGAAGGATACGCCGAGCAAGATCAACCTGATCCCCTGGAACCCCTTCCCGGGCGCGCCTTACGGCCGTAGCTCTAACAGCCGGGTTGACCGCTTTGCTAAAGTCCTGATGGAGTATGGCTTTACCACCATCGTGCGTAAAACGCGCGGCGACGATATCGATGCCGCCTGCGGACAGCTGGCGGGCGATGTGATTGACCGCACCAGGCGTACGATGCGTAAAAAAATGGCGGGCGAAGCCATATCTGTGAAGGCGCTCTGAAACCAGCAACCCACCGTTTGACCCGATCGCGACGCGTGGCAGGCTACTGCCAGGCAATCTCTTTCGCGACCAGGAGAACGAAATGGGTAAAGGATTACCGGCCAGCCTGCTGGCCCTGATTGTTGTAACCGGGTGTGTCAGCCAGAAGCCCCATTCCGCCGCGGCGGATACGCGGCTGGCGCTGGGAATGCACTATCTGGCGGCGGCGGATTACGCCGCCGCGCGCCGCAACTTCCAGCGGGCGCAGGCCGCCGCGCCGCGTGACTATCGAGTGGCCCTGGCGCTGGCGCGCCTGGCGGAGAAACAGGGCCGTCGCGATGAGGCGGCGCGCAGCTACCAGCAGGCGCAGCGGCTGGCACCGGCAAATGGCTTTGTGGCTAACAATTACGGTGCGTTTCTCTGCGCTTTAGGGCAGTATGACGAAGCGCATCAACAGTTTAAGCGGGCGATGAGCGCATCGGAAAATGAAGCGCGCATCGATGCGTGGGAACTGTCGGGATATTGTTATCTTCAGGCTGATGACGCGCTGGCCGCGCGAGCGGCGCTGAGTCGGGCGCTGGAGGCGGATCGCGCGAAAGGCGACGCATTGCTGGATGAGGCGGAAAAACAACGTCTCCTCTCTCCGGCGCGTGCTCTACTGTTAATAGAGCTTTATCAGCAATATCTGCCTGCTACGGCGCGCAGCTTAGAGTTACAGATACGTTTCGCCGCGCAACAGGGAAACGCTGCTGACGTTACACGTTATGGCGACCGGTTGGCGCGAAGTTTTCCACAATCGATACAGTACCAGCGTTATTTTGCTAATGAATACTGAAGCCACTCAAGACAACTCTGCAGTACATTCCACAGGCGAACGCCTGCGTCTGGCCCGTGAGCAAATGGGGCTGACGCAGCAAAATGTAGCTGAACGCCTGTGCCTGAAACTTACGACCGTACGCGATATCGAAGAGGACAAAGCGCCTGCCGATCTGGCGTCGACCTTTTTGCGTGGATATATTCGCTCCTATGCCCGTCTGGTGCACATTCCTGAAGAGGAACTGCTGCCGATGATGGCGAAGCAGACGCCGGTGCGTGCGGCCAAAATCGAACCGATGCAGCACTTCTCGCTGGGCAAACGCCGCAAGAAACGCGACGGCTGGCTGATGATTTTCACCTGGCTGGTGCTCTTTGTGGTGGTCGGCCTGACCGGCGCGTGGTGGTGGCAAAACCATAAGGCGTCGCAGGAGGATCTGGTCTCAATGGCCGATCAAAACGGCAGCAGCGGCGACGCCAGCCAGTCTATTCCGCTCGACGGTGGCAGCAACGACGCCAGCGACGAAACGGCGGCGCCTGCCGCGCCAGACGAAACCAACGGCGTGGAGAGCAGCGCGGCGGCACCGGCTGCCAGCCAGCCGACCAGCACCGCACCGACGCAGATCGCTGGCAACAGCGCCGCGCCGGCTGCCACCTCGGCGAACAGCGCCGTGGTGTCACCCGCTCAGGCGCCGGTAGATAATGCGGCCAGCCCATCCTCTACCGCCGGCCAGCTGCCGACCAGCGGCGCAGCCGTTGGCGAAGCCGCCGCCGATCCCAATACCGTGGTGATGAACTTCAACGCCGACTGCTGGCTGGAAGTCAGTGACGCGACCGGTAAAAAACTGTTCAGCGGAATGCAACGCAGCGGTGGTAAACTCAGCCTCTCCGGCACTGCGCCTTATCGTCTGAAAATTGGCGCACCCTCAGCGGTGCAGGTGCAATATCAGAACCAGCCGGTTGATTTAAGTCGTTTTATCCGTAATAACCAGGTTGCTCGCCTGACGTTGGGTGCGCAATAACGCTGCATCGCGCCCCGGGCAATTGTGGAGAAAGAATATGCATAACGAAGCACCCATTATCCGTCGTAAATCGACCCGGATTTATGTCGGCAAGGTGCCTGTCGGCGACGGCGCGCCTATCGCCGTTCAGTCGATGACCAATACTCGTACAACCGACGTCGACGCTACGGTCAATCAGATCAAAGCGCTTGAGCGCGTCGGCGTTGATATCGTCCGCGTTTCCGTGCCGACCATGGATGCCGCCGAAGCCTTTAAGCTGATCAAGCAGCGCGTCAATGTGCCGCTGGTGGCGGATATCCATTTTGACTACCGCATTGCGCTGAAAGTCGCCGAATATGGCGTCGACTGCCTGCGTATCAATCCAGGCAACATCGGCAACAACGAACGTATCCGCCAGGTGGTGGATTGCGCGCGCGACCATAATATTCCCATCCGTATCGGCGTAAACGCCGGTTCGCTGGAAAAAGATCTGCAGGAAAAGTATGGCGAGCCGACGCCGCAGGCGCTGCTGGAATCCGCTATGCGCCACGTCGATCATCTCGATCGCCTGAACTTCGATCAGTTCAAGGTAAGCGTAAAAGCATCCGACGTCTTCCTGGCGGTCGAATCTTACCGTCTGCTGGCGAAGCAGATCGATCAGCCGCTGCACCTCGGCATTACCGAAGCGGGCGGCGCGCGCGCGGGCGCGGTGAAATCGGCCATCGGCCTGGGGCTGCTGCTCTCTGAAGGGATTGGCGACACGCTGCGTATCTCGCTGGCGGCCGATCCGGTAGAAGAGGTGAAAGTTGGCTTCGATATTCTGAAGTCGCTGCGCATTCGCTCGCGCGGTATCAACTTTATCGCCTGCCCGACCTGTTCGCGTCAGGAGTTTGACGTTATCGGCACGGTAAACGCCCTTGAGCAGCGCCTCGAAGACATTATCACGCCGATGGATGTTTCTATCATCGGCTGCGTGGTTAACGGCCCCGGCGAAGCGACGGTATCGACGCTGGGCGTTACCGGCGGCAACAAGAAAAGCGGCTTCTACGAGGATGGCGTGCGCCAGCGCGAACGTCTCGATAACGATGATATGATCGATCAGCTGGAAGCGCGCATCCGCGCCAAAGCGACCATGCTGGACGAGAATCGTCGCATCAACGTGCAGCAGCTGGAAAACTAAGCGTCGGCGCGCGCAGCGCGACTTTGTTCAATGAACCTGTGCGGTTTCATCCTCATAAGGTATGATGCCGGACAGGTTTTTTTGCATTAAGAGATTTTAACGTGGCGAAGAATATTCAAGCTATCCGCGGCATGAACGATTACCTGCCGGCGGATACCGCTATCTGGCAACGCATTGAAGGTACGCTCAGGCAGGTGCTGGCCAGCTACGGCTACAGCGAAATTCGCATGCCGATCGTCGAGCAGACTCCGCTGTTTAAACGCGCCATCGGCGAAGTAACCGATGTGGTCGAAAAAGAGATGTACACCTTTGACGACCGCAACGGCGAAAGCCTGACGCTGCGTCCCGAAGGAACCGCAGGCTGCGTGCGCGCCGGTATCGAACATGGCCTGCTCTACAATCAGGAGCAGCGTCTGTGGTATATGGGACCGATGTTCCGCTACGAGCGTCCGCAGAAGGGGCGCTATCGTCAGTTCCACCAGATGGGTGCCGAGGTGTTCGGCCTGCAGGGCCCGGACGTGGACGCCGAGCTGATTATGCTGACCGCTCGCTGGTGGAAAGCGCTGGGCATCGCCGATCATGTGCGCCTGGAGCTTAACTCTATCGGTTCGCTGGAGGCGCGCGCTAACTATCGCGAAGCGCTGGTGGCTTTCCTTGAGCAGCATAAAGAGACGCTGGACGAAGACAGCAAGCGCCGCATGTACACCAACCCGCTGCGCGTGCTCGACAGCAAAAATCCTGACGTGCAGACGCTGCTTAACGATGCGCCGCAGCTGATGGATCATCTCGACGACGAATCGCGCGAGCATTTCCAGGGGCTGTGCGCCCTGCTGGACGATGCCGGCATCGCCTATCGCGTCAATCAGCGTCTGGTGCGCGGCCTCGACTACTACAACCGTACCGTTTTTGAATGGGTGACGGAGAGCCTCGGCGCGCAGGGCACCGTGTGCGGCGGCGGTCGCTACGACGGCCTGGTAGAGCAGCTGGGCGGTCGCGCGACGCCGGCGGTCGGTTTCGCTATGGGCATGGAGCGTCTGGTGCTGCTGGTGCAGGCGGTGAATCCTGAATTTGAACCGACGCGCGTTGTTGATGTCTATGTTATCGCTTCGGGCCAGGGCGTTCAGTCCGCTGCGATGCAGCTGGCGGAAAAACTGCGCGACGAAGCGCCGGAACTGAAGCTGATGACTAACTTCGGCGGCGGCAACTTCAAGAAGCAGTTTGCTCGCGCCGACAAGTGGGGCGCGCGCATCGCGCTGGTCGTGGGCGAAGATGAAGTGAAAGCCGGTCAGGTAGTTATCAAAGATCTGCGCAGCGGCGATCAGCAAACGCTGGCGCAGACAGAGGCTGCTGCTGCACTGCGCACGCTGTTAAAGTAAGCGTAGCACGGCACCAACCAGAGAAAGGAGAGGGATCGCGTGGAAGTCTATAGCAACGAAAACGAGCAGGTTGACGCGGTACGTCGCTTTTTTGCCAGTAACGGCAAGGCGCTGGCGGTCGGCGTGATTATCGGTATTGCCGCGCTCGGCGGCTGGCGCTACTGGGCCAGTCACGAAGAGGGCTCGTCGAAAGCGCTTTCTGCACAGTATCAGCAAGTGACCACCGCTATGAAAGCCGATCAGCCAGCGACGCTGGATGCGGTAGCGAAATTCGTCAGCGAAAACAGCAACACCTATGGCGCACTGGCAGCGATGGACGCGGCGAAGCAGTATGTCGACGCCAACCAGCTGGACAAGGCGTCTTCCCTGCTGGAAAACGGGCTGAAGAATACCAAAGATGCCAATTTGCAGGCGGTTATCAACCTGCGACTGGCGCGCATTCAACTGCAACAGAATCAGGCGGACGCCGCTCTTAAAACCCTCGACGCTGTCAAGGGCGATGGCTGGACAGCCATTGTGGCGGATATCCGCGGCGAAGCGCTGCTGAGCAAAGGCGACAAGCAGGGCGCGCGCGATGCGTGGAGCAAAGGCGTCGAGTCAGACGCTTCTCCGGCGCTGAAGCAAATGATGCAGATGAAGATGAATAACTTAAGCTAAGCCAGTCAAGAGAGAGCGCATGGAATTACGTAAATACCTGCTGCCAGGACTGATTTCAGTCACTTTGCTCAGCGGTTGTTCGCTGTTCAGCGGCGAAGAAGATGTAGTGAAAATGGCCCCGCTGCCAAAGGTGGAAAACCAGTTCACCCCTCAGGAAGTGTGGAGCACGTCGGTCGGTGACGGCATTGGCGACTTCTACTCTAACCTGCATCCGGCATGGCAGGACAACACCGTATTTGCGGCGGATCGTTTCGGCGTGGTTAAAGCGCTGGACGCCTCCAACGGCAAAGAAAAATGGAAGGTCGATCTCTCTGAGAAAACCGGCTTCTTCTCGAAAAATATCTCGGCGCTGCTCTCCGGCGGCGTGACCGCTGCGGGCGAGCATCTCTATATCGGCAGCGAACGCGGTCAGCTGTTCGCCCTGAACAGCAGCGACGGCAGCATCGCCTGGCAGACGCAGGTCGCTGGCGAAGCGCTCTCCCGCCCGGTGGTAAGCGACGGCCTGGTGCTGGTGCATACCAGCAACGGTATGTTGCAGGGGCTGGATCAGAACAGCGGCGCGGTGAAGTGGAGCGTTAACCTCGATATGCCAGCGCTGTCGCTGCGCGGCGAGTCTGCGCCTGCGGTGGCCTTCGGCGGCGCGATTGTCGGCGGCGATAACGGCCGCGTCAGCGCGGTTATCATGAATCAGGGCCAGCTTATCTGGCAGCAGCGTATCTCCCAGCCGAGCGGCGCTACCGAAATCGATCGCCTGAACGACGTCGACACCACGCCGGTTATCGTCAACGGCGTGGTTTATGCGCTGGCCTACAACGGCAACCTGACCGCGCTCGATCTGCGCTCCGGCCAGATTCTGTGGAAGCGTGAAATCGGCGGGGTGAAAGATCTGATTGTCGATGCTGGCCGCATCTATCTGGTGGATCAGGATGACCGCGTGATCGCGCTTAACGCCGACGGCGGCGTCGCCATCTGGCGTCAGAGCGATCTGCTGCACCGCAACCTGACGGCGCCGGTGCTCTATAACGGCTATCTGGTGGTGGGCGACAGCGAAGGCTATCTGCACTGGCTCAACACCTCAGACGGTCGTTTCGTGGCGCAGCAGAAAGTCGACAGCGATGGCTTCCAGACCGAGCCGGTTGTCGCCAGCGATAAGCTGATCATTCAGGCTAAAGGCGGCGAGGTTTACGCGATTACGCGTTAATACGCCACCGGGATTTGCCTTCCGTCTAACGGCTCCTGACGCGTCAGGAGCCGTTTCGTTTTTAGTCAGGCATGATATTCTTAGCGCCTTCAGCCTGAACCCGGCGGTTAAAACCGTTATAATCACGCCATTCGGGCGATTAATTTTTTTATTGAGGCACTGTTATGATACCTGTGGTCGCGCTGGTTGGGCGTCCCAATGTGGGGAAATCCACGCTGTTTAACCGCTTAACGCGCACTCGTGATGCGCTGGTGGCGGATTTTCCTGGACTGACACGCGATCGCAAATATGGTCGCGCCGAAGTGGAAGGGCGCGAATTTATTGTTATTGATACCGGCGGTATCGACGGCACTGAAGAAGGCGTCGAAACGCGTATGGCTGAACAGTCGCTGCTGGCGATTGAAGAGGCCGATGTTGTGCTGTTTATGGTGGATGCGCGCGCGGGCGTGATGCCAGCGGACAAGCAAATCGCTAACCATATCCGTTCGCGCCAGAAGCCGACGTTCCTGGTGGCGAATAAAACCGACGGCCTCGATCCCGATTCCGCAGTAGTCGATTTCTACTCGCTGGGTCTGGGAGAGATTCACGCCATCGCGGCTTCCCATGGGCGTGGCGTAACCAGCCTGCTGGAAACCGCGCTGCTGCCGTGGATGGACGAAGTCGATCCGCGTGAAGTCACTGAAGAAGACGAAAACGAAGCCTACTGGGCGGCGCTGGCGGCAGAAGAGAACGGCGAAACGCAGGAAGAAGAGGAAGAGGCGTTCGATCCCACCGGCCTGCCGATTAAGCTGGCTATCGTTGGCCGTCCTAACGTCGGTAAGTCCACGCTGACCAACCGTATTCTCGGCGAAGATCGCGTTGTGGTCTACGATATGCCGGGCACCACGCGCGACAGCATCTATATTCCGATGGAGCGTGATGACCGCGAATATATCCTGATCGACACCGCAGGCGTGCGCAAGCGCGGCAAAATCACCGATACGGTCGAAAAGTTTTCCGTGATTAAAACGCTTCAGGCGATTGAAGATGCCAACGTGGTGCTGCTGGTTATCGACGCGCGCGAAGGCATCTCCGATCAGGATCTGTCGCTGCTCGGCTTTATTCTTAACAGCGGTCGTTCGCTGGTGATCGTGGTGAACAAGTGGGATGGCCTGACGCAGGAGATCAAGGATCAGGTCAAAGAGACGCTGGATTACCGTCTCGGCTTTATCGACTTTGCCCGCGTCCACTTTATCTCTGCGCTGCACGGCAGCGGCGTCGGCAACCTGTTTGAATCCGTTACCGAAGCCTACGACTGCTCGACCAAACGCGTTAATACCTCCATGCTGACGCGCATCATGAATATGGCGGCCGAAGATCATCAGCCACCGCTGGTGCGTGGTCGCCGCGTGAAGCTGAAGTATGCGCATGCCGGTGGTTATAACCCGCCGATCGTAGTGATCCACGGCAATCAGGTGAAAGATCTGCCGGACTCCTACAAGCGCTATCTGATGAACTACTTCCGTCGTTCGCTTAACGTAATGGGCACGCCGATTCGCATTCAGTTCAAAGAGGGCGACAACCCCTTTGCAGGCAAGCGCAACCTGTTAACGCCGACGCAGCAGCGCAAGCGTAAGCGTCTGCTCTCGCATCTGAAAAAGAACAAGCGTTAAACCAAAGGGACCGAAAGGTCCCTTTGTTGTTCTCGGACGCCGCAAAAAGATGCCGTGGCGTTAACACCTGAGCTTACTTTTGCGCGACACGCCGGGCAGCACGAGGATGAGTGCAAATTGAGCAGCTCAATGCAGAATTTGTAGCAAAAATGCTATTGCTGAGTGTACGCAACGTTATAGATGTTCACCTCATAATGTACCAGGTGGTACAATCCTGTCCCGTATTGCGACGGGAGTAAACAAATCTACCTGCCTCCTGCTCACAATGCCTGCATCCCGGACAGAGGTCCGTACCGTTACGAATTAAAGTAAAGCGATATCCGACGCATCAGACGTCGTCACGCTTCAGAAGGCTGAGGCGCGGTGGCTTTATTTTTTCAGGAGAGTAAGTGTTATGGCTGAAACAACATCCCGATCCGGCAAAGGATTGGGTATCTGGTCGATTTTGCTGGGGCTGGTGCTGCTGGCAACTGGACTGTTCTTTGCTATTGGCGGCGGCAAGCTGGTCTCGCTGGGCGGTAGCTGGTATTTCCTGATTGCAGGCATTGTAACGCTGCTGTCGGCGATCCAGTTCTTCCGCCGCAAGTCTTCAGCCGTCGTGCTGTTTATTCTGGTCTTCGTCGGCACGCTGATTTGGGCGCTGGCGGACGCGGGCTGGTCGTTCTGGCCGCTGGTATCGCGCATGATGGTGCCGTCGGGTCTGATGCTGCTGGCATTTCTGACCTGGCCTGCGCTGCGTAAGCGCGAAGGCAAATCCTCGCTGGCGAAAGTCTCTTATGCGCTTTCCGCTCTCATCGCCGTTGGCATGGTCGGTACGCTGGTGCAGATGTTCCAGCCGCATCCCACCGTGGCCTTTACCGGCAAAGAACTGCCGCTGATCCCGGTCGATAAGAGCAAACCGCAGCAGGACTGGAATAACTATGGCCGCACGCCAGGCGGCGACCGTTTTGCCGCTATTGATCAGATCACCCGTGACAACGTGAAAGATCTTAAAGTGGCATGGACTTTCCGCACCGGCGATACGCCGATCAGCCCGACCGGCAACGGGGCGGAAGATCAGCAAACGCCGCTGCAGATTGGCAACACGCTCTATCTCTGTACGCCGCACAACAATGTAATTGCAGTAGAGGCGGACAGCGGCAAGCAGATCTGGAAACGTGAAATTAACGCCCAGGCGGAAGTCTGGCCGCGCTGCCGCGGTCTGGCCTATTTTGACGCCACTAAACCGCTGACGCAGCCGAGCAAGCCTGGCTCTACGCCGGTACCGGCTGTTAGCCTGGCGGCGGGAGACACCTGCCAGCGTCGTATCCTGATGAACACCATCGACGCGCGTCTGATCGCGATTAACGCTGACAACGGCGAGTTCTGCGAAAACTTCGGCAACCACGGTATCGTTAACCTGAAAGAGGGCCTGGGCGAAGCGCAGGATCCGAAATATCAGCTGACGTCAGCGCCAACGATGGCGGGCACCACGGTGGTCGTCGGCGGTCGCGTCGCGGATAACGTCCAGACCGATATGCCGGGCGGCGTGCTGCGCGGTTTCGATGTGATCACCGGCAAACAGCGCTGGGCGTTTGACCCGGGCAATGTCGATCCTAACGCCGTGCTGATGCCGGGCCAGAACTACAAACGCAGCACCCCGAACTCCTGGGCGCCAATGTCCTACGATCCGGCGATGAATACCGTATTTATCCCGATGGGCAGCTCCTCTGTGGATCTGTGGGGCGCGAACCGCACCGAACTGGATCATAAATATGGCGCCTCTGTTCTGGCGCTGGATGCGACCACAGGTAAAGAGAAGTGGGTCTACCAGACCGTACATAACGATCTGTGGGATTTCGACCTGCCGATGCAGCCGAGCCTGGTCGATTTCCCGATGAAGGATGGCACCACCAAACCTGCGGTGGTGATCGGCGGTAAAACCGGCATGATTTTCGTGCTGGACCGCGAAACCGGCAAGCCACTGACCAAAGTCGAAGAGCTGCCGATGCCGCAGGGCCATATCCCGAACGAGCAGTACAGCAAAACGCAGCCCCATTCCACTGAAATGCCGCAGATCGGCAATCAGACGCTGACCGAGTCAGATATGTGGGGCGCGACGCCGTTCGATCAGCTGGCGTGCCGCATCGCCTTTAAATCGATGCGCTACAACGGCCTGTTCACCGTACCGGACACCGACAAATCGCTCAGCTTCCCCGGTTCGCTCGGCGGTATGAACTGGGGCAGCATGTCGTTCGACCCGAACAACCAGTACATGTTCGTTAACGATATGCGTCTCGGCCTGTGGGTGCAGATGATCCCCGCCGATACCAGCAATATCTCTCGCGGCAGCAACGGCGGCGAGGCGATCAACACCGGCATGGGTGCAGTCCCGCTGAAAGGCACGCCGTACGCGGTTAACAAAAACCGCTTTATGTCGCCGCTGGGCATTCCTTGTCAGGCGCCGCCGTTCGGCACGCTGTCGGCGATCGATATGAAGACGCGTAAAATCGTCTGGCAGGTGCCGGTCGGCACGGTACAGGATACCGGCCCGTTCGGTATTAAAATGCACGCGCAGATGCCGATCGGCATGCCAACGCTGGGCGGCACGCTGGCGACGCAGGGCGGACTGGTGTTTATCGCTGGCACCCAGGATTACTATCTGCGCGCCTTCGACAGCTCGACCGGTAAAGAGGTATGGAAAGCCCGTCTGCCGGTAGGCAGCCAGGGTGGCCCGATCAGCTACGTTTCACCGAAGAACGGTAAGCAGTACATTCTGATCTCCGCAGGCGGGGCGCGTCAGTCGCCAGATCGCGGTGACTATGTGATTGCCTACGCGCTGCCGTAATGGCTAAGCGTTATTAACTAAACCCTGCGCTTCGGCGTGGGGTTTTTTATTTGGCGCACAATAAGCTGTAAGCGTGGCGGCAGTTGCAAAAAGGCATGAGAAGCGGGTCGCTAAGTCTTCGCGTGCGGGTTGGGGAGAAAAGAGGAGAGGGTATAATCGCGACGGCGCTTGAGGTTTCTGCCTTGAGCGATCGGCATGCTGGTTGTGAGGCAGAAAAGAGAAAGCCCCGTAGTTAATTTTCATTAACCCACGAGGCTGCCCAATGTCCCAACAACAGCAGGGTAGCCTCTTACCGCGCTCTGCGCAAGGAGGAGTGACCATGAAATTGCCACAGCTAACGCTGGTTTGTTGCGTATTACTGGTGTGTCTCACACTTTTAATCTTTACCTGGCTGACGCGAAAATCGCTGTGCGAAATCCGTTACCGGGACAACCAGCGCGAGGTGGCTGCTTCGATGGCTTACGAATCTGGTAAGTAGCGACCGGAAGGCGGGGAGGCATCCCCGCCTTAACCGGCTGTTGGACGGACAGGCCTGAAGCGCCTTTACAAGGCCGCCCTCTGCGTGGCGGCCTTTTTTAATGCGCGGGATCGTCGCCGTCGCGCCACAGCGCTTCCAGCTCCGGTGGCGCGATCTGCTCAGGGATCAGCAAGACGATAGTGCCGACCTCGCGGTGCGTGGCATAGCTGATCTGTATGCGGAAGTAGCGCTGATCGCTGCGGCCGATCTCCGGCGCTTTATCTTCAGGCTCGCCCAGCGGCAGCGCCTGTTCCAGAACCTGACAGACGCGCTGCTTTTGCGGCTGCGGCAGCTGAGCCAGCGCGAAACGCCGCGCCCCGCGCAGGCCGGGAATAAAGGCCAGTCCGCCCTCGCGTTCGACCTCAATGACCGCATCGTCGGTCAGTTCAGGAAAGGAACTCATAGCACGCCAACCTCCTTCCATGCCTGTTCAATAGACTGCGCCACGGAGCGATTAAAGCGGCGTTCGCCATGCTGAATGGTCAGCCGGGCGAAGGTGCTGAAATCGGCGTCCTGCGGCAACGATTTGTCGCATACCGTATCGTACCAGGCATGGCCTGCCTGTTCCCAGGCATAGCCGCCCAGCGCTTTCGCCGCGAGGTAAAAGGCGCGGTTAGGAATACCCGAATTCAGATGCACGCCGCCGTTATCTTCACGCGTCTTGATGTAGTTATCCATATGCGCAGGCTGCGGATCTTTGCCCAGCATCGGATCGTCATAGGCGGTACCCGGCTCCGCCATAGAGCGCAGTCCGCGTCCGTTGATGCCACTCGCCAGCAGGCCTTCGCCGATAATCCAGTCGGCGCTGTCGGCGCTCTGCTTCAGATGGAACTGCTTCACCAGCGAGCCAAAAACGTCGGAGAGCGACTCATTTAGCGCTCCCGCCTGCTCGAAATAGATCAGTCCCGCTTCCGTCTCGGTAACGCCGTGCGCCAGCTCGTGCGCCACCACGTCGATGGCGATAGTAAAGCGATTGAAGATTTCGCCGTCGCCGTCACCGAAGACCATCTGCTGACCGTTCCAGAAGGCGTTTTGATAGGCCTTGCCGTAGTGCACGGTGCCGAGCAGCTTTAGCCCCTGATTGTCGAGGGAGTTGCGCTGATAGGTCTGCCAGAAGAAGTCGTAGGTTACGCCAAGGTAATCCCAGGCTTCCCGGGCGGCGATGTCGCCGGTATCAGGCTGGCCTTCGCTGCGCACCAGATCGCCCGGCAGATTTTGGGTGTTTTTCGCATCATAGATTTCACGCTCGACGTGACCGCCCGTCGCCGTCTGCGGCGCGACCGGCTTTTGCCAGTTCTCCGCCATCAGGTGCTGAACGTGCATCAGGGTGCGGCGCGCGTAGTCCTGCTGATGACTGGAACCGTGGGCCACGATGTTACGCAAGATATAGGGAGGAATAACGCTGTAGGACATACCCGACTCCTTGGCACAAGTAATGTGCCAAAAAGTATAGTCTTTGTTCAGGAAGCGGTTTTAGGGCGGCGTTTTTTTTCTGGCAGCAGGCTGGTCACCTGGCTTTCCACCCAGCCGTCGTCAAGGCGCGTGCGCAGGGTATCGCCGCTCTTCAGCTGGGCGGTTTTTTTCACTACCTGGCCGGCGCTATCGGTGGTAACGCTGAAGCCGCGCGCCAGCGTCGCCAGCGGACTGACTCCCTCCAGCTGCGCGGCGAGCGTTGCAAAGCGCTGCCGGTCGCGGTTGAGCATCTTCTCCATGCTCTGCTGCAGGCGATAGCGCGTCTGCTCCAGCTGGCGCTGCGCCTGAAACAGACGCGGCTGCGGCTGATGCGCGGCAAGACGCTGAGAAAGACGATCCTGCTGGCGGAGGCTCTGACGCAGGCGATTTTCCATCGCCTCGTTCAGCCGCTGCTGCAGGCGGAACAGGGCGGTCTGCTGACGCGCCAGGCGGAGCTGCGGGTGCTGCTGCTGCAGCCGGTGATCGAGACGGGAGAAGCGGCGTTGTTGCTGCGCCAGATAGTAATCCATCGCCATTTCCAGCCGTTGTTGCTGTGAAAGCAACTGTCGCAGCAGTTCCGTCTGATTTCTGCTCACTATTTCAGCAGCGGCGGAGGGCGTTGGCGCGCGCAGGTCGGCGACGAAATCGGCGATGGTAACGTCGGTTTCATGGCCGACGGCGCTGACAACGGGAATGCGGCTGGCAAAAATAGCGCGCGCGACGCGCTCTTCGTTAAAGCTCCAGAGATCTTCCAGCGAGCCGCCGCCGCGGCCAACGATCAGCACGTCGCACTCCCCACGCTGGTTCGCCAGCTCAATGGCGCGCACGATAGCGGCCGGCGCTTCAGCGCCCTGAACCGGCGTAGGGTAGATAATTACCGGCAGCGAAGGATCGCGGCGGTGCAGCACGCGCAGCACGTCGTGCAGCGCCGCGCCGGTTGCCGAGGTGATCACGCCAACCTGTTTTGCCGGCGCGGGCAGGGGCTGTTTATGCTGCTGGTCAAAGAGGCCTTCGCTCGCCAGCTTCGCCTTCAGCAGCTCAAACTGCTGCTGCAGTGCGCCTTCGCCCGCCGGATGCATGCTTTCGATAATCAGCTGATAGTCGCCGCGCGGCTCATAAAGCGTAATGGTGGCGCGCACCAGAATTTGCTGGCCGTGCTGCGGACGGAAGGTGACGCGGCGGTTGCTGTTGCGGAACATCGCGCAGCGCACCTGGGCGCCGTCATCCTTCAGCGTAAAGTACCAGTGGCCCGACGCGGGCTGAGAAAAGTTAGAGATCTCCGCGCTCAGCCACACCGATCCCATCTCCTGTTCCAGGAGCTGGCGCACCGTGGTATTCAGGCGGCTGACGGTAAAAACATTGGCGACGGGCGGTAGCGACATGTGATAGAGATCAAATAGTAAATCAGAGGGTTAATTAACCGATACTACATGGCTGCTAGCGAGGATCAAGAGTTTTTCTAAAATAATGCTGGAGGCAAACGATTACGGCCTGTATAATGCCGCGGCAATATTTTATCTGTTCTCATTCACCCCAGGTTGAGATATTGCCATGCTAAGAATCGCTAAAGAAGCCCTTACTTTCGACGACGTTCTGCTCGTTCCTGCTCACTCCACCGTTCTGCCTAACACGGCCGATCTCAGCACTCAGCTGACGAAAAATATTCGTCTGAACATCCCGATGCTCTCCGCCGCTATGGATACCGTAACCGAAGCGGGTCTGGCAATTGCGCTGGCGCAGGAAGGCGGTCTGGGCTTTATCCACAAAAACATGTCGATTGAGCGTCAGGCGGATGAAGTTCGCAAGGTGAAGAAACATGAAAGCGGCGTGGTAACTGAACCGCAAACCGTTCTGCCAACCACGACGCTGGCGGAAGTCAAAGCCCTGACCGAACGCAACGGCTTTGCTGGCTATCCGGTTGTAAACGAAAGCAACGAGCTGGTCGGTATTATTACCGGTCGCGACGTGCGCTTCGTTACCGATCTGACGAAGCCGGTTACCGCGGTGATGACGCCGAAAGAACGTCTGGTCACGGTGAAAGAGGGCGAAGCGCGTGACGTCGTCCTGCAGAGAATGCATGAAAAACGCGTTGAGAAAGCGCTGGTGGTGGATGACAGCTTCCATCTGCTCGGCATGATCACCGTAAAAGATTTCCAGAAAGCCGAGCGTAAGCCAAACGCCTGTAAAGATGCGCAGGGCCGTCTGCGCGTTGGCGCGGCAGTGGGTGCAGGCGCAGGCAACGAAGAGCGCGTCGATGCGCTGGTCGCTGCAGGCGTCGACGTACTGCTGATCGACTCCTCGCACGGCCACTCAGAAGGTGTGCTGCAGCGCATCCGCGAAACCCGCGCAAAATATCCTGACCTGGAGATTATCGGCGGCAACGTCGCGACCGGCGCGGGCGCGCTGGCGCTGGTGGAAGCGGGCGTGAGCGCGGTGAAAGTCGGCATCGGCCCTGGCTCTATCTGTACTACCCGTATCGTTACCGGCGTAGGTGTGCCGCAGATCACCGCCGTTTCTGACGCGGTCGAAGCGCTGGAAGGCACCGGCATCCCGGTTATCGCCGACGGCGGTATCCGTTTCTCTGGCGACATCGCCAAAGCTATCGCCGCTGGCGCGGCAGCCGTTATGGTCGGTTCTATGCTGGCCGGTACGGAAGAATCGCCGGGCGAAATCGAACTCTACCAGGGCCGCTCGTTCAAATCCTACCGCGGCATGGGTTCACTGGGCGCGATGTCTAAAGGCTCTTCCGACCGTTACTTCCAGAGCGATAACGCCGCTGACAAGCTGGTGCCGGAAGGTATCGAAGGTCGCGTCGCCTATAAAGGCCGCCTGAAAGAGATCGTTCACCAGCAGATGGGCGGCCTGCGCTCCTGTATGGGCCTGACCGGCTGCCAGACCATCGACGACCTGCGCACCAAAGCAGAGTTCGTGCGCATCAGCGGCGCCGGCATCAACGAAAGCCACGTACACGATGTGACCATCACTAAAGAGTCACCGAACTACCGTATGGGATCCTGATCCCGTAAGATTTATCGCCCGGCATAAGCCGGGCGCTTTCATTATCAAGTTACCCGTTCTGGAAACGCCTCAATGACGACGGAAAATATTCATAAGCATCGCATTCTGATTCTCGATTTTGGTTCTCAATACACGCAGCTGGTCGCGCGCCGCGTACGCGAGCTGGGCGTGTACTGCGAACTCTGGGCATGGGATGTCACCGAAGAGCAGATCCGCCAGTTCAACCCGAACGGCATCATTCTTTCCGGCGGCCCGGAAAGCACCACCGAACTCAACAGCCCGCGCGCGCCGGAATATGTCTTTAATGCTGGCGTACCGGTACTCGGCGTCTGCTACGGCATGCAGACCATGGCGATGCAGCTGGGCGGCAAGGTCGAAGGCTCTAACGAGCGCGAGTTCGGCTATGCGCAGGTAGAAGTACTGACCCCAAGCGCGCTGATCCGCGACATCGAAGATGCCATCAGCGCCGCAGGCAAGCCGCTGCTCGACGTCTGGATGAGCCACGGCGATAAAGTAACCGCGATCCCGTCCGACTTCGTTACCGTCGCCAGCACCGAAACCTGTCCGTTCGCCATTATGGCTAACGAAGAGAAGCGTTTTTACGGCGTGCAGTTCCATCCGGAAGTGACCCATACCCGTCAGGGGCTGCGCATGCTGGAGCATTTCGTGCTCGATATCTGCGAATGTGAAGCGCTGTGGACGCCGGCAAAAATCATTGAAGACGCGGTTGAGCGTCTGCGCGTGCAGGTAGGCAACGACAAAGTGATTCTCGGTCTGTCCGGCGGCGTCGACTCCTCCGTAACCGCCATGCTGCTGCACCGCGCCATTGGCGATCGTCTGACCTGCGTCTTTGTCGATAATGGTCTGCTGCGCCTGAATGAAGCGGAGCAGGTGATGGATATGTTCGGCGATCATTTCGGTCTGAATATCGTTCACGTTCCGGCGGAAGGGCGCTTCCTTGACGCGCTGGCGGGCGAAAACGATCCAGAAGCCAAACGTAAAATCATCGGTCGCGTTTTTGTTGAAGTGTTTGATGAAGAAGCATCAAAGCTGACCGACGTAAAATGGCTGGCGCAGGGCACCATCTATCCTGACGTGATCGAGTCTGCCGCTTCTGCGACCGGCAAAGCGCACGTGATCAAGTCTCACCACAACGTGGGCGGCCTGCCGAAAGAGATGAAGCTGGGCCTGGTCGAGCCGCTGAAAGAGCTGTTTAAAGATGAGGTGCGCAAGATCGGCCTGGAGCTGGGGCTGCCGTACGATATGCTCTATCGCCATCCGTTCCCGGGGCCGGGCCTCGGCGTGCGCGTGCTGGGCGAAGTGAAGAAAGAGTATTGCGATCTGCTGCGTCGCGCTGATGCGATCTTTATTGAAGAGCTGCGTAAAGCGGATCTCTATAACAAAGTGAGCCAGGCGTTCACCGTCTTCCTGCCGGTGCGCTCCGTGGGCGTGATGGGTGACGGCCGTAAGTATGACTGGGTCGTCTCGCTGCGCGCAGTTGAGACCATCGACTTTATGACCGCACACTGGGCGCATCTGCCCTATGATTTCCTCGGCCGCGTCTCTAACCGCATTATCAACGAGGTCAACGGTATCTCCCGCGTGGTATACGATATCAGCGGCAAGCCGCCGGCGACCATTGAGTGGGAATAACCTTTCCGCTTACACTGAAGCGCGTTGATTAATTCCTCGCCAGCCTCTCGTCAGAAAGGCTGGCGATTTTCTTTCCGCTTTTCATTCCAGGAAATATCTATGCTGCCACTCAAGGCATTCAGTTTCTGCATTCTGCTGGTGATCCTGCTGTCGCTGGGGGCCAGCCTGGCGCAGGCGACGCGCAGTGGCGAACAATCGGGCGGTCAGGGCGGCTGGTGGTCGGCAAGGCGCGATTCATCCGGCCTGGCACCCGATCCACAGCGCTATGCGGCGCAGGCGATCGTGCAGGTCTACGCCGCGCCAACCTACGGCTGGAAAGGGGCGGTAGCGGTGCATCCGTGGATAATTTTCAAGCGCGCAGGCGAGACGCGCTACAGCCGCTATGAGGTAATTAGCTGGGGCAGCGGCGATAAAGTGCGGCGCAACAGTAATCTGCCAGATGGCTACTGGTACGGCGCAAAACCGCGCCTGCTGGTGGAGCATCGCGGCGAGGCGGCAGAGGCGATGATCCCGCGCATTGAGGCGGCGATCCGCTCTTATCCCTGGCCAAACACCTATCACGCCTGGCCGGGGCCGAACAGCAACACCTTTCTCGCCCATATCGGACGGGAAGTGCCGGCACTGAAACTCGATATGCCCGCCAACGCGCTCGGCAAGGATTATCGTCCGCTGTGGCGTCCGGTTGGCTTGCCGCCGTCAGGTCGCGGCATTCAGGTTTCCGTGCTGGGCGTAGTTGGCGTAACCATCGGTGCGGAAGAGGGCGTTGAGCTGAACCTGCTCGGGCTGAATATGGGCGTAGATTTTACGCCGCTTCGTCTGCGGCTGCCGTTTATTGGCGGCATCGGTAATCAGAACGTTCAGCAGGACAATCCGCCGGGCTGACTGCCCGGCGCAGGCCTCAGCAGACGCCGAAATCGCCCTCTTCATGGTAGAGGTTAACGCTGTCTGCCTTGACCTCAATCTCTTTTTTCGTCGCGTCATCAACGCGCGCGCACCATAACGTCTCGCCTTCCACGCGCAGCACCAGCATCTTCGGGCCGCCGGTTTTAGACTGCACAAAATCATCGGGTTTAAACATGCTTATCTCCTTGGGTTTTAAGCAAGTGTAGGGCGCGCCATACGCGCCTGCATAAAATTTTTTGCGGCGCCTCTTCTATGATTTTCCCTGAGATTACCCGAATAAAATAGCTTCAGGCTGGCTGCTTTACAGACCATATTTTCTGGTCTGGTTGTCAATTGACAACCAGATAAGTCCGGCGTAAGGTACAGGCAAATGGAAAGAAGACGGCATCCAGATAGAGAGATAGAGGCGGCGCTGCGCAAACTGCACTAAGGAGTAATCATGGAATATATCTTTACGCTGCGTTTTCAGTTGCCGAAACCGCTTTTGCCAGAAGAGCAACTGCAGCAGCAGCTTATCGAAGCGGGATGTGACGATGCGCTCATCGGGCTGGGCGTGCCGGGAAAAGTGACGCTGGAGTTTACCCGCGAGGCATCCAGCGCGAAGCGGGCGGTGCTGAGCGCTATCCAGGATGTACAGCGCGCGGTGCCGGAAGCGCAGCTTATTGAGGCGGCGCCCGACTTTGTTGGCCTGACCGACGTGGCGGATATTATCGGCGTTTCGCGTCAGAATATGCGCAAGCTGATGCTGAACCACAGTACGCACTTTCCGCAGCCGGTGCATGACGGCAAAACCGCGCTCTGGCATCTGGCGGACGTGCTGGAATGGCTGGAGCAGCGCGGCAGCTACGCTATCCCCGCCGGGACGCGCGATCTGGCGCAGGTGACGCTGCGGCTTAACCTGCAGCAGGCGATGCAGCGCTATGCGCACTGCATCGCCTCCGCTGCTGACGCCGGTAATCAGTGATGGAGCAGAAACAGCGTCGCCAGGCCAAGGAAAATAAAGAAGCCGCCGGTATCGGTAATGGCGGTAATCAGGACGCTGGAGCCAACCGCCGGATCGCGCTTCAGTTTGGTCATAATCAGCGGGATCAAGACGCCCATTAGCGCCGCCAGCAGCAGATTAAGCATCATCGCCAGCATCATCACGCCGCCCAGCTGCAGATTGCCATACATCAGCCAGGTGATCAGCCCCATTGTGCCGCCCCAGAACAGGCCGTTAAGCAGCGCTACGCCCAGCTCGCGGCCAATCAGAAACGAGAAGTTGCCTGGCTCGACCTGATGCAGCGCCAGCGCGCGCACGATCATGGTAATGGTCTGGTTGCCGGTATTGCCGCCGATGCCGGCGACAATCGGCATCAGCGTCGCCAGCGCCACCAGCTGCGAGATGGTATCTTCAAACAGCCCGATCACGCGCGATGCGATAAAGGCGGTACAGAGATTGATCGCCAGCCAGGCCCAGCGTCGGCGCACGGCTTTGCGCACCGGCGCGAACACATCCTCTTCCTGGCTGATACCGCCCATGCGGCGAATATTGCTCTCGTTCTCTTCGTTAACCAGGTCGATCACGTCCTCAATGGTGACGCGGCCAATCAGTTTGCCTTTGGCGTCGATAACCGCGGCGGAGATCAGGTTATAGCGCTCAAAGGCGCCCGCCGCGTCTTCGGCTTTGTCGTTGAGCTGAAAGGTGGTAGGCGAGGTGTTCATCACCTCTTCGACGCGCTTTTTCGGCTTGTTGAGCAAAATATCGGTCAGTGACAGCTCGCCCAGCAGCAGGTTGTCATCATCGGTGATGAAAATCTTGTCTGTGCCGTCCGGCATGCTTTTTCGGTGGCGCAGATAGCGCTGCACCGTGGCCAGCGTGACGTCGGCGCGCACCGTCAGAATATTGAAATCCATAATGCGCCCGACGCGATCGCGATCGAAATCGACCACGCTGAGCACGCGCGCCCGCTGCCCTGGCTCCAGCGAGGCGAGCAGACGGCCGGTCAGATCGCGCGGCAGGTAGCGCGCCAGCCACACCTGGTCGTCGATATCGAGCGGTTCAATGGCGCGCAGGATATCGCGATCGCTCATCTCTTCCGTCAGGCTGTCCCAGACGGTTTCCGACGCCTCAACCAGCACATGGCCGCGCTTCGCGACGGGCACCAGACGCCACAGCGCCTGGCGCGCCTCTTCCGGCAGCGCTTCGAGGATATCGGCTAAATCTGCTGCGTGCAGCTGAGCGATATCCTGCTCCAGCGCAGCCTGGTGCGCCGCATTTTCACGTTGCTGTTCAGGAGTGCGATCGCCGGATTTCTCCAGCAATGCTTCTACCAGATCTGGCTCACTGAGCAGCAGCGTCAGAATGCGATGACGAATTTCACTTAAACGTTGAGTATGCGAGACAGACATAACGAGTCCTTTGTGTCTGAAAGTTACAGCACGAAGTGTAGCGTTTCGCCTCGCAAAAGGACGCAAAAAAAGACGCGGTTATTCAGGCTGCGTTTAGCCGGAGGAGGCAGAGGACATAAAAGGTTAACGGCTGTCGCGAATAGTGGTGCTCAACGGAGTGGCATCCGGCGCAGCTTTTTTCTGCTGATGATGTTCAAAAGCGGCGGGCAGGATAAAGATCAGGCGGCTAAAGAGAATAATAAAGCTAATCAGTAACACGATCCGGGTAAAGGAACTGGTTTTGGCACGTCTTCGGGAAGGGATGGCGCTGTTCACGCGAAATGTTTCCTGTAATGACCCTGTCGGGCGATAGCAACATTTAGTCATAATGCTGCGTTGAAATCAATCAATGATTAAAAAAAGAGCAGGGTGAAAGGGGCCGCATGCGCAGCCCCGCTTTACAGGCTGGCTTTTTGCGCCAGCAGCGTGGCGAAGCGGCAACTGATACGGTTGCCCTGTTCGTCGCGCTTATGCAGCTGACCAACGTGTTCGTTATATTTCAGGATGTGCCAGTTACGGTAGTAGTGGCTCAGCTCGCCCGATTTAAAGGTAAAAGGGAAGGCGAGCGGGCAGGGATAATCGTCAGTGCTCATCGCCGCCACAATCAGGTTATGCCCGTCTCTTACCGTGCTCGCCTGCATATCGGCGATCAGCTGCGGAATGGTCTCCGGCTGCAGAAACATCATCACCACGGTGGAGAGCACAAAGGTGTAGCCGCCGTTGAAACGCGTCTGATTCAGATCGCGCTGCTCGATATGAATGTTGGTGATGCCTTCCTGAGCGGCAATCTGCTCAAGACGCGCCAGGCTGGCGGGATTGTGATCCCAGGCGGTGACGTCAAAGCCATTCTGGCTCAGAAACAGGCTGTTGCGGCCGTTGCCGCAGCCGAGATCGAGCGCTTTGCCGGGATTAAGATGGGGCAGCGCCGCCAGTACTTCAGAATGGGTCGGCGTCAGGCCATAGGTTTCGGCAAAATAGTTTTCAGTTTTAATCATGATTCGCTTTTATCAGAGAACAGAAGGGCGCAGGCGCCCATCTGCTCAGGCTTCTTCTTCCAGCATCAGCTTCCAGCCGGTGACTTCGTTCCAGTAGGTTTGTTCACGCTCCAGATCGAGCTGCACCAGGTTGTTCTGGCTGAAATAGCCCGCCGGGAACGTCAGCGTCCAGTGGCCTTCGTCGGTCGTCAGCTTCAGCGAGTCGGGACGGGTGGTCGCCTGACGCTGATTATTGAGTAAGGTGCCAAGGCGCAGCAGGAACAGCAGCGGCAGGAACTGTTTTTTCTTGAACAGCATGACGCGCGGCAGATCTTCGACCTTGACGGCTTTACGGTGAAAGCGTACCAGCGCCGCCAGCAGCGTTTGCTGATCCTGGTTAAAGCCAGGCAGGTTGGTGTTTTGCAGAATATAGGCGGAGTGGCGCTGCATGCCGCTGTGGTTGATGGTGAGGCCCACTTCGTGCAGCATCGCCGCCCACCTCAGCAGCGCCGCCAGCTGCGGATTCGCCAGCTTAGGATTTTGATCGCGCCACTGCAGATAGAGCTGATCGGTGGTGTCCAGCACACGACGCGCCTGATCGTTGTCGATCGCGTAATGGTTCGCCAGGCTCTGCGCCGTTCGGCTGCGGATATCCTGATGGCGGAAGCGGCCCTCCATCTCGTAAAGCACGCCTTCGCGCAGCGCGCCGTCCGAGAGGCGCAGCTCGCGGATCGCCAGCGCGTCAAACACGCCGCAGATAATCGCCAGACCCGGCACGAACACCGATTTACGCTCTTCAGAGAGGCCCGGCAGGCTCAGCGCGCTGAAAGATTTATGCTTCATCACCTCGTCGTAGAGCATATCCAGCCGCTCCGGCGTGATCATCTTCTCTTTCTCGCCCATCGCCAGCAGCACTTCGCACGCCGCCTTAATGGTGCCCGACGCGCCGAGCGCATACTGCCAGCCGTGCAGGCGATACTGCCACGCCAGCGTCTCCAGCTTCTGCGTCGCTGCCAGGCGCGCGCGGCGGAAGTTCTCGCGGCTGATCTCCCCGTTAGGGAAATAGAGCTGGGCGAAACTGACGCAGCCCATGCGTCGGCTTTCGACCAGCTGCGGCTCGAAGTTTTCGCCGATCACCAGTTCGGTCGAGCCGCCGCCGATATCGATCACCAGCTTGCGACCTTTTTCCGGCTGCGTATGTTCGACGCCCATAAAAATCAGGCGCGCCTCTTCATGGCCGGAAATGACCTCGATAGGGTAGGGGATCACCTCAGCCGCGCGCTGCAGAAACTCCTCTGCATTTACCGCCTGGCGCAGCGTATGGGTGCCGACAATGGTGACGTTGCTCGCGCTGAAGCCCTGCAATCGCTCGGCAAACAGCGCTAGGCAGCTCAGCCCGCGCTCTATCGCTTCTTCGCTCAGGCGATTTTTGCTGTCGAGACCGTCAGCCAGATGCACGCGCTGCTTCAGACGGCCAAGCACCTGCAGAGCGCCATCCACCACGCGCGCAATGACCATATGAAAGCTGTTTGAGCCAAGATCGATTGCCGCAAATTCTTGCGGTCTCGGCGTACTTTTATGAGAAATGGGCATAGATTATTCAGGCTGTTCCAGTTTCTTGATGTAATCATAAATCGCCAGTTGAGAGCGGACCTTACGACGATTGCCGCGCGGAACATAGCGGTTCCCCAACTCTTTATCAACGATACGCGCTTTCACCGTATCACTAAACAGGATAGCGATAATGTCCAGAATGCGTTGCTTAACGCGCGGATCGAGGATCGATACCGCTACTTCGATGCGGTGATCGATGTTGCGCGTCATCCAGTCGGCGGAAGAAAGGAAGACTTTTTTGTCGCCGCCGTTTTCGAAAATATAGACGCGATCGTGCTCAAGATAGCGGTCAACGATACTGATCACGCGAATATTTTCACTGATCCCGGGCAAGTCAGGGATCAGCGAGCACATGCCGCGCACCAGCAGATTAATCTTAACGCCTGCGCCCGACGCCGCGTAGAGACGATCGACCAGACCGTTATCCACCAGGTTGTTAATTTTCAGCGTAATGCCACACGGACGACCCTGCTGCGCATTGGCGATTTCTGCATCAACCAGCTGATAAAGCATCTGACGCGAGTTCTGCGGCGAGACCATCAGATGCTCGAAGCTCACCGGGCGATAGGGGTTTTCAATAAAGTTGAATACCCGGCGCACTTCGTTGGTAATGCGCGCATCGGCGGTTAACAGCGAATAGTCGGTGTAGAGGCGCGCGGTTTTCTCGTTGAAGTTGCCGGTGCCGATATGGGCGTAGCGCACCACTTCGTCGCCTTCCCGGCGCGAGATAAGAAACAGCTTGGCGTGAATTTTCAGGCCCGGCGCGGAGAAAATCACATGTACGCCCGCTTCGGTTAAGCGCTTGGCCCACGAAATATTGGCCTCTTCGTCGAAGCGCGCCTGCAGCTCCACTACCACAGTGACTTTCTTGCCGTTATAGGCGGCGTGTATCATCGCATCCATAATGCGCGAGCGCTTCGCAACGCGATAGATGTTGATTTTAATCGCCAGCACGCTCGGGTCGAAAGAGGCCTGACGCAGCAGCTCCAGCACATGCTCAAAGGTGTGGTAGGGGTAGTAGAGCAGGATGTCGCGGTCACGAATGGCGTCGAAGCCGTTGCGGAAGCCGTCGAAGCCGATATGGCGGATCTGCGGCAGCGGACGGTTGACCAGGTTGCTTTTGCCCACGTCCGGGAAGCCGATAAAGTCTTTAAAGTTATGGTAGCGGCCGCCCGGCACGATGGAGTCGTAGTTGGAGATGGTCAGCTTATTACGCAGCAGCTCCACCATGGCGTCCGGCATATCGCGCTGATAAACGAAACGCACCGGCTCGGCGGTGAGACGCTGCTTAAGGCTAGAGGACATCAGCTCCAGCAGGCTCGACTCCATCTCCGTCACCAGATCGTATTCCGCATCGCGCGTCATCTTCATCGAATAGGCATTCAGCGCGTCGTAATCGAAGAAGCCTTTAAAGATGTCGTCGAGACAGTAGCGCAGAATATTGTCCAGCAGGATCATCGGCTTGCGTCGGCGCGGTGATTCAGCCGGCAGGTTGATGAAGCGCGGAACTTTATCGGAGGGGATCTCCAGCAGCGCATAGCGAATATCATCGCCGCGAATAATCTCCACCGCCAGATAGGTGTAGTCATCTTTCAGGAATTCGGTGAGATCGGTGTCGTGATTAATCAGAATCGGCGAAATGTGCTGGCGCAAATCGTGTTTGAAATAGTGACGCAGCCACACCTGCTGATTGGCGGAAAGCTGGCGTTCGTTGATCAAAAAGATCTGGTTGCGCGCCAGCTCCAGCAGCAGTTCGTTATAGAGACCGTCGAATTCCTGCTCCGACTTCATGACGCGCTGCTGAATTTTCTTCAGCAGATGGCGCGGCAGGCCAGGCGACCCCTGCTCCTCGCCAATCAGAATACGACGCTTAAGGTCGGCAAAGCGCACCTTGTAAAACTCATCAAGGTTATTGGAATAGATCCCCAGAAAACGCATACGTTCGATCAGCGGGTTAGTTTTATCGGCCGCTTCCTGTAAGACGCGCTCGTTGAAGGATAACCAGCTTAATTCTTTTTCTATATACAGCTTTTCCTGACCCATTCTGACTCCATATCGCGTTCGCAGGACTTAAAGAACCAGTGTCCATCAACATTATGGCGAGAGTATGGCAACCTTGTCCAACGCCAATAGTTGTCTTATCAACCAGCTACGGGCAACATAGCGGCTTAATACCGATCTCATTCAGAGCCGCATGAGCCTAAAGCATATTCCCGTCAACTTCAGCGACCGCCGTCGCCGCGCAATCGATCGTTTTACGCGGCGTCTGGTCACATCCTGCGGCATCGCTATTTTGCTGCTGATGCTGCTGCTCTTTTTCTGGTTGATTTGGGTGGTCCTGCCGCTGTTCGCTGCGCCTGGCCTTCATCAGCAGGCGGCGCAGCAGCTGTGGGACAGCGAGCCGGCGCTGATAATCGGCAATCAGGGCGATCGCGGCTGGCGTATCGGACGCGACGGCGCGGCGCGCTTTATTCCGCTTAACGGGCAGCCCGCCGAAACGCCGCTGATGCTGCGTCCCGCGCCTGAGCGGGCGGCCAGCAGCGCCGACCGGCGCACCCTGTTGCTCAGCGCCCAGGGCGCGCTGACGCTGCTGCAGCCCGTCGACGGCGAATGGCGCTTCCCGCTCGGCGAGACGCCGCTGCGGCTCCCTGGCGGCGCGGTGAACGCGATGGCGCTGGCGACGCTGAACGAAAACAGATGGCGTATCGCTCTGGTCACCGAGAGGGGCCTCAGCGTCCTGACGCTGGCCCCTCAGCAGGCGCCGCGCGCCGTGGATCTGCCGCAGGCCCATGCCGACCATCTGCTGCTGTCGCCGCAGGGCGATCTGCTCTATGCCAGCGAAGGCGATGTGCTGCGCGTCTGGCAGCTTGACGACGATCGCGCGACGCTGCGCGAAACCGTGACGCTGGCGCAGCCGCCGCGCAGCCTGCATCTGCTGGCGAGCGGGCGCAGTTTATTGATTCAGGATGGACGCGGCGTAACGCAGTGGTTCGCTATCGCCGGGGCGGAAGGGCCGCGGCTGCATGAAATCCGCACCTTCGCCGGAAGCAGCCCGACCGCCGCCGTGGTAACGGAACCGCAGCGCCGCGTCTTCGCTACCCTGGAGCCTGACGGCGCGCTGGCGCTCTTCGCCAGCAAGCAGCCAGGCCCGATCCTGCAGCGCCAGCTGGCGGCGGGCGTCGAGCATGCCGCGTTTTCGCCGCGCGGCGACGCGCTGCTGCTGGAGCGCGCCAGCAGCTGGCAGCTATTGCGCATTAACAACCCCTGGCCGGACGTGAGCTGGCGCAGCTTCTGGCAAAAAATCTGGTATGAGAACTACCCCGCGCCGGACTGGGTCTGGCAGTCCACCAACGCTGCAGACAGCTATCAGGCCAAGTTCAGCTTTATGCCGATGGTCACCGGCACCCTGAAAGCGGCGGCGCTGTCGCTGCTGTTCGCCACGCCGCTGGCGCTGGCGGCGGCGATCTATACCGCCTGGTTTATGTCGCCGGGCCTGCGACGCTGGGTCAAGCCGGCGATTGAGATGATGGGCGCGCTGCCCAGCGTGGTGATCGGGCTTATCGCTGGACTCTGGCTGGCACCGCATATTAGCCAGGCGCTGCTCGGCGTCTTGCTGCTGCCGCTGACGCTGGCGGCGACGCTGCTGATCTGCGGCGCACTCAGCCGGCATCTGCCGCCGCGCTGGCGCCAACCGGGACGCGAGGTGATGCTGCTGCTGCCGCTGCTGCTGATTGTCACGCTGGCCACGCTGATTATCCCGACCTTTCTGATGCGCGACGCTGCGGAATGGCTGCCGCACTATGAGCAGCGCAACCTGCTGGTGGCGGGACTGGCAATGGGCTTCGCGCTGGTGCCGCTGATCTTCACGCTGTCGGAAGATGCGCTGTTCAGCGTGCCCGCGGCGCTGGGGCAGGGGTCGCTGGCGCTGGGCGCGACGCCGTGGCAGACCCTGACGCGCGTGGTGCTGCCGGGGGCGTCGGCGGGAATTTTCGCCGCGCTGATGATCGGTTTTGGCCGCGCGGTGGGTGAAACCATGATCGTGCTGATGGCGACCGGCAATACGCCGCAGAGCCAGGGCGGCCTCTTTTCCGGGCTGCGCGCGCTCTCCGCTAATATCGCCATCGAGATGCCGGAAGCCGCGGCAGGCAGCGCCCACTACCGGATTCTGTTTCTCAGCGCGCTGGTGCTGCTGCTCTTTACCCTGATAATCAACACCCTGGCCGAACTGATCCGTCAGCGCCTGCGCCAGCGATACAGCCAGCACGAGGGCCAGGCATGAAGGCGATGCGACAAAACGACCGCTGGCGCTGGCTGACCGCAGGCGCGGTCGCCGTCTGCCTGCTGGCCTTTACCCTGCTGATTGCGCTGCTGGCTTGGCAGGGCATGCGCGCCTTCTGGCCGCAGCGCGTCGATCTCTACCAGCTGACGCAGCCGGAAGGGGAGACAACGGCGCTGCTGGGGGAAACCCTTGAGCATCAGCCACATTTTCCCGCCCCCGCGGCAGAGAGCGGGGCGTCGCCGCCGGTCAGCCATCTCCATCGCTACCTGATTAAAACCGGCAACCGCGACTGGGATGCGCCCGATTTCCGCGTAATCTATGCGCGCGAAGCGCTGAGGGTGAGCCAGCCAAAAGAGGTCATGGTGCTGCAGCGGCGCGGCGGCGGCAACGCCTACGGCTGGTTTACTGGCCTGCGCGAAGATAATGAGGCGCTGACGGCGCGCGATCCCGATGCGCTGCTGCATCAGCGGCTGGGGCAGGTGCGCGAACTGCTGCATAAAATCAACCGCATTCGCCACGTCGATCTGACGCGGCTCAACGATCAGCTGGCGGCGCTGGACGCGCGCGCCGATCGGCTGCGGCAGCAGCAGCAGTTCGATACGCGCGCGCTGTCGGAGTTTGAGGCCAACCAGGCGGCGCTGCAGCGCCGTTTCGTCCTGCTCAGCAGCCAGCTGGCTGATTTACAGCGCCAGAGCCAGCGTGACGTGCTGATGCTGCGCGACGCGCAGGGGCGCGAGCACGCCATTCCGCTGGCACAGGTGGTTGAAGCCTGGCGTCCTAACGCCATGAACGCGCAGCAGAAGCTAACCCACGCGCTGCGTCAGATCTGGCATTTCGTCAGCGATTCGCCCGCAAATGGTGAAAGCGACAGCGGCGCGTTTCCGGCGATTTTCGGCACCGTGCTGATGGTGCTGCTGATGTCGCTGGTGGTGATGCCGTTCGGCGTTATCGCCGCTATCTGGCTGCATGAATATGCCGGCCGCAACGCCCTGACGCGGCTGGTGCGCATTGCGGTGGTCAATCTGGCGGGCGTGCCGTCAATTGTGTATGGCGTGTTCGGGCTGGGCTTTTTCGTCTGGCTGGTCGGCGGCACGCTCGATCAGCTCTTCTTTTCCCGCGCGTTGCCCAATCCTACCTTCGGCACGCCGGGGCTACTGTGGGCGTCGCTGACGCTGGCGCTGCTGACGCTGCCGGTGGTGATCGTCGCCACCGAAGAGGGGCTGTCGCGCATCCCCGACTCGCTGCGTCAGGGCTCGCTGGCGCTGGGCGCCACCCAGGCGGAGACGCTGTGGCACGTGGTGCTGCCGATGGCGCTGCCGGCGATGCTCACCGGCCTGATACTGGCGGTGGCGCGCGCCGCAGGAGAGACCGCGCCGCTGATGCTGGTGGGCGTGGTGAAGATGGTGCCGGAGCTGCCGGTTGACGCGGTTTTTCCCTGGCTGCATCTCGACCGCAAATTTATGCACCTCGGCTTCCAGATCTACGATCTCGCCTTTCAGAGTCCCAACGTCGAGGCGGACCGCCCGCTGGTCTACGCTACGGCGCTGCTGCTGGTGACAATTATTCTGTCGCTCAACCTGCTGGCGATGGCGCTGCGCCATCGGCTGCGCGAACGCTATCGCCTGATGACCCAATAAAAGATGATGACTATGATGCCCGATACCGAAACGGCGCTGACGCTAAACCACCTTTCGTTATGGTATGGCGATCGTCAGGCGCTGCATGATATTTCGCTGCGTATCCCTGAGAAGCGCATCACCGCGCTGATCGGGCCTTCCGGCTGCGGCAAATCGACGCTGCTGCGCTGCTTTAATCGCATGAACGACGTGGTAGACAACTGTCGCATTGAGGGCGAGATCCTGCTGGGCAGCCACGCTATTATGCAGCCGTCGCAGGATCTCTCGGCGCTGCGCCGCCGCATCGGCATGGTGTTCCAGCGGCCCAATCCCTTTCCTAAGTCGATCTATGAAAATGTCGTCTACGGCCTGCGGCTGCAGGGCGTGCGCGACAGGCGGGTGCTGAACGAGGCGTGCGAGCGCGCGCTGCGCGCTGCGGCGCTGTGGGGCGAGGTGAAAGATCAGCTGGGGCAGAATGCGCTGACGCTCTCCAGCGGCCAGCAGCAGCGTCTGGTGATCGCCCGCGCCATCGCGATTGAACCGGAAGTGTTGCTGCTGGACGAGCCGACGTCGGCGCTCGATCCTATCTCGACGCTGGTGATTGAGGAGCTGATGACCACGCTGAAGCAGCACTTTACGCTGGTGCTGGTCACCCACAATATGCAGCAGGCGTCGCGCGTCTCCGACTACACCGCCTTTATGCATCAGGGGGCGGTGGTGGAGTTTGATGAAACGGATCGCATCTTTACCTCGCCGCGCAACCGGCGCACCGAGGATTATATTACCGGCCGCTACGGCTAGCAGAGGGGGCTTACCCAGGTCGTCACCCGCTCGCAAAGTCCATTGCTTTCCTGCGCGTCCGGCCCGCGCGACGATGCACCCCGTCCCTGAGGCGCGCCCGTTGCCGGGCCAGCGCGCTGGGTTGGGCAAAAACGCGCCCGGCGTTTTTACCCCTGTCGCGGGACGCTTTGCTCTTCAGTTGATGTCGCCTGCGTTGTGACTGAGTGAGCCGTCGGGCATCGGCTAGTCGTGCGCGTAGCCCTGCGGCGGCAGCGGCTGATTATCCAGCCAGGCCCGACCTTCACGCATCGCTAACCGACCTTCAACAAACCAGCTAATCACCAGCGGATAGATCGCATGCTCCTGATGCTGCACGCGCGCGGTGATCTCATCTTCGGTGTCGTCGGGGAAGACCGGCACGCGGGCCTGCAGGATCACCGGGCCGCCATCCAGCTCGTCGGTAACGAAATGCACCGAGGTGCCATGTTCAGCGTCGCCGTTCTCCAGCGCCTGACGATGAGTGTGCAGGCCCGGATATTTCGGCAGCAGAGAGGGGTGAATATTCAGCAGGCGATCCTGATAGTGCGCGACGAAGGCGCTGCTCAGGATGCGCATATAGCCCGCCAGCACCACCAGATCCGGCGCGTAGGCGTCGATCTCCCGCATCAGCTGACGATCGAACGCTTCGCGGTCGGCAAAATCGCTGGCCGCCAGCGCGTGGGCCGGCACGCCCGCTTCGCGCGCGCGCGTCAGGCCGTAAGCGGTCGATTTATTACTGAAAACGGCAGCGACGCTGCCGTTAATCCGCCCGCTTGCGCAGGCGTCGAGGATGGACTGAAGATTGCTTCCGTTACCGGAGATCAGTACAACCAGCTTTTTCATGCGTTGATAACCACGCGCTCTTCGGCATCTGACGCCTTGATGACGCCGATCTTCCAGGCTTTTTCGCCTGCGGCGCGCATCAGCTCAACCGCCTTGTCCGCCTCGGCGGCGCTCAGCGCGATTACCATGCCAACGCCGCAGTTAAAGGTGCGGTACATCTCATGACGGCTGACGTTGCCCGCCTGCTGCAGCCAGTCAAACACCACCGGCCACTCCCAGCTCTTCTCGTCGATGACCGCCTGGGTATTATCCGGCAGCACGCGCGGAATGTTTTCCCAGAAGCCGCCGCCGGTCAGATGGGCAATGGCATGCACATCGACCTGCTCGATCAGGCTCAGAATGTTTTTCACGTAGATTCGGGTCGGTTCCAGCAGGTGATCCGCCAGCGGCCTGCCGTCCAGCTGTTTGGTCAGCGGATCGGTCTGGCTCACCTCAAGGATTTTGCGCACCAGCGAATAGCCGTTGGAGTGCGGGCCGCTGGAGCCGAGCGCGATCAGCACGTCGCCGTCCTGCACTTTTGAGCCGTCGATAATTTCAGATTTCTCAACCACGCCGACGCAGAATCCCGCCACGTCGTAATCTTCGCCGTGGTACATGCCCGGCATTTCCGCGGTTTCGCCGCCTACCAGCGCGCAGCCGGACTGCAGGCAGCCCTCGGCGATGCCGGTGATAACGGCAGAGGCGGTCTCGACGTCCAGCTTGCCGGTGGCGTAATAGTCGAGGAAAAACAGCGGTTCCGCGCCCTGAACCACCAGATCGTTCACGCACATGGCGACCAGATCGATGCCGATAGCGTCATGGCGTTTCAGATCCATCGCCAGACGCAGCTTGGTGCCGACGCCGTCGGTTCCGGAGACCAGCACCGGCTCGCGGTATTTCTGCGGTAGCGCGCAAAGGGCGCCGAAACCGCCGAGCCCACCCATCACTTCCGGGCGACGAGTCTTTTTCACTACGCCTTTAATACGATCAACCAGAGCATTACCAGCATCGATATCAACGCCGGCGTCTTTGTAGCTGAGAGAGGTCTTGTCGGTCACTGCGGAATCCCCACGCGATTGCGGTTGGTGGTTAACAAAAAGCGCGGCAATTCTAACAGCGCAGGCAAACGTTTGCGAGTCCCATTGCCAGGTCAAATTGCGCGCCGGACGATTTTCATCAATCCTTGAATAACGGATCGAAACGTCGCCTCATTGCGCAACGACATATGGCGCGCTTGCAAAAAGGCGGTATAATCCCGCGATTTTTTTTTAGCTCAACTCATTCCGGGAGAACACCAATGAAGATCGTGGAAGTCAAACACCCGCTGGTCAAACATAAACTGGGCTTGATGCGTGAGCACGATATCAGTACCAAACGCTTCCGCGAGCTGGCGTCGGAAGTTGGCAGTCTGCTGACCTATGAAGCCACCGCCGACCTGGAAACCGAGCGCGTTACTATTGAAGGCTGGAACGGCCCGGTAGAAATCGATCAAATCAAAGGTAAAAAAATCACTGTGGTGCCGATTCTGCGCGCCGGTCTGGGGATGATGGAAGGCGTGCTGGAGCATGTGCCGAGCGCGCGCATCAGCGTAGTCGGGGTCTATCGCGACGAAGAGACGCTGGAGCCGGTACCCTATTTTCAGAAGCTGGTCTCCAACATTGAAGAGCGACTGGCGCTGGTGGTCGATCCGATGCTGGCCACCGGCGGTTCGATGATCGCCACGATCGATCTGCTGAAGAAAGCGGGCTGCAGCAGCATTAAGGTGCTGGTGCTGGTGGCGGCGCCGGAAGGCATCGCCGCGCTGGAGAAAGCGCATCCGGACGTTGAGCTTTATACCGCGTCTGTCGATCAGGGCTTAAACGAAAAAGGTTATATCATTCCGGGGCTGGGCGATGCCGGCGACAAAATTTTCGGAACTAAATAACTGCATCAGCCGACCAGAGAGTCGGCTTTTTTTTGGCAAAAACAGACCATTTTAAGGGGATAAATGATGACTCGACGCGCCATCGGCGTTAGCGAACGTCCGCTGCTACTGCAAACCATACCGCTCAGCCTGCAACATCTGTTCGCCATGTTCGGCGCAACGGTGCTGGTGCCCATTCTGTTTCATATCAACCCGGCGACGGTGCTGCTGTTCAACGGCGTTGGCACGCTGCTTTATCTCTTTATCTGTAAGGGCAAGATTCCCGCCTATCTCGGCTCCAGCTTCGCCTTTATCTCGCCGGTGCTGCTGCTGCTGCCGCTTGGCTATGAGCTGGCGCTGGGCGGTTTTATTCTGTGCGGCCTGCTGTTCTGCATCGTGGCGCTGATTGTGAAAAAGGCCGGCACCGGCTGGATCGACGTGATGTTCCCGCCGGCGGCGATGGGCGCTATCGTGGCGGTGATTGGTCTTGAGCTGGCGGGCGTGGCGGCCAATATGGCGGGGCTGCTGCCGGCAGAAGGCAGCAGCGCTGACGGTACCACCATCACTATTTCACTGGTCACCCTGGCCGTTACCGTTTTTGGCTCGGTGCTGTTTCGCGGCTTCCTCGCCATCATTCCGATTCTGGTCGGGGTGGTCGTGGGCTATGCGCTCTCCTTCGCTATGGGCATCGTAGACTGGACGCCGGTCTATAACGCGCCCTGGTTCGCGCTGCCTACCTTCTATACGCCGCGCTTTGAGTGGGCGGCGATGCTGACCATTCTGCCCGCCGCGCTGGTGGTGATCGCCGAGCACGTCGGGCATCTGGTGGTGACCGCCAATATCGTGAAAAAAGATCTGATCCGCGATCCCGGCCTGCACCGCTCAATGTTCGCTAACGGTCTTTCCACCGTGATCTCCGGCTTCTTCGGCTCGACGCCGAATACCACCTACGGCGAAAACATCGGCGTGATGGCGATTACCCGCGTCTACAGCACCTGGGTAATCGGCGGGGCGGCAATCATCGCGATTCTGCTCTCCTGCGTCGGCAAGCTGGCGGCGGCGATTCAGGCGATCCCGGTGCCGGTCATGGGCGGCGTGTCGCTGCTGCTTTATGGCGTTATCGGCGCATCGGGCATTCGCGTGCTGATCGAATCCAAAGTGGACTACAGCAAGGCGCAAAACCTGATCCTCACTTCCGTTATCCTGATCATCGGGGTCAGCGGCGCGAAAGTACATATCGGCGCCGCCGAACTGAAAGGCATGGCGCTGGCAACGCTGGTGGGGGTGCTGCTGGCGCTGATCTTCCGCGTTATCTCGCTGCTGCGCCCGGAAGAGGTGGTGCTGGACGCTGAAGAGAAGGGCGGTCACTGAGTCGGTGCGGGCAGGGATGCCCGTTATCCTCACCCGGCGAAAACTGTGGTAGACTTGCCCCGTTTTTTGCCTGTTCTCTTTGAGGTGCTTCTGAACACGCCGGCACAACTGTCACTGCCACTTTACTTACCGGACGACGAGACCTTCGCCAGCTTCTGGCCGGGGGAAAATCCGTCGCTTATCGCCGCGCTGAAAGGCGCCCTCAGTCAGCAACACGGCAGCTATCTCTATTTCTGGTCGCGCGAAGGCGGTGGCCGCAGCCATTTGCTGCACGCGGCGTGCGCGGAAATGTCGGCGCGCGGTGAGGCGGTCGGCTATGTGCCGCTGGATAAGCGCACCTGGTTTGTGCCGGACGTGCTGGACGGCATGGAGCATCTGGCGCTGGTCTGCATCGACAATATCGAGTGCATCGCCGGCGAAGAGGCGTGGGAGATGGCGATCTTCGATCTCTATAACCGCATCCTGGAAACCGGTAAAACCCGGCTGCTGATTACCGGCGACCGACCGCCGCGGCAGCTTAACCTTAATCTGCCTGACCTGGCGTCGCGCCTCGACTGGGGCCAGATCTATCGTCTGCAGCCGCTGAGCGATGAAGACAAACTGCAGGCGCTGCAGCTGCGCGCCGGTATGCGGGGCTTTGAACTGCCGGAAGATGTCGGGCGCTTTATGCTGAAACGCCTCGATCGCGAAATGCGCACCCTGTTCGAAACGCTGGATCGCCTCGATCACGCCTCGATCAGCGCGCAGCGCAAACTCACCATTCCTTTCGTAAAAGAGACGCTCGGGCTTTAAAGGATCGCCAGCACCGCTTCCGGCGGTCGGCCGATGCGCGCCCGATCGCCGTTAATCACCACCGGCCGCTCCAGCAGCGCCGGATGTGCCGCCAGCGCGTCAAGCAGCTGCGCTTCATCGGCGTTTTCCAGCCGCAGGGTTTTATAAAGTTCCTCTTTGGTGCGCATCAGCTGCCGGACGCTGCTCATGCCGAGCTTTTGCAGCAGAATTTGCAGCGTCTCGCGATCGGGCGGGGTCTCAAGATAGCGGACAATCTCTGGCTTAACGCCGTTCGCCTCCAGCAGCGCCAGGGTTTCGCGGCTCTTGCTGCAGCGCGGGTTGTGATAAAGGGTGACCATGCTCGATTATCCTTTTTGGTACTGTTTAAAGCGAGTTTGCAGCTGACGAAGCTGGTCGATACGCGCGTCATAGCGCGCCTGCTTCAGGCTGCCGACCGGCACCTGCGCGCTGGCGCTGCTCAGCGTAGTAATCGCCTGATCGAGCTGACCGTTAAGCGCCAGCGTTTCGGCGCGCGCCGACATCTCTTCATCATTCAGCCCCTGCTGCGCCGACGCCTGCGCCAGCAGATCCCAGCCGTTCACATCGTCTGGATGCGCCCAGGTATAGCGATTCAGAATGCGGCTGGCGTTAGCGGGCTGTTTCGCCTCGACGTAAGCATTCGCCAGATTTAGCTGTACCACCGGGCTGTTTTTAGCCGCGCCCGCGGCGTTAAGCCGGGCGATCGCCTGCTGCGGCTGATTCATACCGATATCGATATCGGTCATGATGTCGAGATACCAGACATTGTCGGGCTGCTTTGCCAGCAGCGGCTCGATGATCTTTTTCGCGCTGGCGAAACTTTTCGCCTGTAAAAACTGCACCGCTTTGCCGTACTGCGCCGCCTGCTGTTCGCGGCTGTTGCCGTGGCTATAGCTCTCCAGCAGCTCGTCGGTCAGCTGATTACGGCCGGTGGCGTACATGCCGAGGGCGCGCACTTTCGCCATGTAGTAATCCTGCGAGGACTGCACCACTACCGGGCGCATCTGGTTGGCGCGGTTGCGCGCGTCTGCCAGACGGCTGTCGGGCAGGGGATGCGTCAGCAGGATCTCCGGCGGCTTCGACGAGAAGCGGCTCTGATCGGCCAGCTTCTGTAAAAAGTTGGGCATTGCTTCGGGATCGAATCCGGCGCGCTGCAGCACCTGAATACCGATGCGATCCGCCTCCTGCTCGTTGCCCTGGGTGAAGCTGATAATGCCCTGCTGGGTGCCTGCCAGCGTACCGGTCAGCGCCGCCATACCCGCCTGTGGGCTGGCCATCGCCAGCAGAATCGATCCCAGCGCGCCGACCCAGGTCAGCGGCGCGTTGCGCTTCTGATCTTCCATCGCGCGCGCCAGATGGCGCTGGGTGACGTGGGAGATTTCATGCGCCATCACCGACGCCAGCTGGCTCTCATTCTCGGTAAAGCGAAACAGCGAGGCGTGCAGCACTACGTTGCCGCCGAAGAAGGCGAAGGCGTTAAGCTCGTCGTTCTGGATCAGAAAGAAGTGAAAGGGCGTTTTTACCGAATCGGCATGGGCAACCAGTCGCTGGCCGAGCTGATTGATGTACTCATTAAGCAGCGGGTCGTTGATCAAGGGCGCGCTGGCGCGCAGCTGACGCACGTAAAAGTCGCCCATCTGCATCTCCTGGCCAATAGAGAGCGTCGAGCCTGCGGTCGTGCCCATATCGGGCAGCGAGTCGCTGACGTCGGCCCAGGCGGACGCGTGCGGCATCAGCATCAGGGTGGGAAGCAGCGCGGCGAGTAGCGTTTTCTTTAACCGGTTCAACATGCCTGGATCCTGTAGAGAAACTCTGCGGCCTGGAAAATACAATGTGCTTTTTCAGGGTAAAAGACGCGTCGCGCCTATCTTAACCAGAGCTTTAAAAGAAAGAAACGGTCTGATCCGCTATTAACCTGTGCTACAGCGACGCTTTTGCAGCAAAAAATTGAACGTTAGGGGCGGGTGCGCTTTCGTTGAAAAACCAAACGCGCATTTATTTCATAAAAGGGAAACGCCGGTATAGCAGCGCCGTAACAGGCGTCGCTTTTTTAAGCGAGCCGGAGAGGGCAGCTCATTATTATAAACGCGCGAGATCCTCAGCACGCTTTTTAATTAAAGATATGTAAATTTACTCAAAAAAACTGAATGTGGCATGTTTTTTTCCAGGCTTACTCTGAAAAAAGCGCGTTATCAGCGCAAAAGGCGCGAAAGCGAAAATCAATAAGTTTGATGGTATGGCCGCTGAAGCCTCTGCGGTAAATATAAATAGCTGGTATCAGTTTCAGGCTAATTAATTTTATTTAAGGCCACTCCCTGCATAAATATCGATCCACTTCAATGTTAAAAGGCGCGCGCTTCGCCATCGAAAGCCTTTATCAATTAGCACAATGAATAGTTCACCTGGCAATTAACGCGCCGCAGGCGGTCAGCGCCGCGCCCTTTTGCCACGGCGGGGCTGTGGTATAGATAGCTCACCCAATTCGGGATGTGAACCAGCACTACGCTGTTATCCGGAGATAATTTATGCGTTCAGCTGTATCTTACGCGCTCATCGCCATTATTGGCGGTGCTGTTGGCGCGGGCGTTACCCAAAGCGGCGCGCTCTATCAAAAAGTCGTTAACCATTTCGCCGCCAAACCCAGCGATCCCGACGGCTTCTGGAGCACGCCCGCCGTTGACGGCTACGGCAAGATCCACTACGAGCCGGATGCCGCCTTTAAGCCGGTTGCGGGCCTGAGTAATAAGATCGTTTTCCAGATCACCCGCAGCGACGGCGCCATGACCGACGTCAACCTTGGCCTGGAGCGCGTGGCGCGCGTGGTCAACCTCTATGTCGCCTCCGGCGTGCCGGCGGAAGATCTGAAATTCGTTGTCTCGGTAACGGGCGACGCAACGCCTGCCATGCTGGATAACGCCCACTTCAAACAGTTTTACGGCGTAGATAACCCCAACCTCAAGCTGATCAGCCAGCTCGATAAGCTGGGCGTGAAGGTTTCCGTCTGCGATCAGTCGGTGGCTTTCCACCATTATCCCAACGACTGGATCGATAAATCAGTGGTTCATGCGCTCTCCAGTCCAACGACGGTCTCAACCCTGGAAAATCAGGGTTACGCATGGCTACAGATGTAATCACACTTTAAAAATAACGAGCAGGAGAATAACGATGCGTCCAGCGGCCTATATTGTGGTGGCAGCGATAGCCGGTTTTATTGGCGGTAATGTATTACAGCTGCCGGAATTATATGACAAGGTGAGCGGCAAATTTGCCAGTACCCCGACACAGCCAGCAGATTTCTGGAGTACGCCTGCAATTGAAGGCTTTGGCAAAATTCACTACGTCGACACGCCCGCTTTTAAACCCGGTACCGTGCCGGGCCTGAGCAATAAAATTGTTTTCCAGATTAACCGCAATGAGGGCGATATTCGTCAGCCGAATCTCGGTCTGGAGCGCGTTGCCCGCGTGACCAACCTCTATTACGCCGCAGGCGTGCCGCTGGATCAGCTGAAATTCGTGGTGTCGATCAACAGCGATGCGGTGCCGGCGGCGCTGAATAACGATCAGTTCCATAAGGCGTATGGTGTGGATAACCCTAACCTTAAACTGATCGACGAGCTGAAGAAGGCGGGCGTGCAGGTCTCGATCTGCGACCAGTCGGTGGCCTTTCACAATCTGCAGCGCGACTGGATCGATCAGCGCGTGACCCACACTATCTCCAGCGGCACCACGGTGGCGACGCTGCAGAACGAAGGCTACGCCTTCCTGATGCTGTAACCCCCCTCGACAGCGGCCCCGTGCCGCTGTCATCTTTTCGTCATTCCGCTGCGATTGTTCTGTCATACAACCCCTTTAGTTTGAGCGCCAGTGAGATCGTTCTCATCAGCGTATCAGGGGAAGAAAATGACCGATTTAATAAGCGTAGCGAAACTGGCGGGCGTCTCGCGCGCCACGGCGGCGCGCGCCTTCTCCGATCCCCATCTGCTGAAAGAGAGCACGCTGCAGCGGGTGCTGGCGGCGTCGGACCAGCTCGGCTTCCGCCCTAACCATATCGCGCGTCAGCTGCGCACCCAGCACTCCACCACCCTTGGCGTATTGCTGCCTTCGCTGCTCAATCCGGTATTTGCTCATCAGCTGCAGGCGATGGAGCGTCAGGCGCGGCTGGCCGGCTTCGGGCTGCTGGTCGCCACCAGCGACTATCAGGCCGAGCGCGAGGCGGCAATCGTCGAACATATGCTGCGTCAGCGCGTCGCCGGGCTGGTGTTAACGGTGGCTGACGCGGACCGCAGCGCGGTGCTGCCGACGCTGGCCGCGGCGCAGATGCCCTTTGTGCTGGCGCACAACGTGCCGCAGTGCGCCAGCTGGCCGAGCGTCTGCGTCGATAACCGGCGCGCGATGGCCGAAGCGGTCGAACATCTGCTGGGGCTGGGGCACGGCCATATCGGCATGGTGACCGGCCCTGTCTGGCAGTCCGATCGGGCGCAGCAGCGTTTTCTCGGCTACTGCGACGCCATGCGGCAGGCGGGTCTGAAACCCTTTCCGCTGATCGAGATGCCGAGCCATACGCGCTCCGACTTTCAACAGCTGCAACCGCGCCTGCAGGGGGCTAATCCGCTGACCGCGGTGATCTGCAGTAACGACCTGCTGGCCATCAGCCTGATGGGCGCCGCCGCGCGCGCGGGCGTTCAGGTGCCGACGCAGCTTTCCGTTATGGGCTTCGATGGCATTGAAACCGGCGAGCATCTGACGCCCTCGCTTGCCTCGGTGGTGCAGCCCAGCGATCTGCTCGGTGCCTGCGCCATCGATATGCTGTTACAACACGCCAGCGGCGGGCTTCGCATGCTGGCGCACCATCTGCGGCTGGGCGAAAGCATCGCGCCCGCACCGCGCTCTACCTTCGTTAATTCCAGGGAATCCACATGTCAACGCACAAGAGAATGAAAATGTTAAGCGCTGCGGCGCTGCTGGTTGTATGCGGTATAGCGAGCCAGGCTGCCCACGCGGCGGAAAGCGCCATCTGCTACAACTGTCCGCCGGAGTGGGCGGACTGGGGAGCGCAGCTGAAAGCTATCGCCCACGACACCGGCGTCCAGGTGCCGCAGGACAATAAAAACTCTGGCCAGGCGCTGGCGCAGCTGGTCGCCGAGCAGGGCAATCCGGTCGCCGACGTGGTCTATTACGGCGTCAGCTTCGGCATTCAGGCGGCGGGCGCTGGCGTTATCGCCGACTATAAGCCGGCGCGCTGGGACGAGGTGCCGGCAGGCATGAAAGATCCTGACGGGAAATGGGTGGCGCTGCACTCCGGCACCCTGGGCTTTATGGTCAATGTCGATGCGCTGGGCGGCGCGCCGCTGCCGACCTCCTGGGATGATCTGCTGAAGCCGGAATATAAGGGCATGGTCGGCTATCTCGATCCCTCCAGCGCCTTTGTTGGCTACGTCACCGCCGTGGCGGTGAATCAGGCGAAAGGCGGATCGCTGCAGGACTTCACCCCGGCGCTGAACTGGTTCAAAAAGCTGCAGGCCAACCAGCCGATCGTGCCGAAGCAGACCGCCTACGCGCGCCTGATTTCAGGCGAGATCCCCATTCTGCTCGACTACGACTTCAACGCCTACCGCGCAAAGTATAAAGATCACGCCAACGTCGCCTTCGTGATCCCGCAGGAGGGGACGGTTACGGTGCCGTACGTTATCAGCCTGGTGAAGAACGCGCCGCACGCTGCCAACGGCAGGAAAGTGATCGATTATGTGCTCTCGGATAAAGGTCAGGCGATCTGGGCCAACGCCTACCTGCGCCCGGTGCGTCCGTCGGCGATCTCCGCCGAGGCGAAGGCGAAATTCCTGCCTGACAGCGACTATGCCCGCGCGACCACGGTGAATTATCAGCAGATGGCCGATGTGCAGAAAGCCTTTTCCGCCCGCTACCTGAGTGAGATCCGTTAATGTCGCTGCTGGAAACCCGCAGCCGCGCGCCGACGGCCCTGCGCCGTCGGGCGCATCAGGGCGCGCGCTGGCCCTGGATGCTGCTGCCTGTGCTGCTCTTTTTCGCCGCCTTCTGGCTGCTGCCTTTCGCGCGCCTGCTGCAGACTGGCCTGACGCCGGATCGCACCACCGGGCAGAGCGGCTACTGGACGGCGATCGCCCAGCCGCACTATCTGCAAAGCCTGCTCAACACCCTGCTGCTGTCGCTGGCGGTGACGCTGATAACCCTGCTGATCGCCGCCGTGGTTGGCTGTTTTCTGGCGCGTCAGCGTTTCGCCGGGCGCGGCACGCTGCTGGCGCTGCTGACCTTTCCGCTCGCCTTTCCCGGCGTGGTCGTGGGGTTTCTGGTGGTAATGCTGGTGGGGCGGCAGGGGCTGCTGGCGCAGTTGAGCATGAGCCTGTTTCACGAACGCTGGACGCTCGCCTATTCGCTCAGCGGCCTGTTTATCGGCTATCTCTACTTCTCGCTGCCGCGCGCCATCGTCACGCTGGTGGCTGCCAGCGAAAAGCTGGATCGCTCGCTGGAAGAGGCGGCGCGCTCGCTCGGGGCCAGCCAGTGGCGCATCACCTGGGACGTTATCGTGCCGGGACTCAGGCCGGCGTTGCTCTCCAGCGGCGCGCTCTGCTTCGCCACCAGCATGGGCGCGTTCGGCACCGCCTTTACCCTCGGCACCAGCCTTAGCGTGCTGCCGCTGACCATTTACGGCGAGTTCACCAACTACGCCAATTTCGCCACCGCTGCGGCGCTGTCGGTGGTGATGGGCGCGGTCGCCTGGCTGGGTCTGATAGTGGCGCGCGCCTTAACGCACCAGTCGGGAGAGAAATCATCATGAAGCGTCGCACGCTGTTCTATTTGCAGGCCGGGATCACCGCGCTGACGGCGCTGTTTATGATTGTGCCGGTGGTGCTGTCGATGCTGGCGGGCGTGACAGAAAACTACTTCGCTGGCCTGCGCAGCGGCCTGACGCTGAAGTGGGTCGGGCAGGTGTGGGCGCTCTACGCCGATACCTTCTGGCTGTCGCTGCTGATTGCGCTCTGCTGTCTGGCGATCGTCGTGGTGACGGGCATTCCTGCCGCCTGGGGGCTGCTCAAGGCGCCGCCGCGCTGGGCCGCCCGCATCGAGGAGTGCCTGATGCTGCCGGTGGCGCTGCCGGGCCTCACGACCGCGCTCGGGATTATTCTGCTTTACGGCCGGTTTAACGCGCTGCGCGACAGCTGGCTGTTTATTCTGATCGGCCATGTGCTCTTTACGCTGCCCTTTATGATCCGGCCGGTGCTGGCGGTGATGCAGGCGATTCAGCTGCCGCGCCTCGAAGAGGCGGCCGCCAGCCTCGGTGCCGGTTTCTGGCGCCGCTTCTTCACCGTGGTGGTGCCGAACTGCCGCAACGGCATTCTGGCGGGGGCGTTTATGGTAATTACCCTGTCGGTAGGCGAGTTCAATATTACCTGGATGCTGCACACGCCGCTGACCAAAACCCTGCCGGTCGGGCTGGCGGACAGCTACGCCTCGATGCGGCTGGAAGTGGGATCGGCCTATACGCTGATCTTTATCGTCATGATTTTACCGCTGTTGCTGATGCTCAACGCCTGCAATCACTGGCTGGCGCGCCAGACGACGCGAAACGCTGTTAAGGAGCTGGCATGAATAACGCTGCCGTTACCGTCACGCTGCGCCGCTGCGCGCGCCGCTTTCATCAACATACCGCGCTGCATCCCCTCGATCTTACCGTTCACGCCGGCGAAACCCTGGTGCTGCTCGGGCCGTCCGGCTGCGGCAAAACCACGACGCTGCGCATTATCAGCGGGCTGGAAAGCAGCGACGAGGGCGGCGAGGTCTGGTTTGACGATCGCGACGTCACCGCGCTGCCGATTGAGAAGCGCAACGTCGGTATGGTGTTCCAGAACTACGCGCTGTTTCCCAATATGAACGTAGCGCAGAACGTGGAATATGGCCTGAAGGTGCAGGGCGTGGCGCGCGGCGAGCGCGCAGCGCGCGTGCAGGAGATGCTGGCGCTGGTGGATCTCAGCGCGCTGGCGAACCGCGCCATCGACAAACTTTCCGGCGGACAGAAGCAGCGCGTGGCGCTGGCGCGCGCGTTGGCCGCGCGGCCGAAAGTGCTGCTGTTTGATGAGCCGCTGGCGGCGCTCGACGCCAAACTGCGCGAGCGTCTGCGGCTTGAGATCGGCGCGCTGCTGAAAAGGCTCGCGATTACCGCCGTCTATGTCACGCACGATCAGCAGGAGGCGATGGCGCTCGGCGATCGCATTGCGGTGATGGAGCAGGGGCGCATCGCCCAGATCGACACGCCGCAGATGATTTATCAGCGTCCGGCGACGCGCTTCGTTGCCGACTTTGTCGGGGCGATCAACTGCATCGCAACCGACGCCCGGGGGGAGCCGCATCAGTTCTGCCGCCCGGAGGATATTCTGCTGGCGGACGACACCCGCTACGCACGCCACGGCTATATCGTCGGCAGTACCTTTTTGGGTGCCGCGCAGCGTTTGCATATCGATATCGGGCTTGCCGCGCCGATTCAGGTCGATCGTCATGCGCGAGAGGCCTGGCATGCCGGGCAGCACGTCACCTGGACGCTGGCGCCGCGCGCCGCGCTGGATTTTACCGGTTATTAAGGAGAGCGTCGTGTCCGACAACCCTACGCTGATCGCGCAGATCAGCGACCTGCATATCAAGGCGAACGGTCGCCTGTCCTATAAAAAAGTCGATACCCAGGCGGCGCTGCTGCGCGCCATCGAGAACCTAAACGCGCTGCGACCGCAGCCGGATATGGTAGTGATTACGGGCGATCTGGTCGATTTCGGCGCGGTGGAGGAGTATCAGACGCTGCGGCAGCTGCTGCGCCGCCTGCAGCTGCCGTTCCGCCTGATGCCGGGCAATCATGACGATCGCCAGGCGCTGCGCGAGGTGTTTGCCGATCACCTCTATCTTCAGCACGGCGTCACCCTGAACTGGCAGCTAAAGGTCGGGCCGCTACAGCTGCTTGCGCTCGACTCCAGCGTGCCGGGGCAGCCCTGGGGCGAGGTCGATGCGCATCAGCTGAGGTGGCTGGAGCAACATCTGGCGCGCGAACCCGCCGCGCCGACGCTGGTGATGCTGCATCATCCGCCTTTTATCTGCGGCATCGACCATATGGATCGCCAGCGGCTGCGCGACCCCGGCGCGCTGGCGGCGGTGATCGCCCGCTATCCGCAGGTAGAGCGGGTGCTGTGCGGGCATCTGCATCGCAGCCTGCAGACGCGCTTTGCCGGTACCCTGGCGGTGTGCGCGCCGGGCCTCTCCCATCAGGTGGCCTTTGACCTGCAGCCCGACGGCCCGGCCCATTTCGTGCTGGAGCCGCCTGGCTTTCTGCTGCACCGCTGGCAGCCGGGGCAAGGCATGGTGACGCATCAGTGCGCCATTGGTGATTATTCTGGCCCCTGGCCCTTCTACGATGAGCAGGGGCTGATCGATTAGCGCCAGGGGTAAACAGGCGGTTTCTGAGAATGTCGGGCTTGAGGGGTGCTCAGGCGGGCGACAGCGTGTACACTTGCCTCTTGCCTCACCAGGGCAGACAACCTCCAACAAAAACGACATTCTCAGGCCTTTCAGCATGTACTTATCTTTTACGGCGGGTGCGCTATGTTAATGCGCCTGCGTCCCCGAACCGATCTACGCACGCTTATCGCGTTGCTCGCCATCGTCAGCATTGTGGTTACGCTCACCAACGCGCTCTATGCTACCTGGCGCGTGCAGCGTATGGCGCTGATCGACAGCACGCTGGAGGCGAACCGCGCTTACGCTACCAAGCTCGCCTCCACCACCGAAATCTTTTTCCAGCTGGCGCAGTCGCAGCTGCACTACAGCGCCAGGCTGCTCGGCGAAAACTTTGAGGATCCTGCGCTGCTGCGTCAGGAGGTCGATCGCCTGCGCGAGCAGACCAGCAGCTTTAACTCGGTAGCGGTGGTCGACGCTAACGGCGTGGTCAAGGCTATCTCACCAGAATCTCTGATGCTGCAGGGCATGCACCTGACCAGCGATGCGTCGCGTGAGGCGCTCAGCTCGCGCCAGCCCGCCATCAGCAAGCCGACCATTTCGGCGGCCAATAACCTGATTATTTTTGTCTCCTGGCCCATCTGGAGCCGCGACGGCCGCTATCTCGGCTACGTGGGCGGCACCATCTACCTGAAAAAGAAAAGCATCTTAAATACGCTGCTCGGCGAGCAGTACTATCGCGACGGCACCAGCGTCTACGTGCTCGACAGCACCAGCCAGGTGCTCTATCACCAGAACGGGCAGCTGGTTGGCAAAACCCTGCCCGCGCTGCTGAGCGGGCGCGGTGAAACCACCAACGGCTCGCTGCAGCTGCGGACGGCGGGCGAGCCGCCGCGCCTCGTCGGATACGCCGTGGTGCCGACCACCGTTACGCTGGAGCCGCTCTCTGGTCTGCTGATGCAGGTGCTGAAGCACTCGGTGCCTTTCGCGCTGCTGACGCTGCTGGTGGCGGTGGTGCTGGCGCGGCTAATCGCGCTGCCGCTCTGGCAGCTGGCGCGTAAGGCGCGTCAGATGGATGCGCCGGGCGTCTCAATGGAGCTGGACACGATTCATGCCTGGTATTTTGAGGCGGCGCAGGTAAAACGCGCGCTGCTGACCGGCATCGGGCTGGTGCAGGACAAAATCGGCCGCCTGAAGTCAGAGGTGCAGACCGATCCGCTCACCCAGCTGCTTAACCGGCGCGGCCTGAGCGCGGTGCTCGACTTCTATCATACGCTGCGTCATCCGTTCGCCGTGCTGGCGCTTGATATCGACCACTTCAAGCGGGTCAACGATAGCTGGGGACATGACGTTGGCGATCGCGTAATTAAGCAGGTCGCGAAGACGCTGAGCGCCAGCGCGCGTCAGAGCGACGTGGTGTGTCGCAACGGCGGAGAGGAGTTCCTGATGCTGCTGCCGATGACCGAGATTGATGAGGCGAGCCGCATTGCCGAACGTATACGCGCCAGCATCGCCGAGGCGTCGATAGCTGATGTCGGTGCCATTACCCTTTCCGTCGGAGTAGCCGCCTGGCAGGATGAGGCGCAGCCGCTGGAGCAAAGCCTGAAGCAGGCTGACGCCGCGCTCTATCAGGCGAAACATGACGGGCGCAACTGCGTGCGGGTCGCGGAGGGGCGGCGGTCAGAGAGCCTGACGCCGTAAAAGAGAGAAGGCGGGATGCAGCGCAAGGCCGCATCCGCGCCGCGTTACGCCGACTTCAGGTAATCCATCACGATGTCGTGATGGTTCGAGGTTTTAAAGTCGTCGAATACCTTTTCAATCGTGCCGTCGGTGCCCACCAGGAAACTAATCCGGTGAATGCCGTCATAGGTTTTGCCCATAAAGGTCTTTTCGCCCCAGACGCCGAACGCCGAGCAGACCTGATGATCTTCATCAGAGAGCAGGGTAAAGTTCAGCAGCTCTTTTTCGGCGAAGCGCGACAGCTTTTCAGGTTTGTCGGTGCTGATGCCGAGCACTTCCACGCCCGCTTTCTTCAGCTCATCCATATTGTCGCGCAGGCCGCAGGCCTGCACGGTGCATCCCGGCGTCATCGCTTTCGGGTAGAAATAGACCAGAACGCGCTGTCCCTGGAAGTCGGTTAAATTTACCTGTTCGCCATCCTGGTCGGGCAAGCTAAATTTCGGTGCGGTATCACCGGCTTTCAGTGGATTCATCACTACTCTCCATTTTTTCTTTATGCTGTGGGCGACAGACCGCCTGACAAACCGCGCCAGGCGAAAAGCCGCCATCAGGGGATATTGCGCCACATAGCCAGACAACAGTGATGTGGAGGAATAGCCCCGGCTTATTTACAGCTTAGCGTGAACCCTGCAGCGTCGCCGCATCGTCGTCGGCCAGGCTGTAGAAACGCAGCGTGCCGTCGGCGTTGAGTTCGCGACACAGGGCGTAAAACGCCTGCTCAAACTGAGAGTCGCCGACGCCCGCCGGGCTGTGCGCCGTGATTTGAATATAGAGCGTCGGCGTCTGATCCGCCTGACCCGGCTTAATGCGCGACCCCAGTTCAGCGATGTTCATCGCATGTTTGTCAAACAGATCGGTAAAGCGCTCAATTAGGTGGGGCGAATCAGGCACCTCAACCTGCACCCACACCGTCGCCGGCATCGGCGGACGCGTTCTGGCGCGGGTGCGCTTCATCACAATCAGCAGCTCCAGCTCTGCGCCTTTCAGCGGCAGCGTCGACTCAATCAGCGCGATAGCGTTCCAGCTGCCGGAGAGCAGCATAATAAAGGTGAACTCATCCCCGAGCATGGCGAGACGGCTGTCTTCGATATTGCATCCGCAGCTGCTGACGTGACGGGTAATAGTATTGACGATACCCGGACGGTCAACACCCAGAGCGGTGATCACCAAATGGTGGGGCTGAGACTGCGGCAAAGTGGGATTTCCTGTTCATTCGCTAATAACTATAAGGTAAACATAAAAAAAACTGCTGACAAGCGCAGGAGGGGCGTGGCCTGCTTGCTTTTCAACAGAAGTAAAACGTACCATGAAGCACTTGTTTGTCGAGGGGATCGCCAATGTTCACGGGAAGTATTGTTGCACTCGTTACGCCAATGGATGACAAAGGTAATGTCTGCCGTGCGAGTCTGAAAAAACTGATTGATTATCACGTCGCCAGCGGCACCGCGGCGATCGTCTCCGTCGGCACCACCGGCGAATCCGCGACCCTGAGCCATGAAGAGCATGGCGACGTGGTGATGCTGACGCTGGAGCTGGCGGACGGGCGTATCCCGGTGATCGCCGGCACCGGGGCCAACGCCACCGCAGAAGGCATCTCTCTCACCAAACGTTTCGAAAACAGCGGCGTGGTCGGCTGCCTGACCGTGACGCCCTACTACAACCGTCCGACCCAGGAAGGGCTCTACCAGCACTTTAAAGCGATCGCGGAAAGCACGGCGCTGCCGCAAATGTTATATAACGTCCCCTCACGCACCGGCTGCGATATGCTGCCGGAAACCGTTGCGCGCCTGGCTGAAATTAAAAATATTATCGGAATCAAAGAGGCGACCGGGAACTTATCGCGCGTTAGTCAGATCCAAGCACTGGTCGATGAAGCCTTTATCATCGTCAGCGGCGACGACGCCAGCGCGCTGGGCCTGATGCAGCTGGGCGGCAAGGGGGTCATTTCGGTCACGGCCAACATCGCGGCGCGTGAAATGGCTGAGCTGTGCGCGCTGGCGCAACAGGGCAATTTCATCGAGGCGCGTCGCCTGAATCAGCGTCTGATGCATCTGCACCAGACGCTTTTCTGTGAACCCAATCCGATCCCGGTAAAATGGGCGGCGAAACAGTTAGGATTAATCGCCAGCGACACGCTGCGTCTGCCGATGACGCCGCTGAGTTCAGCGGCCATACCAAAAGTTGAACAGGCGCTGATTAAAGCGGGTTTGCGATAAGTTAGGGAGTTTCAATGAATCATTCTGTAAAGCGCTCAACGGTTGCGACCGTCGTGGCGCTGTCTACTGCGATGCTGTTAACGGCGTGCTCTAGCGATCAGCGTTACAAACGTCAGGTAAGCGGTGACGAGTCCTATTTACAGGCTAGCGAGCTGCAGGATCTGAAGGCACCCGCCGGTATGATCCTGCCAGTGGCGCACGGCGACTACGACGTGCCGCACACCGCCGCCAGCGGCAACGTCGGCAAGCAGCTCGACATTCGCCCGCCGGCGCAGCCGCTGGCGCTGGTAAACGGCGCCCGCGCGCAGTTCACCGGCAACACCGGCGTGCTGATGCTGGAAAACAGCCGCGGTGCCGTCTGGTCGCAGGTGACCAAAGTTGTTGAGTCGAACAATTTCCCCATTGCGCAGCGCAACGATGCGCGTCAGCAGCTGACCACCGACTGGGTGCAGTGGAATCGCGCCGACGAAGATAACCAGTATCGCGGCCGCTACGAGATCAGCGTGCAGTCGCAGAGCTACCAGCAGGTGCTGACGGTGCGTCTGCTTGAGCTGCAGCAGCAGGATAAAGCGGTTACCGCGCCGGTGCAGATCCAGCGCTATACCGCGCAGATGCTTAACGCCATCAGCGCCGGGCTGGACAAAATTGACGTCGCCAGCGAAAACGCAGCGGCCGGTCGCGCCAGCGGCAGCATTGACGTACAGAGCGGCGCGGACGATACCGGACTGCCGATGCTGGTGCTGCGTACGCCGTTCAGCGTTGCCTGGCAGCGTCTGCCGCAGGCGATGCAGCGCGTCGGTATGGAAGTCACCGACAGCAATCGCTCGCAGGGCAGCATGAACGTCACCTACAAGTCGCCGGGCAGCGGCGCGTGGGATGAGGTCGGCGCGAAAGATCCAGAGCTGCCGAACGGCGACTATAAAGTGCAGGTCGGCGATCTCGATAACCGCAGCAGCCTGCAGTTTATCGATCCGAAAGGGCATGTGCTCACCCAGTCGCAGAACGATGCGCTGGTGGCCGTGTTCCAGGCGGCCCTTAACAAATAAATCGCCTCAGGGCCGGAGATTCTCCGGCCTTTTTTTTTCGTCTCTGGCATAATAGCGCGCGGCGAAGTAAACGATTGCGTCGCGGCAATCCCCCAGCGGCCCGCCGTCGCAGAACACCCGTAATTTTCAAGTCTGGAGTTAACAAGATGCAAAAGCGAGCTGAGTTGTATCGCGGTAAAGCGAAAACCGTATACAGCACCGACAATCCGGATCTGCTGGTACTCGAGTTCCGCAACGATACGTCAGCAGGCGACGGAGCCCGAATCGAGCAGTTCGATCGCAAAGGAATGGTAAACAACAAGTTCAACCATTTCATTATGACCAAACTGCAGGAAGCGGGCATTCCGACCCAGATGGAAGCGCTGCTCTCCGACAACGAAGCGCTGGTGAAAAAGCTGGAGATGGTGCCGGTGGAGTGCGTGGTGCGCAACCGCGCGGCTGGCTCGCTGGTAAAACGTCTCGGCGTGGAAGAGGGCATGATCCTCAATCCGCCGCTGTTCGATCTGTTCCTCAAAGATGACGCGAAGCACGATCCGATGGTCAATGAATCCTACTGCGAAACCTTCGGCTGGGTCAGCAAAGCGAACCTGGCGCGCATGCAGGAGCTGACCTTCAAAGCCAACGAGGTGCTGAGCAAGCTGTTTGACGACGCGGGCCTGATCCTGGTCGATTTCAAGCTGGAGTTCGGCCTGTTCAAAGGCGAAGTGGTGCTGGGCGACGAGTTTTCGCCGGACGGTGCGCGCCTGTGGGATAAGGAGACGATGGATAAAATGGACAAAGACCGTTTTCGCCAGAGCCTCGGCGGCCTGATTGAGGCCTATGAAGAGGTGGCGCAGCGTCTGGGCGTTAAGCTCGACTAAGCTAATCCCTTGTCAGAAGGAGAGAGGAGAGCCGCGGCTCTCCTTTTTTCATTTGGCCGCAAGGCTGGTAGTTGTCTCGCCGCGCAACTAAAATCACGGAAAACTATCTCAATCAGGAGCAGATTATGCGCTGGCAAGGACGTCGCGAGAGCGACAATGTAGAAGACCGTCGGGATCAAAGCCCAGCCTACAGCGGCGGACGGCAGATTCGTATCCCGCGCGGCAAGGGCGGCATTATTCTGTTAGTGGTGGTCGCGGTTGCCGGCTATTACGGTTATGACCTGACGGGACTGCTCACCGGCGGCGGGGTCGCCCCCACCAGCCAGCAGCAGCAGCGCGTCAGCGCCAATGACGACGAGGCGGCAAAATTTACCCGCGTCATTCTCGCCTCCACCGAAGATACCTGGAGCAAACTTTTCCAGCAGATGGGCAAAGAGTACAGCGCGCCAACGCTGGTGATGTACCGCGGCGCGACCCAGACCCGCTGCGGCACCGGTCAGACGGCGATGGGCCCGTTCTACTGCCCGGCCGATCGGCGCGTCTACATCGATCTCTCCTTCTATGACGAAATGAAAAACAAGCTCGGCGCGGGCGGCGAGTTCGCGCAGGGCTACGTGGTAGCGCATGAGGTGGGACACCACGTGCAGAATCTGCTGGGTATCGAGCCGAAAGTGCGTGAGATGCAGCAGGGAGCGAGCCAGACGCAGATCAATCAGCTCTCGGTGAAAATGGAGCTGCAGGCGGACTGCTTCGCCGGCGTCTGGGGCCACTACGTCAGCAAAGACAACTGGCTGGAAACCGGCGACCTGCAGCAGGCGCTGAACGCGGCGCAGGCGATCGGCGATGACCGTCTGCAGCAGCGCAGCCAGGGACGCGTGGTACCCGACAGCTTTACCCACGGCACCTCGGAGCAGCGCTACACCTGGTTTAAACGCGGCTTCGACGGCGGCGATCCGGGACAGTGCAACACCTTCGCCGCTAACTGATGTCGCCTGAGCAGCTTAGCCAGCAGATGCAGCTGGCGGGCGTCAGGCGGCTTTGCGCAATCAGCGGCGACGCGGCGTGGTCTCTGGCGCGCGCCGCCGAGTGGCGCGCCGCCCTGCCAGGGGACTGGCTGGTGGTAGGCGACGCGCCGATGGCGGGGCTGCCGCACTGCGCGCCGTCGGCGCTGCGCACGCTGCTTGGTCGCGAATTCACCCACGCTATTTTCGACGCGCGCCGCGGCTTCCACGCCGAGGCGTTTGCCGCGCTGGCGGGCACGCTGCGCGCCGGAAGCTGGCTGCTGCTGCTGACGCCGCCGTGGTCGTGCTGGGCGCAACAGCCCGACGAGGACAGCCTGCGCTGGGCTGACGTTGCCGACCCTCTCCCGACGCCGCACTTTGTCCGCCATCTGCAGCAGAGGCTGCTCGCCGATCCCGCCGTGGCGCTGCTGCGTCAGGATGCGCCACCGCGTATCGCGCCGCTGGCACAGATGCCGCGCTGGCAGTGTCGCGCTCCGCAGCAGCAGCGGGCGATTCTTCAGCAGCTGCTGGCGATGCCGCCAGGCGTCGCGGTGCTGACCGCGCCGCGCGGGCGCGGCAAATCGGCGCTGGCGGGCATGCTGGCACAGCAGCTCCCGCGCGCGCTGATCGCCGCCCCGGCGAAGGCCGCAACCGACGTGCTGTCGCGCTTTGCGCAAGATCACTTTCACTTTATGGCGCCCGACGCCATTCTCGCCCAGCCGCATCTGCCTGCTGCCGACTGGCTCATCGTCGACGAGGCGGCGGCGATCCCGGCGCCGATCCTCACGCAGCTGGTGGCGCGCTTTCCGCGCGTGCTGCTGACCACTACGGTACAGGGCTACGAAGGCACCGGCCGCGGCTTTATCCTGAAGTTCTGCGCCACGCTGGAACAGGTACGGTACTTTACGCTGGACGAGCCGCTGCGCTGGTCGCGTCAGGACCCGCTGGAGGCTTGGCTTAATCAGGCGCTGCTGTTTGAAGACGCCGCGCCCGCGCCGCTCTCCCTCCCTGGCGCGCCGCGCCCTCTGCCCGCCGACGTCTGGCAGCGCGATCCCGCGCAGCCGGCCGCCGCTTATCGGCTACTGGCGAGCGCTCACTACCGCACCTCGCCGCTCGATCTGCGCCGCTTAATGGATGCGCCCGGCATGACGCTGTGGCTGAGCGGCGAAGCGCCTGCGCTGCAGGGCGCGCTCTGGCTGGTGGAGGAGGGCGGGTTAACGCCTGAGCTGGCGCAGGCGGTCTGGGCGGGCAGGCGACGCCCGCGCGGCAGTCTGGTGGCGCAGTCGCTGGCGGCGCACGCCGGCTTCGTCGAGGCGGCAACCCTGCGATCGAGACGCATCAGCCGTATCGCCGTGGCGGCAGAGCAGCGCAGGCAGGGCATTGGCCAGGCACTGGTCGCCGCCGCGCAGAGGCAGCAGGATGTGGACTTTCTCTCCGTCAGCTTCGGCTACACCGAGGCGCTGTGGGCCTTCTGGCGCGCCTGCGGCTTTAGCCTGGTGCGTATCGGCACGCAGCGCGAAGCGAGCAGCGGCTGCTATGCGGCGATGGCGATGCTGGCGCTGACGCCCGCAGGCAGAGCGTTACAGCAGCGCGCCGCGGCGCGGCTGGCGCGCGACTGGGCGCAGCTGCGTCAGCAGATTGCCGAGCCGATCAGGCTACCGGACGCGCCGCTGACCTTTACCGACGAAGATGCCTGGCTGACGGCGGGATTCGCCTGGGCGCAGCGGCCGCTGGAGGCGAGCCTGCCGGTGCTGTCTCGGCTCGCCGCCTGCGCCTCTGTGCCGCCGCTGCTGCAGGCCGCGCTGCAACCCCAGGCGGACCCGGTCGCGCTGGCGCAGCAGGCGGGGCTGACCGGGCGCAAGGCGCTGATCGCCCGGCTGCGTCTTGAGGCGGGTGCCGCCCTGACCGCGCTGGACGCCGCGCGCGCCGACCGGCTGCGTCGGCAAGTAGAATAAATCCACAGACTTGTTCAAATATTCCCAATAGCGCTCTGCGCAGGGCGGCGTATAGTGATTAGAGGAGGTCACTATGACACTGCAATATGTAATTGTTCAGCAGCCGAGCGCGGAAGCGCAACAGCTGTTCCTGCTCTATCACGGCGTCGGCGACAATCCCCACTCAATGGCGCGGCTGGGCAGCTGGTTCGCGCGCGAGTTCCCGCAGGCGCAGGTGGTGGCGGTAGGCGCGCCGTCGCCGGGCCACTACTGGTTCAGCGAAACCGCGCAGCACGACCAGAGCGAGCAGCAGCGGATTAACGCCGTGCTGCCGCAGTTCGTCGATTCGGTGCGGCACTGGCAGGAGCAAAGCGGCGTGCGCGCCGACGCGACCGCGCTGGTGGGCTTTTCGCAGGGCAGCACCATGGTGCTGGAGGGCGTGAAGGCGCAGCCGGATCTGGCGGGCCGCGTGGTGGCTTTTAGCGGACGCTATGCGACGCTGCCGGAGCACGCCTCGACGCGCACCACCATTCATCTGATCCACGGCGAGTATGACGAGCAGATTCCGATGCAGCACGCCGAGCAGGCCGCGCAGCGGCTAACCGCGCTGGGCGGCGACGTGACGCTTGATATCGTTGAGGATCTGCCGCACGCGGTCGACGACCGCAGTATGGCGCTGGCGCTGAAGCATCTGCACTATACCGTGCCGAAGCGCTATTTCGACGAGGCGCTGAGCGGCGCGAAACCCGGCGACGACGATGTCATTATGATGATGTAAAAACGCCCTCGCGCAGGCGAGGGCGTTTCAGGACGATGGCGCGACTAAAAAGGCCCGTTACTTCTTCTTCGGCCAGTCGTCCTCATCGTCCCATTTATCGTTAAAGTCGCGATGCGGCGGCAGGTCGGGCTTGTTCGCCATAAATTTTTTATGGTCGATGCGCTTCAGATCTTTATAAACGTTCATCAACACGCCGACCAGCAACAGGATCACAAGGATCCACCAGTAATCTTTGATAAATTCCATTTGCCTGCTCCTCTCGATCGCGATCAGGCGACCAGCTGTTCCATAATGCGCTGATACATGCGGCTCAGCGTCTGCAGATCGGCTGCCTTCACGCACTCATTGATTTTGTGAATGGTGGCATTCACCGGGCCAAGCTCGACCACCTGCGCACCCATCCGCGCGATAAAGCGTCCGTCTGAGGTGCCGCCGGTAGTCAACAGCTGCGGCTTGATTTCATTATAGTGCGATACCGCCCTGACTACGGCGTCAACCAGCTTGCCGCGCGAGGTCAGGAACGGCTGGCCAGAAACGTTCCACTCCAGCGTATAGCGCAGCTGATAGCTGTCGAGCAGCGCCGCCACGCGATCCTTAATCATTTGATCGGTGAGTTCGGTGCTAAAGCGGAAGTTGAACTGCACGAAGAATTCGCCGGGGATAACGTTGTTGCTGCCGGTGCCGGCCTGCACGTTAGCGATCTGCATGCTGGTCGGCGGGAAAAAGGCGTTGCCGCTGTCCCACTCGGTGGCGACCAGCGCGTTGAGCGCCGGCATGGCGCGATGCACCGGATTATCCGCCAGATGCGGATAGGCAACGTGGCCCTGCACGCCGTGGATAGTCAGGTTCGCGGTCATCGAGCCGCGACGCCCGTTTTTCACCACGTCGCCCACCACTTCGGTGCTGGACGGCTCGCCCACCAGGCAGTAATCCAGACGCTCGTTGCGCGCCATTAACCGCTCGACCACTTTTACCGTGCCGTTTTTCGCGCTCGCCTCTTCGTCGGAGGTGATCAAAAACGCCAGGCGGCCTTTATGGCTGGGATGCGCGGCGACAAAGCGCTCCGCCGCGACCACCATCGCCGCCAGCGATCCTTTCATATCCGCCGCGCCGCGGCCAAACAGCATGCCGTCCCGGATCGTGGGTTCGAAAGGCGGATTGATCCAGCGGCTGGCGTCGCCCGGCGGCACCACGTCGGTATGGCCGGCGAACGCCAGGGTTTCACCCTGGCCGCGCGTCGCCCAGAAGTTGAGCGTGTCGTCGATAACCATCGGCTCAACCTGAAAGCCAATCGCCTCCAGACGCGCAATCAGCAGCGCCTGGCAGCCTGCGTCATCCGGGCTGAGCGAGGGGCGGCGGATAAGCTGCTGCGCCAGTTCGATTACAGGACAGAACATATTATGACTTCTCCTGGATAAACGCGTGGTAAGCGGTCTCGCTAAAGCCGACCAGCTGCGTGCCGTCTGGCGCGCGCAGCACGGGGCGCTTGATAAGGGCAGGCTGCGCCAGCATCAGCGCTTTGGCGCTCTCAGCATCAACAACGGCCTCGCGTTCGGCATCCGTCAGCTTGCGCCAGGTGGTACCGCGGGTATTAAGCAGCGTCTGATAGCCTGACTGATCGATAAGCTGCGACAGCAGCGCATCGCTCAGCCCGCTGGCGCGGTAGTCATGGAATTCAACTTCGATGCCGGCGGCGTCTAAATAGCGGCGCGCTTTTTTTATGGTGTCGCAATTTTTTATGCCGTACATCACCCACTGCGCTGTCATCAGGATTCCTCGTCTGAAAATAAGGAGGTCAGTTTAACACAGTGAGCCGGGGTGCTAAGCGGTGTCGCAGGAAAAGCGGCGAAATAACGCGAACAAAATCATTAGGATTTGTCTTAGTAACCGCTTTCATTTGCCGGGTTATTGTCACGCAGTTTATCATGATCCTGTTAAGAATTATCTTAGTGACGTTCCAGACCAGCTGGTCCGAATCTTTTTACTGTTTCTTTCATGTTTATAGTAAGTTGCTGAAATGTGCGTCAGCTAGCAGAACGAAAAAACTACAGTAATTAATCGACTCTGCCGATAGTGAAAACAGGTGTAACCGTATTCACCTGACGGAAATTTACGCGTAAAATCGTCAGCACAATAAGAGAGGGTTTATATGATCGACGCTGAAATGGGGAACTGGAAAGAATTCATCGCGGCGATGTTACGCAACAAGTAACGCGCGGCGGAAAAGGCAGGAGATCTCCCCCTTGCTCTGATTCGGACCACACATAGCAATAAGGCAGCCACCCCGGTGGCTGCCTTTACTTTTTCCATCAGTCGTGCGGCTTCGCCTTTAGCGGAAAGCGGCGGCGCACCAGCACGAAGAACAGCGGCACAAAGAAGATCGCCAGCACGGTGGCGGAGATCATGCCGCCCATTACGCCGGTGCCGACCGCGTGCTGGCTGCCGGAACCGGCGCCTGCGCTGATGGCCATCGGCAGCACGCCGAAAATAAAGGCCAGCGAGGTCATCAGAATCGGGCGCAGACGCTGGCGCGAAGCGGAGAGCGTCGCCTCGACCAGCTCGCCGCCCTTGCTGTTGATCTCGTTGGCGAACTCCACAATCAGAATGGCGTTCTTCGCGGAGAGTCCCACCACCGTCAGCAGCCCGACCTGAAAATAGACATCGTTCTCCAGCCCGCGCAGCCAGGTAGCGACCAGCGCGCCAACCACGCCGAGCGGCACCACCAGCATGACCGAGAAGGGAATCGACCAGCTCTCATAGAGCGCCGCCAGGCAGAGGAACACCACCAGCAGCGAAAGCGCATAGAGAGCAGGCGCCTGCGAGCCCGACAGCCGCTCCTGATAAGAGGCGCCGGTCCACTCAAAGCCGACGCCGAGCGGCAGCTTCGCCACCAGACGTTCCATGGCGTCCATCGCCGCGCCGCTGCTGACCCCCTGCGCCGCCTCGCCGACGATTTCGAGCGAGGAGTAGCCGTTATAGCGTTCCAGACGCGGCGAGCCGGTCTCCCAGCGGCTGGTGGCGAAGGCGGAGAAGGGCACCATGCCGCCGCTGGCGTTGCGCACGTACCACTTGTTGATATCGTCCGGCAGCATGCGGAAGGCTGGCGCGGCCTGCACGTAGACCTTTTTCACCCGCCCGCGATCGAGGAAGTCATTAACGTAGGTCGATCCCCACGCGGTTGTCAGGGTGTCGTTGATGGTGTCGATAGAGAGGCCCAGCGCCTGCGCTTTGCGCTGATCGACATCGATCTGCAGCTGCGGGCTGTCGTCCAGGCCGTTGTGGCGCACGCGCGACAGTGCAGGATCGGCCCCCGCCATCTCCAGCAGTTTATCGCGCATCGCCATTAGCTGCGTGTGGCCGATTCCGGCGTGATCCTGCAGCTGCAGATCAAAACCAGATGAACTGCCCATGCCGGTAATGACTGGCGGGCTGCTGGCGATAACGCGGGCCTCTTTGATGTCGCGGAAGGCTTTTGTGGCGCGTTCGATAATGGCGAATGAGCTGCGATCCGCGCCGGGGCGCGCTTCCCACTCTTTCAGGCGCACAAACAGCCGCGCCACGTTCTGGCCGTTGCCGCCCGGCCCCGAGCCGATAGTCGAGAAGACCGACACCACGTTCTCTTTCTCCTGCGTCATATAGTAGTTCTCGACCTTCGCCACCACCGCAGAGGTTTGCTGCAGCGTCGCACCTGGCGGCAGCTGCACCTGCGTCAGAAAGACGCCGCGATCCTCAAGCGGCAGAAACGAGGTGGGCAGCCGGATAAACAGGAACGCCATCAGGGCAATAAGCGCCAGGTAGAGCAGCAGCCAGCGGCCGCCTTTACGCAGGATGCGCGCAACGCCGCGCTGGTAGCGGTCAGCGTTGTGGTTAAAGTGGCGGTTGAACCAGCCGAAAAAGCCGCGGCGGCCGTGATGTTCTCCCTGCGCCAGTGGCTTCAGCAGCGTGGCGCACAGGGCAGGCGTCAGGATCATCGCCACCAGCACCGACAGCACCATCGCCGATACGATGGTGATGGAGAACTGGCGGTAGATGGCGCCCACCGTGCCGCCGAAAAAGGCCATCGGCACGAATACCGCCGACAGCACCAGCGCGATCCCCACCAGCGCGCCCTGAATTTGCCCCATCGACTTACGCGTTGCCGCGCGCGGCGAGAGACCCTCCTCGCTCATAATGCGTTCGACGTTCTCCACCACCACGATGGCGTCGTCCACCAGCAGGCCGATAGCGAGCACCATCGCGAACATAGTAAGGGTATTGATGCTGAAGCCGCAGACGTAGAGCACAGAGAAGGTGCCCAGCAGCACTACCGGCACGGCGATGGTGGGGATCAGCGTGGCGCGAAAGTTCTGCATAAACAGATACATCACGCCGAACACCAGCACGATCGCTTCCAGCAGCGTTTTTACCACGTCGTGAATCGAGGCTTTAACGAACGGCGTGGTTTCATAGGCGATTTTGGCTTCCAGCCCGTGGGGGAAAAAGTGCGACAGCTCTTCCACGCGCTGACGCACCAGCTTATCGGTGTTCATCTCATTGGCGCCGGAGGCGAGCTTAATGCCGAGGCCCGACGCCGGCTGGCCGTTATAGCGGCTCAGGTAATCATATTTCTCGGCGCCCAGCACCACCTGCGCCACGTCGCCCAGCGTCACCACCGAACCGTCGGGATTGGTCTTCAGGGTGATCGCCCGGAACTGCTCCCGCGTCTGCAGCAGCGACTGCGCATTGACCGTGGCGTTCAGCGCCTGCTTGTCCACAGAGGGCAGGCCACCGACCTGACCCACGGCGACCTGCGCGTTTTGCGCTTCAATAGCGCTGACCACGTCGTCGGTGGTCAGCGAGTAGGCGATCAATCTGGCGGGATCGAGCCAAATACGCATCGCATACTGTGAGCCGTAGGCGTCCACCTGACCAACGCCGTCGATGCGGCTCAGCGGATCCTGAATATTACTGGCGACATAGTCTGCAATATCCTGTTTATCCATACTGCCGTCGGTAGAGACGAACGCAAGCATCAGGATATTGCTGTCGCCGGTTTTATTGACCGTCACGCCCTGAGACTGCACCGCCTGCGGCAGCTTGCGCAGCGCGGACTGCAGCTGGTTCTGCACCTGCTGGCGCGCTTCGTCGGGATTGGTGCCGCCCGAGAAGGTGAGGGTGATCTGCGCCTGGCCGGTATTGCTGCTGTTGGACGACATATACATCAGGTTGTCGATGCCGGTCATGTTCTGCTCGATAACCTGGGTGACGGTGTTTTCCAGCGTTTCCGCTGAGGCGCCCGGATAGTTGGCGGTTATGCGCACGTTGGGCGGCGCAAGGTCGGGATATTGCTCAATGGGCAAAGAGATAATCGCCAGCGTGCCGCACAGGCTGATTAAAATTGCCAGCACCCAGGCAAAAACGGGACGGTCGATGAAAAAATTCGACATCGAATCGACACTCCTCAGCAGCGTTTCGCTTTTATTCTCAGAATGCGGCCCACGCTTCACGCAGGCCGTGCGGGCAGGGAAAAGTCACTCTTTCGCTGAAACTTACTCTACGTGCTGCAAATCAGGAAAGCGTGGAGAAATTGTGGAGAAAGTGTAAAACCCTCGTCAGGTCAGCCGTGGCGATTTTCCAGCCACATAACGGTTGCGGCGACGCGCGAGCGCACGTCGAGTTTTTTCAGCAGATTGCGGATATGCACCTTAACCGTCTCTTCCGAAATATGCAGCGCGGCGGCGATCTCTTTGTTCGACAGGCCGCGCGCTACCTCCTGCAGCACGTCGCGCTCGCGTTCGGTAAGCAGGCGAAACGGACTGGCGCTGTGCTGGCGCGTGGCGAGATAGTCGTGCACCGCGTCGCTGAAGATTTTCTCGCCGCGCGCCGCCTGCAGGATCTGACCGGGCAGCAGTTCCGGATCGCTGTCTTTAAGCAGGTAGCCATCCGCGCCGGCATCCACCATCGCGTCGATATCGCTGCGCGCATCCGACACGGTAAAGATCAAAATGCGCGAACTGATCCCCTCATGACGCAGCGCCTTCAGCGTGTCGAGGCCCGACATGCCTTTCATATTGAGATCGAGCAGAATGATATCTGGCGCCAGGCGGCGCGCCTCAGCCAGCGCTTCGGTGCCGTTGTTCGCCTCGGCAATCACCTCCAGCCGGGGCTCCAGCGCCAGCAGCTGGCGAATACCGCGACGCATTAGCGGATGGTCATCCACAATCATTACCGTCAGCGTAGGTTGTTGCATATTAACTCCCGGCGAATAACGCGAAAAAGCGCGTCTGAAAAGGTTAAAAAGAGGCGTTGTGCGTCAACGCGATAATATTACGTCGGCGGCGTGGCGGGCCGCGGTGGAAAACGCAGCGCGACCTGCGTACCGCGCGCCTGCGCCTGTATCTTCAGCTTGCCCCCCAGCCGCGCCGCGCGCTCCGACATGGTGGTCAGGCCGTAGTGGCCCTGCGGCTCTTCGGTGCTGGCGATGCCGACGCCGTCGTCCGTCACCGTAAGTAAATGCTCACCTTCCGCATTGCGCTCGTAGCGTACGCTAATCGTGGCGGCATCGGCGTGACGAATGGCGTTGAGCACCGCCTCGCGGGCAATCTGCAACAAATGCACCTGCTGCTGCGCATCCAGCGTTTCCAGTCCGGGCTGGAAACTAAAGTTAATTTTAGCCGTAACCTGCTCCTGCAACGATGTAATCATCGCCTGCATTGCCGCCACCAGATCGGCCTGCTCAATGGTCAGGCGGAAGGTCGCCAGCAGCTCGCGCAGCTGACGATAGGCGTCGGAAAGCGTGCGGTCGACGTCGGCGATGATGCTTTGCGCCTCGGGGCTGGAGGTGCCGAGCGTGCGGCGCAGTAGCGTAAACTGGATACGCAGAAACGAGAGCGCCTGCGCCAGCGAATCGTGCAGCTCGCGCGCGATAGTGGCGCGCTCTTCAATTAACAGCATCTGCTGCACCTGCTTTTGCGTCTGCCAGATCCAGACGGCGCGCGACAGCATATTGCCCAGGCTCTGCATCAGCGCCTGACGCGGCTGAGCCTGTTCGCTTTGCCAGCGCAGCGCGCCGGTCTGCTCGTCATCCTGCTGCAGCACGACGCTGTGCCAGCCTGCACGCTCATCGCTTTCGCCGACGCTGAAGCGGCCATGCTCGCTCTCCAGCACCAGCGCGCGCAGGTTTTCGCGCTCGCGTACCTGTGCCATTACGCTTTCGAACAGCGCCGCGCTGAGGGGGCGGGCGGTCAGCATCTGCGAGCTTTCATAGAGCAGCGACAGCGTACGGTTCGCCTCCTGCAAATCGCGCGTCTTCTCTTCAACCGCGCTGGCCAGCGCCTGATGGTGCGAATGCAGACGCGCCGCCATGGCGCTAAAGGTCTGCGCCAGCACGCGCAGTTCGTTATTCTGCTCTACCACCAGCGGCGGAAAGGCGAAGTTGCCGCTTTCGACGTAGCGGCTGGCGGTGACCAGCGCATTGAGCGGACGCACCACCTGGCGGCGGCTAAAGCGAATGGTGGTCAGCGCCAGCGCCACAATTAACACCACGCCCAGCAGGCTGCTGGCCGCCACCAGCTCCATTTTTCTTTCGCTGTAGCGCTGCAGCCCCATCACAAAGCGATCGATCTCGCCGACGTAGTTCGCCACCTGCTGCTGGTAAAGCGCAGCCTCGCCGCGCTGCAGCTGCTGTTGAAGCGCGGGCCAGGCGGTGCGCAGATGGTGATAGCGGCTGACGACCTCCCGCGGCACCCAGGGGCGATCGAGGTCGCGCAGCGCAGGTTTGTTGAGCGTCTCTTCATACTCCAGCAGATGCTGCCGCAGCTGCTGCGGCGCGCTGGTGCTGTCCCAGGCCAGCCGGTAGCTCTGCATGCGCAGCGAGCCCGCCAGGTTAATCGCCTCGGCGTCGCGCAGGCTGCTGGAGAGCGTCATCAGCGCCAGTCCGGTGGTCAGCAGCGCCAGCAGCACAATGGCGCTCAGCGCCTGGGCGATACTGCGAGTCACAGAACGTTTCACAATCACGGCAATATCCCTGTTTCAGGTGTGGGCATTATAAAGGAGCGAGCGCGTAGCCGCCAGGGCCGCGCAGCTCATCGATACGCCGGCTTACACTCTGCACAAAAAATGAACTCCGCTGACATAACCCAGGAGAGCACGCGGCGCAGCGTGTAAAAAGCAGACAGGTTTACATCGGCCAGATGTTGGTTTTCATTACGACGCTAATAATTCTTAGCAGTATTAAACAACTCACCTGCAACCCCCTTGAAGGAGCATGCTATGAAAAAAGGTATTCTGATTCTGGCTGGCGCCCTGTTGGCAACCGCTTCGTTCTCTACGCTGGCGGCCACGCCGGTTGACCAGGAGCAGGCGCAGGGTCTGCAAAGCCTCGGCAGCGTATCCGTTTCAAACGCGCGCGGCTCGCTGGATGACGCTACGCGTCAGCTTTCGCAAAAAGCTGAAGAGATGGGCGCCAGCCACTACCGCGTTATCGGCGTCGAGAACCCAGGCGACTCCAGCCTGTGGCGCGGCACCGCAGAGATCTACCGCTAACCCTCACGCCACGCTTTCCATCCCTGTAGCGCTTACCGGTCTGCCAATGGCCGGTTTTTTTGTGCATTAAACCCGATTCTTACAAAACACTTTGTGCACCTTATCGGTATCTTTTGCTTCGTTCAGGCAGAACGGGTAGGATTCATCGCCGTAATTTCCCCTGCCGCTTTACCTATAACTCACAGGCAGATTAAGCGGATAATTACCCCATTTCACATGGCGTACGCAATCGTTTGTGATCGCCGTGATTGATGGTCAGGACAAACAGGAAGGCTATGAAATCTACTAAAAAAACCGCAGCCGAAATGCGTGCTGCGAAAAGACGCTGGCTGAACTCACATGACACCGGCTACCACAAGGCGATGGGCAATCGTCACGTTCAGATGATTGCTATCGGCGGCGCCATCGGCACCGGCCTGTTTCTCGGCGCAGGCGGACGCTTACAGGCGGCAGGACCGGCGCTGGCGCTGATCTATCTGGTATGCGGTATCTTCTCGTTCTTTATCCTGCGCGCGCTCGGTGAGCTGGTTCTGCACCGTCCCACCAGCGGCAGCTTCGTCTCCTATGCGCGCGAGTTTCTTGGCGAAAAAGCCGCCTATGTCGCGGGCTGGATGTACTTTGTCAACTGGGCCATGACCGGCATCGTTGATATCACCGCCGTGGCGCTCTACATGCATTACTGGGGGGCCTTCGGTGACGTGCCGCAGTGGGTGTTTGCGCTGGGCGCACTGGCGATTGTCGGCACCATGAACATGATCGGCGTGAAGTGGTTTGCCGAAATGGAGTTCTGGTTTGCGCTGGTGAAGGTGCTGGCGATTGTGATTTTCCTGGTGGTCGGCGTGGTGTTCCTCGGCACCGGCAAGCCGCTGGATGGCAACGCCACCGGCTTCCACCTGGTGACCGATAACGGCGGCCTCTTCCCGCACGGCCTGCTGCCGGCGCTGGTGCTGGTGCAGGGCGTGGTGTTCGCCTTTGCCTCTATCGAGCTGGTGGGAACGGCGGCAGGGGAGTGTAAAGATCCGGAAACCATGCTACCGAAAGCGATCAACAGCGTTATCTGGCGTATCGGCCTGTTTTACGTTGGCTCTGTTGTGCTGCTGGTCCTGCTGCTGCCGTGGAACGCCTATCAGGCGGGCCAGAGCCCGTTCGTGACCTTCTTCTCGAAGCTGGGCGTGCCCTATGTCGGCAGCATCATGAATATTGTGGTGCTGAGCGCGGCGCTCTCCAGCCTGAACTCCGGTCTCTACTCCACCGGTCGTATTCTGCGCTCCATGGCGATGGGCGGTTCTGCACCGAAGTTTATGTCGAAGATGAACGGTCAGCAGGTGCCCTACGCCGGGATTCTGGTCACCATCGCGGTCTATGTGATCGGCGTGGTGCTCAACTACTACGTGCCTTCGCAGGTATTCGAGATCGTGCTTAACGTTGCATCGCTGGGCATTATCGCCTCCTGGGGCTTTATCGTGATCTGCCAGATGCGTCTGCGCAAAGCGATCAAAGAGGGCAAAGCGGACGATGTCAGCTTCAAGCTGCCGGGCGCGCCGGTCACCTCCTGGCTGACGCTGCTGTTCCTGCTGAGCGTGCTGGTGCTGATGGCGTTTGATTACCCGAATGGTACCTACACCATCGCCGCTATTCCGGTTCTGGCGGTGATTCTGGTGCTGGGCTGGTTCGGCGTGCGCAAGCGCGTTGCCGCTGTGGCGCAGACCGAGCACGATCATCTGCACGACGACGAAAAGCCGCACGCGCTGGCTGATGACGCCGCGCGCTAAGCTGAATATCCCGCACTGAAAAAGCCTGCCCGCTGACGGCAGGCTTTTTTATTCCCGCCGCTTATAGTTTTCCCGCGCGCTTCCCCCTATGATGGCAGGCTCCCCTAAATCGGCAGTGGAGCCACTATGTCGTTCAAGATCAATATCATCAAAGACAAACTTCTCTCCGACAACTACTTTATCCTGCGCAACTTCACCTATGAGATTGCCACCAAAAACGGCGAGGTGGTGCGCCACAAGCGCGAGGTGTATGACCGCGGCAACGGCGCCACTATCCTGCTCTATAACCGCGAGAAAAACAGCGTGGTGCTGACGCGCCAGTTTCGTATCGCCACCTGGGTTAACGGCAACGCCAGCGGCATGCTGATCGAGGCCTGCGCCGGGCTGCTGGATAACGACACGCCGGAAGACTGCATTCGCAAAGAGGCGATTGAAGAGACGGGCTATGCGGTGGGCGAGGTCGAGAAGCTCTACGAAGCCTATATGTCGCCGGGTGGCGTCACCGAGCTGATTCACTTTTTCGCCGCCGAATATAATGAGGCGCTGCGCGATAACGCTGGCGGCGGCGTAGAGGATGAGGATATCGACGTGCTGGAGATCCCTTTTCCCGAGGCGCTGGCGATGGTGAAGGATGGCCGTATCCGCGACGGCAAAACCATTATGCTGCTGCAGCATGCCCGACTGGCGGGCTGGCTGAAAGCCTGACGCGACGCATCAGGATGGAGCTCCGGGCGAGGCGTCGCCGCCTATTGTCCGATAAATCTGATTGAGATAAATCCGGGCGCTCCCGATGATGAAAAAGGTGATTTCTGTGGCACCGCATCGCATTATAGTATGCTTTTTCAGCAGTTAAGTGCGCTTTCCGGACGTGGTCACAGTTTAGGTCCAGCCGATCTCCGGCCGTTGCGCTATCATCTTCACTCTGAGATTTTGGGGACCGTTTTTCCTGATGCCGACCTGGACGAAGTCACTGCTGGTATTGCCACTCTTTTTTATCGCCTGCGTTAAAGCCGATCCACTGCAAAAGTCGTTTTCCGACTGGCAGGTGACCTGTAATAACGCCGGGTTCTGCGTGGCGCGCAATATACCTGGCGACAAGGGACTGGTAATGACTATCGCTCGCCATGCCGGCGTCAACGATCGCCCGCTGCTGCGCATCGACTACGGCAGCGCCTACAGCGGGGAGCTGCCCGGCGGGCCGCTGCAGGATAATTTACTGCTCGACCAGCGCCGTCTGCGTCCCGACTTCAAACACTGGACGGTTGAACCGCACCATCTTGCCACCAGCAACGCCATCGCCATTGATGAATTCCTGGCGCAAATCCTCGACGCGGACGCGATCCAGCTGACCTATAACGCGCAGGCGGCTATTTCACTGCACGGGCTGAAAGCGGCGCTGCTGCTGGTGGATGACGTGCAGGGCAGGGTCAACGGCATGAGCGCGTGGATAAAGCGCGGTTCGCGCGCGCTGTGGGATGTGCCGCCGCAGCCGCCGCTGCCGCAGCTGCCCGATATGGGCCCGCCGCCCGCCGCGCTGACGCGTGAGGAAACCAGCGGACTGCTCGATTACGGCACCTGGCGGCTTAACAGCGACGCCTGCTCGCTCGACCCGATGCGGCGCGAAGTCAACGTCGCGCCGCTGACCGACAGCAAAGCGCTGCTGATGGTGAGCTGTGAGATGGGGGCCTATAACGTGATCGATCTGGCGTTTGAAGTGACGCGCGCTGCGCCCTATGTCGCACGCGGCATCACGCTGACGCTGCCCTTTACGCCGCCGCGCGGCGAGCGTCAGCTGGAGCTGATCAACGCCGACTACGACGCCAGCACCGGCCAGCTCTACACCTTCAGCAAAGGGCGCGGGCTGGGCGACTGCGGCTCCGCCACGCGCTGGCGCTTTAACGGCACCAGCTTCACGCTGGCGGAATATGCTGAGGAGTCCACCTGTGACGCCTGGCACAGCAGCGACGACTGGCCGACCCTGTGGGTCTCCCAGCCGCCGCCCGCGCCTTAGCGAATCGCCTGCACCATCATCGGCGAGCCGTTCTGGTTGCCGACCAGCTCCGCCAGCATATCGTTGACGCCGTCGCTCATCGCGGTAAAGCGCGTCAGCGGCGAGCGGGTGATCACCACAAATACCCCAACGTTATGCTGCGGCACCATCGCCATATAGGTGATGAACCCGCCGCCGCCGCCGGTTTTCTGAATAATGCCGGGGCGACCGTTTTTCGGCCCCATATAGACCCAGCCCATGCCAATGGCGTCGGCTCTGCCCGGCACGTCCATGCCTTCTACCTTCGCCAGCTGATCGCGGCGATAGATCAGCGTCTGCATGCGGTCGACCTGCGGCGAACGCGGGTTAATAGCCGAGTCGAGGAACTGCTGCATCCAGCGGCCCATATCCTCCGGCGTCGAGTAGACGCCGCCGCTGCCGATAGCGGCGAGCGTGTTATTGCACGGGCTGGCGCCTTTCTCCGCCACCATCAGGCGATCGCACTGCTCTGGCGAGGGGGTAAAGGTGGTGTCTTTCATGCCGAGCGGGCGGGTGATCAGCTGCTGCAGCAGGGCCGGATAGGGCATACCGGCGGCGCGCGCCAGCGCATCGCCCAGCAGGTCGTAGCCCAGATTCGAATAGGAGGCGTTGGTGCCCGGCGCCGCTTTCAGCTTCGCACCCGACAGCCACGCCCAGCGGTCGCTGCGCGTCGGCCAGACAAACACCGGACGATGCGCTTTGCCGCCGGGCTGCTCGCGCGGCAGGCCGCTGGTGTGGGTTGAGAGGTTGATCAGGCGAATCGGCTGCCCGGCGTAGCTCGGCACGCGCGCGCCAGCCGGCGCATATTTGCTCAGCGGATCGTCAAGGCGGATCTGCCCGCGTTCCGCCATCTTCACCATCACTTCGCTGGTCAGCAGCTTGCTGAGCGAGGCGATGCGGATCAGGGAATCTTTCTGCGGCCGGACGTTGTTGCCGGGGCGAGTTTCGCCAAAGCTGGCGAAAACACGCTGGTTGCCGTCGATAGCCACCAGCGCCATGCCGGTCGCGCCGCTGCCGTAAAAAATATGTTCAGCGTAGCGATCGACGATCTGGGAAGAGAGCAGAGGATCGGGCGCGATCTGCGCCTTGCCTGCCAGTGGCATCAGCGAAACCATTAAGGCGAGTAAATAGGGCGTACGTTTTTTCAACGGAGAAGCATCCAGCGAGAGGAAAAAGGGAAAGATCCTATAGTAATGGGTTTACGCAAGCGGTGAAGGGGGCGAGAAAGATTTTTTTCTGTTTCAGGCTATAAAAGAGAATGGCCCTTCCCGCAGGAGAGGAAGGGCCTGAAGCATTACGCTGGCTTGAGTAACGACTCCGCCTGCGCCACGACGTTTTCCACCGTGAAGCCGAAGGCAGGGAAGAGTTTGCCCGCCGGCGCGGATTCGCCAAAGGTGGTCATGCCGACGATTTTGCCGTCGATGCCGACATATTTAAACCAGTAGTCGGCGATGCCCGCCTCAACCGCCACGCGCGCGCGCACCGTCGACGGCAGCACCGATTCGCGATAGGCGATATCCTGCTTGTCAAATACGTCGGTGCTCGGCAGCGATACCACGCGTACCTTGTGCCCGTCGGCGGTCAGCTTCTCCGCCGCGCCCAGGGTGATCTCCACTTCGGAACCGGTGGCGATCAGGATGATATCCGGCGTGCCTTCGCTGTCTTTCAGCACGTAGCCGCCGCGGGCGATATTCTCCACCTGCGCCGGGCTGCGTTCCGGCTGCAGCAGGTTCTGGCGCGACAGGATCAGCGCGGTCGGGCCGTGATGGCGCTCAATCGCGGCTTTCCACGCCACCGCCGTCTCTACCTGGTCGCAGGGCCGCCAGGTGCTGAAGTTCGGCGTCAGGCGCAGGCTGGCGAGCTGTTCAACCGGCTGGTGCGTCGGGCCATCTTCGCCGAGGCCGATGGAGTCATGGGTATAGACCATAATCTGGCGCGCCTTCATCAGCGCCGCCATACGCGCGGCGTTACGCGCATACTCCACGAACATCAGGAAGGTTGCGGTATAGGGAACGAAGCCGCCGTGGTGCGCGATGCCGTTGGCGATAGCGGTCATCCCGAACTCGCGCACGCCGTAGTGAATATAGTTGCCCGCCGGATCCTCTTTAATCGGCTTCGAACCTGACCAGATGGTGAGGTTGCTTGGCGCAAGGTCCGCTGAACCGCCCAGCAGCTCCGGCAGCAGCGAGCCGAGATGCTCCAGCGTATTTTGCGACGCTTTGCGGCTGGCGATCTTCTGCGGATTAGCCTGCAGCTCGGTGATAAATTTGTGGGTTTCTTTTTCCCACGTCGACGGCATTTCGCCGTTCATGCGGCGCTGATACTCTTCAGCCAGCTCCGGATGCGCCTGTTTATAGGCTGCCAGCTTGTCGTTCCAGGCGCGCTCGCGCTCGGCACCCGCCTCTTTGGCGTCCCACTGCTGGTAGATCTCCTGCGGGATTTCAAAGGGAGCAGAGGTCCAGCCCAGCTCTTTACGCGCCAGCGCCACTTCCGCGTCGCCCAGCGCCGCGCCGTGCGACTCCTCTTTACCGGCTTTGTTCGGTGAACCGAACCCGATAATGGTGCGGCAGATAATCAGCGACGGCTTGTCGGTAACGCTCTGCGCCTCTTTAATGGCGCGGCTTACCGCCTCGGCGTCGTGACCGTCGATCTCGCCGACGACGTGCCAGTTATAGGCTTCGAAGCGCTTATGGGTGTCGTCGGTGAACCAGCCTTCGGTTTCGCCGTCGATTGAGATGCCGTTGTGGTCGTAGAAGCCGATCAGCTTGCCGAGACCCAGCGTGCCCGCCAGCGAGCAGACTTCGTGGGAGATCCCCTCCATCAGGCAGCCGTCGCCCATAAACACATAGGTAAAGTGGTCGACAATATCGTGACCCGGACGGTTAAACTGCGCGCCCAGCGTGCGTTCGGCAATTGCCAGACCCACGGCGTTAGCCAGCCCCTGGCCCAGCGGGCCGGTGGTGGTCTCCACGCCTGGCGTATAGCCGATTTCCGGGTGGCCTGGGGTTTTAGAGTGCAGCTGACGGAAGTTCTTCAGCTCTTCCATCGGCAGATCGTAGCCGGTGAGGTGCAGCAGGCTATAGAGCAGCATCGAGCCGTGGCCGTTAGAGAGAATAAAACGGTCGCGGTCGGCCCATGCCGGGTTAGTCGGGTTGTGTTTCAGGTAGTCGCGCCACAGCACTTCGGCGATGTCCGCCATGCCCATCGGCATGCCCGGGTGACCTGAGTTCGCTTTCTGTACCGCATCCATACTTAACGCACGAATTGCGTTCGCCAGCTCTCTGCGTGATGACATAGGGTTCTCCCTTCATTGAGCGGAAGTGCGGGCGGGAAACCCGCCCGACGAAATGAAACAGACAAAAACTACAGGCGCGCGGCCAGCACGTCTTCGAGTTTTTGCTGATCGACGGCAAACTGACGGATGCCGTCGGAAAGTTTTTCGACCGCCATCGGATCCTGGTTGTGCTCCCAGCGGAACTCCGCTTCGGAGAGCGAGGCGGGCTGGTGGAAGCCTTCGGTGGAGGGCTCCAGCTTGCGCTCAACCGGCGCATCGCTGTTCTGCAGCTCTTCCAGCAGGTTCGGGGAGATGGTCAAACGGTCGCAGCCCGCCAGCGCGATAATCTGCTCTACTTTACGGAAGCTTGCACCCATGATGATGGTGCTGTAACGGTGCTTTTTGTAGTAGTCGTAGATACGGCGCACAGATTTCACGCCCGGGTCTTCATCGACCACATAGGGATCGAGCGGCTTGCGGCTGTTGTACCAGTCATAGATACGGCCGACGAACGGCGAAATCAGGAAGACGCCCGCTTCCGCGCAGGCGCGCGCCTGGGCAAAGGAGAAGAGCAGCGTCAGGTTGCAGTGGATGCCGTTTTTCTCCAGCTCTTCAGCCGCTTTAATGCCTTCCCAGGTAGACGCCAGCTTGATCAGAATGCGCGAACGGTCAATGCCGTGCTCTTCATACAGGCGAACCAGTTTTTCCGCTTTGGTCACGCACATGCCACGATCGAAAGAGAGGCGCGCATCTACTTCGGTCGAAACACGGCCCGGTACGCTTTTCAGGATCTCCATACCGAGGTTAATAGCGACTTTGTCGCTGGCGTTGATAATCTGCGTCTCTTTGCTGCCGCCCTGCTTTTTCGCATAGTCGATGGCGTCGTCGATCAGGTGCTTGTAGCCTTCGAGGCCGGCGGCTTTCAGGATCAGGGAAGGGTTGGTGGTCGCATCTTCAGGATGGTAGTTGCGAATGGATTCGATATCGCCGCTGTCCGCCACAACGGTTGTAAACTGTTTTAATGCCTCTAGCTGGTTCATCTTTTAACTCCTTGATGAGCAATTCTTTATTGCGAATGATTTCACCCTGCAACACAGTGCATCAGGCGTTCGATGATGAAAATACTCTTTTTCTGATTATTGCGATGGGTTGAACTCATCGGGGCCCCGCGCGACGAAAACAGCGTGACGTCAAACAGGGAGAGCCTGCTGCAACATCCTGTCAGCCAGCCGGGGGGCGAAAATCGCGCATCACAAAGGTTAGCAGAACTGACGGGTTCTGCCGGGTTAACCGCACTTTCCGCCCTGTGCCACCTTTACGCACCGAACTCTCTTATCGCGATCGCCCCAACGTTTTCCTTTCAGCCAGCCTTTTATACTGCCAGCGCACCGAAGCTGAAAAAGGAACCGACAATGGACGACCAACTCAAGCAGAGCGCGCTCGATTTTCATCAGTTTCCCACCCCGGGCAAAATCCAGGTTTCCCCCACCAAACCGCTCGCCACCCAGCGCGATCTGGCACTGGCCTATTCGCCCGGCGTCGCGGCCCCTTGCCTCGAGATCGCACAGGATCCGCTGGCGGCGCATAAATATACCGCGCGCGGCAATCTGGTGGCGGTGATCTCCAACGGCAGCGCGGTGCTGGGGCTGGGCAATATCGGCGCGCTGGCGGGCAAGCCGGTAATGGAAGGCAAGGGGGTACTGTTCAAGAAGTTCGCCGGTATTGACGTCTTCGATATCGAAATCGACGAGCAGGACCCCGATCGGCTAATCGACGTCATCGCCGCGCTGGAGCCGACCTTTGGCGGCATCAACCTCGAGGATATCAAGGCGCCGGAGTGCTTCTATATTGAGCAGCAGCTGCGCCAGCGCATGAAGATCCCGGTATTCCATGACGACCAGCACGGCACGGCGATTATCTGCACCGCCGCCGTGCTCAACGGGCTGCGCATCGTAAAGAAAGCGATTAGCGAGGTGCGGCTGGTGGTCTCAGGCGCAGGCGCCTCGGCCATCGCCTGTCTCAATCTGCTGGTGGCGCTCGGCATGCAGAAGCGCAACATTGTGGTCTGCGATTCGAAAGGGGTGATCTACCGCGATCGCGATGCGGGCATGACGCCCACTAAAGCCGCCTACGCCGTCGAGGATAGCGGCGCGCGCAGGCTGGAGGAGGTGATAGCGGACGCGGATATTTTCCTCGGCTGCTCCGGGCCACGCGTGCTGACGCCGGAGATGGCGCAAAAGATGGCGCGCGATCCGCTGATTCTGGCGCTGGCCAACCCTGAGCCGGAAATTATGCCGCCGCTGGCGAAGGCGGTGCGCCCCGACGCCATTATCTGCACCGGCCGCTCCGACTTTCCTAATCAGGTTAACAACGTGCTCTGCTTCCCCTTTATCTTTCGCGGCGCGCTCGACGTCGGGGCGACCAGCATTAACGAGGAGATGAAGCTGGCGGCGGTGCACGCCATCGCCGCGCTGGCGCAGGCGGAGCAGAGCGATGTGGTCGCTTCCGCCTATGACGATCAGGATCTCAGTTTCGGCCCGGACTATCTGATACCTAAGCCTTTCGATCCGCGTTTGATTGTGGAGATCGCCCCGGCGGTGGCGCGCGCCGCGATGGAGTCGGGCGTGGCGACCCGTCCCGTCGAGGATTTCGACGCCTACCGCGAGAAGCTGACCGAGTTCGTCTATAAAACCAATCTGTTTATGAAGCCGATCTTCTCTCAGGCGCGCAAAGCGCCGAAGCGCGTGGTGCTGGCGGAAGGTGAAGAGGCGCGCGTGCTGCACGCTACCCAGGAGCTGGTGACGCTCGGGCTGGCGCGCCCGATTCTGATCGGCCGCCCCAACGTTATCGCAATGCGTTTGCAGAAGCAGGGGCTGAAGATCGAGGCGGGCAGAGATTTCGACGTGGTCAACAACGAATCGGATCCGCGCTTTAAGGCCTACTGGAACGAGTATTACCAGATAATGAAGCGGCGCGGGGTTACGCCCGAGCAGGCGCAGCGCGCGGTGATTGGCAATCCGACGCTAATCGGCGCCATTATGGTACATCGCGGCGAGGCGGACGCGCTGATCTGCGGCACCATCGGCGACTACCGTGAGCACTATGACGTAGTGGAAAAAGTGTTCGGCCTGCGCGACGACGTCAAGGTTGCGGGCGCGATGAACGCGCTGCTGCTGCCCAGCGGCAATACCTTTATCACCGACACCTACGTCAACGAAGACCCCACGGCGGAACAGCTGGCCGATTTGACGCTGCTGGCGGCGGAAACGGTGCGTCGCTTTGGCATCGAGCCGCGCGTCGCGCTGCTGTCGCACTCCAGCTTCGGCACCTCGAACGCGCCGGGGGCGCGTAAGATGCGCGAGGCGCTGGCGATTATTCAGCGCCGCGCGCCGGAACTGGAAGTGGATGGTGAGATGCACGGCGATGCGGCGCTGGTCGAGAGTATTCGCCGCGAGCTGATGCCGGACAGCCCGCTGAAAGGGGCAGCGAACCTGCTGATTATGCCCAACGTCGAAGCGGCGCGAATTAGTTACAACCTGCTTCGCGTCTCCAGCTCGGAGGGCGTCACCGTCGGCCCGGTGCTGATGGGCATCAGCAAGCCGGTGCATGTGCTGACGCGCATCGCGTCGGTCAGGCGAATCGTGAATATGGTGGCGCTGGCGGTCGTCGAGGCGCAAACCGCGCCGTTATAGCCAGTCGCGCACCGGCAAAAAGTCGCGCGTCAGCGCGGCTTCCGGCGAGTCAGGCTCTGGCTGGTAGTCATACTCCCAGCGCACCAGCGGCGGCATCGACATCAGAATGGACTCCGTGCGGCCGCCGGTCTGCAAACCGAAGAGCGTGCCGCGATCCCATACCAGATTGAACTCGACGTAGCGTCCGCGACGATAGAGCTGAAACTGACGCTCGCGCTCGCCCCAGGTGAGCGCCTTACGGCGTTCAACGATTGGCAGGTAGCCGTCGAGGAAGCCGCGGCCCACCGCCTGCATAAAGGCGAAGCTGGTGTCGAAGTCCGGCGTATTGAGATCGTCAAAGAAGAGGCCGCCGATACCGCGCTGCTCGTCGCGGTGTTTCAGGTAGAAGTAGTCGTCGCACCATTTTTTATAGCGCGGATAGACCTCGTCGCCAAAGGGCTGACAGAGGTCGAAGGCGGTCTGATGCCAGTGTACCGCATCCTCCTCGAAGCCGTAGTAGGGCGTCAGGTCGAAACCGCCGCCGAACCACCACACCGGATCGGCACCCGGCTTTTCGGCGATAAAAAAGCGTACGTTGGCGTGGCTGGTCGGCACGTAGGGGCTGTGCGGATGGATCACCAGCGAGACGCCCATCGCCTCAAAGCTGCGGCCCGCCAGCTCTGGACGGTGCGCCGTCGCCGAGGCGGGCATTTGATCGCCGTGTACGTGGGAAAAGTTAACCCCTGCCTGCTCAAACACCGCACCGTCGCGCAGCACGCGGCTGCGTCCGCCGCCGCCGCCCGGACGCTGCCAGCTGTCTTCAATAAACTGCGCGCCGCCGTCAGCTGCCGCCAGTTGATTACAGATTGTCTCCTGCAGGTTCAGCAGAAAGGCTTTAACGCGGGAAATATCGGGCATGGCACTGGACTCATTACAAAAAAGTGGCGCAATTATACCTGACCATTGCGGCGATCGTACTCATCAAAGTAGCGGGTAATGCCATCGGCGATCGCCGTGGCGATTTTGCGGCGGAAAGCGTCGGTACCGAGCAGCTGCTCTTCGCGCGGATTGGTAATAAAGGAGGTCTCTACCAGCACTGACGGAATCGACGGCGATTTCAGCACGGCGAAGGCCGCCTGCTCGGTGTGTTCGCTGTGCAGACGATGCACCGGGCGGATCTGATCCAGCACATGTTTGCCCAGCGTCAGGCTGTTGCGGATGGTGTCGGTCTGCACCAGGTCGAACAGAATCTGGTTCAGATAGTGATCCTGCTCCTCGACTTTCGCGCCGCCCACTTTATCTGCCGCGTTCTCTTTATCGGAGAGATAGCGCGCCATGGCGCTGCTGGCGCCGCGGTTGGAGAGGGCGAACACCGAAGCGCCGCTGGCCTCGGGGCTGGTAAAGCCGTCGGCGTGAATCGACATAAACAGGTTCGCGCCGTGCTGGTGGGCGATCTCGACCCGCTGGTAGAGCGGAATAAAGTGGTCGCTGTCGCGCGTCAGCCGCACCTCAATGCGCGGATGCGCCTGCAGCAGCTCGCGCACCCGGTTGGCAATCGCCAGCACGATATGTTTCTCTTCCGAGCCTTCACTGCCGACGGCGCCGGAGTCGATACCACCGTGACCGGGATCGATCATCACGATGCGTTTGCCGTTTTTCTGCGGCGGCGCAGGCTGCGCATGGCGCGGGCTGACGCGCAGCGGGGCGTTCTCCTCTTTCGCCTGAATCGCGCGTGGAGAGAATACGGCCAGCGCCAGGCCGGAGAGCAGCAGCTGACGGCGATTGGTAAGGCGCTTGAGCAGAGAAAGTGTGGGCATAGGCTGGTCCATTAGCGGATGATGTGCACAGTGTTATATCGTAACAGTTTGCTCGCGGCGAGGGCGGAACCCTTTCAGCCCATTACTTTGTATGTCAGGTTGCTAACAGAAAAATTGCCGGTTTTTGTTCCGCGCTGCGCTAGCCGGGGTTGCACGCGGCGCCGAATGCGTGATAATCAGCAAATTGTGCTTATTTGCAAGGTAAAGAAGATGGAAATCCGCGCCTTCCGCCAGGAAGATTTTGAAGAGGTCATTACGCTCTGGGAGCGTTGCGATTTGTTACGTCCGTGGAACGATCCAGAGCTGGATATCGAACGCAAGATGAACCACGACGCGGACCTCTTTTTGGTTGCGGAAGTGGGCGGCGAAGTGGTCGGTACGCTAATGGGCGGCTATGACGGCCACCGCGGCTCCGCCTACTATCTGGCGGTGCATCCCGACTATCAGGGCCGCGGCTTCGCCAACGCGCTGATGAACCGGCTGGAGAAAAAGCTGATCGCGCGCGGCTGTCCCAAAATCAACCTGATGGTGCGCGAAGAGAACGATCAGGTGGTGGCGTTCTACGAAAAGCTGGATTACGAACCGGTGGATTCGGTGCTGCTTGGCAAACGCCTGATTGAAGATCGGGAGTATTGATGCGGTGAAGTATCTGCCGGATGAATATGACGGGAAAGGGCAGCTTCGGCTGCCGTTTCTTTTTTGGCTGACCCTGCTGCTGCTGGCGCGCACCTGGATCCTGCTGGTGATGGCGGGCGCGTCGCGCCAGCAGGGCAGCGATCTGCTGGGGCTGTTCTATCCCGATCGCCAGGCGTTCTGGCTCGGGCTGGCGCTCGGCGCGCCCGCGCTGATCGGCCTGCTGCTGACCGGCTATCGCGCGCGCTGGCCGCGGCTCTGGCAGGCGTGGCGCTGGGTGCTGGCGCTGTCGCTGGCGGTAAATCTGGCGTGGCAGGGGGCGACGTTTGCGTCTGGCGATCTACTCGCGTCGCCCTGGCCGCTGCTGCTGACGCTGTTCGACGGCCTGGCGCTGCTGTGGCTGCTGGTCAACGTCCGGCTGCGCGACTGCTTTCTGCCGGAACATCAGCTGGCGGAATAAACTTTTTTGCCGCTGGCGACTCCAATGAGTTCTGCCGTTTGGCACAGTGTTAACAGGAGTTTTCATGAAAGTTTTACCTATTTCGCTGCTGGCGGCCGCCGCGCTGCTTAGCGGCTGCGCCAGTTCAGGGTCGGGTTCCGCCTCCGCATCCGACGTAAGCTGGTACAACCCGCTGAGCTATCACTGGTCGTCGGCGCTGCCGTGGAACTGGTTTGGTTCATCGCTGACCGCCACCGAGCAGGGCGTCGGCGGCGTCGGCAGCGCCACCGCGATGAGCGAAAGCGCCATCAGCGACGGCCTGAAAGGCAACTACAAGCTGCGTCAGGGCATGCGCAGCGAGAACGGCGACGTTATCGCTTTCTGGCAGGCGCTCGACGACGGACAGGTGAAACTCCAGATCAGCGGCGGCAGCAGCGTAGAGCGTATTGAGGTAACCGACAGCGATATCAGCGCGCAGGACGGCGCTAAAATCGGCGACGCCTTTAGCGACCGTTTCAGTAAGGCCTTTAACAACTGCAGGCTGGCGGGCGGCGCTGGCAATCACGACGTAGAGTGCCGCGCGCCGGGCAGCCAGCATCTCTCCTACGTATACAGCGGCGACTGGCACGGCCCGGACGGTTTGATGCCGTCAGACGACGTGCTGAAAAGCTGGAAGTTGAGCAAAATTATCTGGCAGCGCTAACGTCCTGAGCGTCAGCGCTTTCCCGCCTGACGCATAAACTCTTGCGCCCGCTTATGCCATTTTCGACTTTGAAATCATCAAACGATATATAAAACCGCTACTGCTTTTCATGGGGTTATAAATACACTGGGCGAACGGCTGGCATAAGCCGGATCTCTTGTTTTCTCAGGGTGCCCAATGACCAAAAGAACGATGAAAAATATCGTTGGCGGTATCGCCTTGTCGCTTAGCCTTGCGGGCGCGGCCGGTGCCACCGAACTGCTTAATAGCTCGTATGACGTTGCGCGCGAGCTGTTTGTCGCCCTGAATGCACCGTTCCAGAAAGAGTGGGATGCCAGCCATCCCGATGACAAACTCACCATTAAAATGTCACACGCCGGTTCGTCGAAACAGGCGCTGGCGATCCTGCAGGGGCTGCGCGCTGACGTCGTCACCTATAACCAGGTTACCGACGTGCAGGTGCTGCACGATAAAGGCAATCTGGTCGCGGCCGACTGGCAAAGCCGCCTGCCGAACAACAGCTCCCCCTTTTACTCCACCATGGCGTTTCTGGTGCGCAAGGGCAATCCGAAGCAGATTCACGACTGGGCCGATCTGGGCCGCGACGGCGTGAAGCTGGTCTTCCCGAATCCAAAAACCTCCGGCAACGGCCGCTATACCTGGCTGGCGGCCTGGGGCGCGACCAGCAAAGCCAACGGCGGAGACGAAGCGAAAACCCGCGCCTTTATGGCGCAGTTTCTGAAGAACGTCGAGGTGTTCGACACCGGCGGACGCGGCGCGACCACGACCTTCGCCGAACGCGGCCTCGGCGACGTGCTGATCAGCTTTGAATCTGAGGTTAACAATATCCGTAACCAGTACGGCAAAGATGAGTATGAAGTCGTGGTGCCGAAAACGGATATTCTCGCTGAGTTTCCGGTGGCCTGGGTCGATAAAAACGTCGAGCATAATCACACCGCCGACGCGGCGAAAGCCTATCTCAACTACCTCTACTCGCCCCAGGCGCAGCAAATCGTCACTGATTTCTACTACCGCGTGAACAACCCGCAGCTGATGGGCGAGCATCAGGATCGCTTCCCGCAGACGCAGCTGTTTCGCGTAGAAGATCAGTTTGGCGGCTGGGATAAGGCGATGAAAACCCACTTCGCCAGCGGTGGCGAGCTGGATCAACTGTTATCAGCGGGGCGTGGATAATGTTTGCCTTAACTCAGAAGCGCGTCCTGCCAGGATTTGGTCTTAGCCTCGGCACCAGCCTGCTGTTTACCTGTTTAATTCTCCTGCTGCCGATCAGCGCGCTGCTGATGCAGCTGTCGAAGATGACGCTGGCGCAGTACTGGGAAGTGATCAGCAATCCGCAGCTTGTAGCGGCCTATAAAGTGACGCTGCTATCGGCGGGCGTCGCGTCGCTGTTTAACGCGGTGTTCGGCATGATTATGGCGTGGATCCTGACGCGCTATCGCTTTCCCGGCCGCACGCTGCTGGATGGCCTGGTGGATCTGCCGTTCGCGCTGCCTACGGCGGTGGCGGGCCTGACGCTGGCCGGTCTCTTCTCGGTGAACGGCTGGTACGGCGAGTGGATCTATAACGCCTTCGGCATCAAAGTTTCCTATACCTGGCTCGGCATCGCCGTCGCCATGGCCTTTACCAGCATTCCCTTCGTGGTGCGCACCGTTCAGCCGGTGCTGGAAGAGCTGGGGCCGGAATATGAAGAGGCGGCGCAGACGCTGGGTGCGACTCCCTGGCAGAGCTTCCGCCGCGTGGTGCTGCCGGAAGTGGCGCCTGCGCTGCTGGCGGGCACCGCGCTCTCCTTTACCCGCAGCATCGGCGAGTTCGGCGCGGTGATTTTTATCGCCGGTAATATCGCCTGGAAAACCGAGGTCACCTCGCTAATGATTTTCGTGCGTTTGCAGGAGTTCGACTATCCGGCCGCCAGCGCTATCGCCTCGGTGATTCTGGCCGCGTCGCTGGTGCTGCTGTTTGCCATTAACACCCTGCAGAGCCGCTTCGGCCGCCGACTGGGAGGTCACTAATGGCGCATATTTCGCACATCAACGCCACCGACCGCCAGCCGTTTAACTGGAGCAAATGGCTACTGATCGGCATCGGCGTGCTGGTATCGCTGCTGCTGCTGGTGGTGCCGATGATCTCTATCTTCTACGAAGCCCTGAAGATGGGACTGGGCGTCGCCTTCCAGAACCTCGGCGACAGCGACATGCTGCACGCCATCTGGCTGACGGTGCTGGTGGCGCTGATTACCGTGCCGGTCAATCTGGTGTTCGGTACGCTGCTCGCCTGGCTGGTTACGCGCTTTAACTTTCCCGGCCGCCAGCTGCTGCTGACGCTGTTTGATATCCCGTTCGCCGTGTCGCCGGTGGTGGCAGGGCTGATGTATCTGCTGTTCTGGGGCGTCAACGGCCCGGCAGGCAGCTGGCTCGACGCGCATAACATTCAGGTGATGTTCGCCTGGCCCGGCATGGTGCTGGCCACCGTGTTCGTAACCTGTCCTTTTGTGGTGCGCGAGCTGGTGCCGGTGATGCTGAGCCAGGGCAGCCAGGAAGATGAGGCGGCGATCCTGCTCGGCGCCTCCGGCTGGCAGATGTTCCGCCGCGTAACGCTGCCGAACATTCGCTGGGCGATGCTCTACGGCGTGGTGCTGACCAACGCGCGCACCCTGGGCGAGTTCGGCGCGGTCTCGGTGGTGTCGGGATCGATTCGCGGCGAAACCTATACGCTGCCGCTGCAAATTGAATTACTGCATCAGGATTACAACGTGGTGGGCGCTTTTACCGCCGCCGCGCTGCTGACGCTGATGGCAATTGTGACGCTGTTTCTGAAAAGCATGCTGCAGTGGCGTTTAGAACAACAGCAGCATCGCCTGCAACAGGAGGAAAATCATGAGCATTGAGATTAAACAGATCAACAAATCTTTCGGCCGCACCCCGGTGTTGAACGATATCTCTCTGGATATTCCTTCTGGCCAGATGGTGGCGCTGCTGGGCCCGTCCGGCTCCGGGAAAACCACGCTGTTGCGTATTATCGCCGGGCTGGAGCACCAGAACAGCGGGCAGATCCGCTTTCACAATAAAGACGTCAGCGCGCTGCACGCCCGCGACCGCCAGGTCGGCTTCGTGTTTCAGCACTATGCGCTGTTCCGCCATATGACGGTGTTTGACAATATCGCCTTCGGCCTGACGGTGCTGCCGCGCCGTGAACGTCCTTCTTCCGCAGAGATTAAACAGCGCGTCACCCGCCTGCTGGAGATGGTGCAGCTGGCGCATCTGGCGAACCGCTTCCCGGCGCAGCTGTCGGGCGGCCAGAAGCAGCGCGTGGCGCTGGCGCGTGCGCTGGCGGTTGAACCGCAGATCCTGCTGCTTGACGAACCTTTCGGCGCGCTGGACGCGCAGGTGCGTAAAGAGCTGCGCCGCTGGCTGCGTCAGCTGCATGAAGAGCTGAAGTTCACCAGCGTCTTCGTCACCCACGATCAGGAAGAGGCGATGGAAGTGGCCGACCGCGTGGTGGTGATGAGCCAGGGCAATATCGAGCAGGTAGGCACGCCGGATGAGGTGTGGCGCGATCCCGCCACCCGCTTTGTGCTGGAGTTCCTCGGCGAAGTGAACCGCTTCGACGGCGAAGTCCACGGCTCGCAGTTCCACGTTGGCGCGCACCACTGGCCGCTGGGCTACACCCCGGCCCATCAGGGCGCGGTCGAACTTTTCCTGCGCCCGTGGGAAATTGACGTCTCCCGTCAGAGCAGCCTGGAGACGCCGCTGCCGGTCCAGATCCTTGAGGTGAGCCCGCGCGGCCACTTCTGGCAGCTGGTGGTTCAGCCGACCGGCTGGCAGAGCGAGCCGTTTTCGCTGGTGTTTGACGGCGAAAGAAGCGCGCCGGTGCGCGGCGAACGGCTGTTCGTCGGCCTGCAGCAGGCGCGCCTCTATCAGGGGGCAACGCCGCTGCGCGCTGTTGCCTTTGCCGAGAGCGCCTGATATTTTCTCACGCGACAGCGGGCGGGAATTATCCCGCCCTTTTTTTGTTCGCTTAGCTTCGCCGGGAAACGCACCTTGACCACTCTGCAAAATACCATCGGCAATACGCCGCTGATCAAACTCCAGCGCCTGACGCCCGCCAACGGCAGCGAAATCTGGCTCAAGCTGGAAGGCAATAATCCCGCTGGATCCGTTAAGGATCGCGCGGCCTGGTCGATGATCAATCAGGCGGAGCGGCGAGGTGATATCGCCCCTGGCGACCGCCTGATTGAGGCCACCAGCGGCAATACCGGTATCGCGCTGGCGATGATCGCCGCGATGAAGGGCTACGCGCTGCGCTTGCTGATGCCTGAGAATATGAGCCAGGAGCGGCAGGACGCGATGCGCGCCTACGGCGCCGAACTGGTGCTGGTAAGCCGCGAGCAGGGCATGGAGGGGGCGCGCGATATGGCGCTGGCGATGATGGCGCGCGGCGAAGGGCATGTGCTCGACCAGTTTAATAATCCCGACAATCCGCTTGGCCACTACCAGACCACCGGCCCGGAAATCTGGCAGCAGAGCGCCGGCCGCCTGACCCACTTCGTCTCCAGCATGGGCACCACCGGCACCATTACCGGCGTTGGCCGCTACCTGAAAGAGCAAAGCGACAGCGTCGCCATTGTTGGCCTGCAGCCGAAAGAGGGCAGCGCCATACCCGGCATCCGCCGCTGGCCGCAGGCCTATCTGCCGGGCATCTATCGGCCCGAGCTGGTGGACGAGGTAATAGATATGGGGCAGTCCGAGGCGGAAGAGACGATGCGGGCGCTGGCGCGCCGTGAAGGCATCTTCTGCGGCGTCAGCTCGGGCGGCGCCGTGGCGGGCGCGCTGCGTATCGCTCAGGCGCGTCCCGGCAGCATTATCGTCGCTATTGTCTGCGATCGCGGCGACCGCTACCTTTCGACTGGCGTCTATCGCTAATCTCTCTCTTAAACGGCCCGGATGCAGCTGACCGCTGCTGCCGGGCCGTTTTTGTCTATAGTCATCCTGAGCATCGTCTGACGCCTGATCTGTAAGGAACGCGTAAAACCGGCTGCGTCCGACGCCTGCTCAGGAGAAAATAGCGGCAATTCAGGCGAGAGACCCCTATGAAAATTTTATTAGTTGATGACGATGCGGAGCTGGGCACCATGCTCAGCCAGTACCTTATTGCTGAAGGCTTTGAAACCCAGCTGGTGCTCACCGGCAGCGCCGGGATCGAAGGCGCGCTCTCCGGCCGCTACACCGCGATGATCCTCGATATTATGCTGCCCGATATGAGCGGCATCGATGTGCTGCGGCAGGTGCGACAGAACAGTCGCCTGCCGGTAATCATGCTGACCGCCAAAGGGGACAATATCGATCGCGTTATTGGACTGGAGATGGGCGCGGACGACTATATGCCCAAACCCTGCTATCCGCGCGAGCTGGTTGCGCGGCTTCGCGCCGTGCTGCGCCGCTTTGAGGAGCAGACGCCGCAGCCGGATAAAAAAGAGCTGCTGCGCTGGGGCGAACTCACCCTCAATCCCGCCACGCGCATTACTGAATGGCAGGGTAAAATCTTCGATCTTACCGCCTCGGAATTTAACCTGCTGGATCTGCTGATGCGCGCGCCGGACCGCGTGGTGTCGAAAGATGAGCTGTCGGAGAAAGGGCTCGGCCGTCCGCGTGAAGCCTACGATCGCAGCGTTGACGTGCATATCAGCAACATCCGTCAGAAGCTGGCGGCGCTTACGGCCGACAGCGTGAATATCGAAACGGTGCGCAGCATCGGTTACCGCATTCGATGAAGCAGAACTACCGTGGGCGCATGTTCTGGAAGATTTTAATCGGCTTCTGGATCGTGTTCGTTATTATCAGCCAGCTGCTCTGGCTCGGCTTCAGCATCGCCGGCAATCGCCACGAGCCGCCGGAGATTATTGCCACGCGCCGCATCGTTAATCTGCAGATGGCCTCCGCCGTATCGGTGCTGGAGCGGGGCGGGCCTGGCTCGCTGAACGATATGATGGCGGACTGGGAGCCTAACGATCGTCAGTTCTTTTCGGTGATCCAGCATGCGCGCCCGGCCCATTCTGAAACGCTGCCGGCAACCTTTAGCCCGCCGTTTCAGGGCAAATTCCCTGATGTGATCGTACGCTGGGTAAAAGGCGCGGACGGAAAAGAGTATGAGCTGCGCTATAACGTCAAAGGGCTGCGCGAAGACAGTTCGATGGGCATGGACGGGCCGCGCCGCATTCTTAATATTCCTGAGCCGATGTTTATTTTCGCCGGGACGGTCGGGCTGTTGTTTAGTCTGCTGCTGGCGTGGAACCTGACGCGGCCGATGCGTCAGTTGCGCGAGGGCTTTTCTCGCGTCTCTAACGGCGATCTCAGCGTGCGGCTCTATCCCATGATGCGTAAGCGCCATGATGAGCTTTCCAACGTAGCGGAGGCGTTTGACGCCATGGTTGAGCGGCTCGATACCCTGGTGCGCGCGCGTGAGGAGCTGCTGCATGATATTTCCCATGAACTGCGTTCGCCGCTGGCACGCCTGCAGCTGGCCACCGGCCTGGCGCGTCAGACGCCGGCCAGCGTAAGCGCCTCTCTGGATCGCATCGACGAAGAGGCGCGGCGGCTGGATAAGATGATTGGCGAGCTGCTGACGCTGTCGCGCGCCGAGCATGAGTGCATGCCCGACGAGCAGTATTTCGATCTGACCGGTCTGGTACATGCGGTGGTAACCGACGTACGCTACGAGGCGCAAATTCCCGGCGTGCAGGTCGATTTCCTGGTTGATGAAAACGCTGATTACACCGTGCGCGGCAACGCCGAGCTGATCCGCCGCGGCATTGAGAATGTGCTGCGCAACGCGCTGCGTTTCTCGCTGCCCGGTCAGCATATTCAGGTCAGGCTTCAGGCGGAGCAGCAGTGGCTGGCGATTCGCGTACGCGATCAGGGGCCTGGGGTCGATGAGGAGAAGCTCTCCAGCATCTTCGATCCCTTTGTGCGGGTTAACTCGCCGCTGCTGGGCAAAGGCTATGGTCTGGGGCTGGCTATCGTACGCAAGGTGGTGCTGGCGCATCACGGCGAGGTGCAGGCGGTGAACCGCCCTGAGGGGGGGCTGGAGCTGACCATTCGTCTGCCGCGCTGGCAGGCGCAGGATAAGGCCTGACGCTGTGCGCCAGAGAACAGAAACAAAAACGGCACCCAGTGGGTGCCGTTTTTCTTAGCTGAATCTGTTACTTCTTGATGCGGATCACCGGCGTCTCGCCAACGGTAACCTGACCAGAGAGCTTAACCAGCTCTTTGATCTCGTCCATGTTGGAGATCACAACAGGCGTCAGCGTAGATTTCGCTTTCTCTTCCAGCAGCGGCAAATCAAACTCGATCACAACATCGCCTTTCTTGACCTTCTGGCCTTCTTCCGCGATGCGCTTGAAGCCTTCGCCTTTCAGCTCGACGGTGTCGATACCGAAGTGCACAAACAACTCAATGCCGTTGTCAGACTCGATTGAAAACGCGTGGTTGGTTTCGAAAATCTTGCCGATGGTGCCATCGACCGGCGCAACCATTTTGTTGCCGGTTGGCTTGATGGCGATACCGTCGCCGACGATCTTCTCGGCAAACACCACATCCGGTACGTCTTCAATGTTTACGATTTCGCCTGACAGAGGCGCAACAATATCAATCGTCCCAGATGTGCTTTCTGATTTATTGCCAAAAAGCTTGTCAAGAAAACCCATATTCTTCTCCTAAACAGTATTGTTGGGCCAGCGTCTCGTGGATCAGCAGAGTGTTTTCTCTTTGATGAACTTGTTAACCAGGTTCATCAGGTCTTCCGCTGTAGGTTGAGCCAGAGCCTGCTCCGCCAGAGCCTTCGCATCTTCGAAATTAGTATTGCGAATAATTTTCTTAATGCCTGGGATTGAAATGGCACTCATGCTGAATTCGTCCAGCCCCATACCCAGTAACAGTAGTGTAGCACGTTCATCACCGGCCAGCTCACCGCACATGCCGGTCCATTTACCTTCGGCATGAGAAGCATCGATCACCTGCTTGATCAAATTCAGCACCGACGGGGTCATCGGGTTATACAGGTGGGAAATCAAATCATTACCACGATCGACCGCCAGAGTATACTGCGTCAGGTCGTTTGTCCCAATACTGAAGAAGTCGACTTCTTTAGCCAGGTGACGCGCAATCACCGCTGAAGCCGGGGTTTCCACCATAATGCCGACTTCAATGGTTTCGTCGAACGCTTTACCTTCTTCGCGCAGCTGCGCTTTCAGGGTTTCCAGTTCGGCTTTCAGGATGCGCACCTCTTCAACAGAGATGATCATCGGGAACATAATGCGCAGCTTGCCGAAGGCGGAGGCGCGTAAAATAGCGCGCAGCTGAGCATGCAGGATCTCTTTGCGATCCATAGCGATACGGATTGCGCGCCAGCCGAGGAACGGGTTCTCTTCCTTCGGCAGGTTCATATAAGGCAGATCTTTGTCGCCGCCGATATCCATAGTACGCACGATTACCGCCTGCGAGCCGACAGCTTCAGCTACGGCTTTGTAGGCCTGGAACTGCTCTTCTTCGGTCGGCAGCGCGTCGCGATCCATAAACAGGAACTCGGTGCGGTAGAGGCCGACGCCTTCTGCGCCGTTGCGCTCAGCGCCTGCGACGTCGCGCACGGTGCCGATGTTGGCGCATACTTCAACCTGATGTCCGTCCAGGGTAATCGCCGGCAGATCTTTCAGCTTGGCCAGCTCATGTTTTTCGCTCAGATACTGAGTCTGCACCGCTTTCAGCTCTTCCAGCTCGCTCTCTGACGGATTAACGTAAACTTTGTTGTTCACGCCGTCCAGAATCAGGAAATCGCCGTTTTTGACCGTGGCGGTGACGTTGCCGGTACCGACAATCGCCGGCAGCTCCAGCGAGCGCGCCATAATCGAGGTGTGCGAGGTGCGGCCGCCGAGGTCGGTGATAAAGCCCAGCACCTTTTTCAGGTTCAGCTGTGCGGTTTCCGACGGCGTTAAATCTTTGGCTACCAGAATCGACTCTTCCTGGATAGCGCTCAGGTCGACGATATGCAGACCGAGAATGTTTTGCAGCAGACGTTTACCGATATCGCGAACGTCAGCGGCGCGTTCTTTGAGGTATTCGTCGTCCAGCTCTTCGAGCGCTTTCGCCTGACCGTCAATCACGGAGTAGGCAGCAGCGTCGGCCGAAGCGTGATCTTTCTTGATCAGGTCGATGATTTCCTGCTCCAGCTCTTCATCTTCCAGCAACATAATGTGGCCTTCGAAGATAGCTGCTTTCTCTTCACCAAACGTCTCACCCGCTTTCACTCTGATCGCTTCCAGCTGCTGCGCAGCCTGAGCACGGCCGTCGAGGAAGCGTTTTACTTCCTGCTCGACCTGGTCATCAGAAATTTTCTTGCGGTTGATGACGATCTCATCCTCAATCAACAGCAGAGCTTTGCCGAAAGCGATACCTGGTGATGCTAAAATGCCTGAAATCATAACCCTACCTTTTAATCACGATGGCTCTTAGACCCAATGCGTTGCCATTGTCGCGGGAGCTGTACTCTACGGATGTGATAACGCGGACAAGTTGTCCGCGATCAAGATGTTTGCACTCAATGGAGCAAAGGAGTCGGTATACAGCAAAAGCTGACTGAATTACTCCAGTTCAGCCATCAGTTTAACCAGATGCTCCACGGCCTGCTGCTCATCTTCACCTTCTGCGGAGAGCGTCACAACCGTGCCCTGAGTCAGGCCCAGCGTCTGCAGTTTGAACAGGCTCTTGGCGCTGGCGGATTTACCGTTAGAGGTAACGGTGATTTCTGACTGGAAGGCTTTCGCTTCTTTAACGAACTGCGCAGCAGGACGAGTGTGAAGACCATTAGGCGCGGTGATAGTAACTTCTTGCTGGAACATTCTGTTTCCCCAACGTTATCAGGTTTGGTGTTATGGACTTAAAGTCTAGCCTGGAGCCGTAACTTTAGCCTGTGTAGGTGCGCGGGTATAGCGTTACGCTGACCATTAAATGCGCTTGAATGAGTGCGTCATTCCAGTTGAAGGGTCAAAATCCCTGTCGAGCGCTTCAGCTGCTAATTATGCCGTGATTCGCCGTATCGCCAAATGCGTAAATCGATTCAGCTTGATCCACTTCAAAGGCTGATTAATTTCAGGCACCGAAATAATTGGCAGCTTAAATACCAGAGCTGAGTCACTGAAATCAATCTGGCCGGTGGCGAAAGTGGGATCTGCACCACAAAAAAGCACCCATTTGGGTGCTTTTTTCGACGTTTTCGGAATCTGGCGTTACTGCTGCAGCTCTTTCTCGGTGAAAAGATCGGCAAACAGCGCGGTACTTAAATAGCGCTCGCCGGAGGAGGGGAGAATAACCACGATGTTCTTATTGGCGAACGCCTCATCTTCCTGCAGCTTCAGCGCCGCCGCGACCGCTGCGCCGGAAGAGATACCGGCGAGGATGCCTTCCTCTTCCATTAGCTGACGCGCCGTGCTGATCGCCTCTTCGTTGGTGATCGCCACGACGCGATCCACCAGATTGAGATCGAGGTTGCCAGGAATAAAGCCAGCGCCGATGCCCTGGATCTTATGCGGGCCAGGTTTGATCTCTTCGCCCGCGATCGCCTGAGCGATAACCGGGGAGTCGGTCGGCTCCACTGCCACGGTAATCAGATCTTTCTTGCCTTTGGTGTTCTTGATATAGCGAGAAACGCCGGTGAGCGTACCGCCAGTGCCGACGCCCGCGATAAACACATCAACCGCGCCGTCGGTATCTTCCCAGATTTCCGGGCCGGTGGTCTTTTCATGGATCTCCGGGTTCGCCGGGTTGCTGAACTGCTGCAGCAGCACATATTTATCGGGATTGCTGGCGACGATCTCTTCCGCCTTCGCGATAGCGCCTTTCATGCCTTTCGGCCCTTCGGTCAAGACCAGATTGGCGCCCAGCGCTTTCAGCAGCTTGCGGCGCTCGACGGACATGGTTTCTGGCATGGTCAGCGTCAGCTTGTAGCCGCGCGCGGCGGCGACGTAGGCCAGCGCAATACCGGTATTGCCGCTGGTCGGCTCGACCAGCTCAATGCCCGGTTTCAAAATGCCGCGTTTCTCTGCGTCCCAAATCATATTGGCACCGATACGGCATTTAACGCTGAAGCTGGGGTTACGGGATTCTACCTTCGCCAGAATGCGGCCGTTACCGATGCGGTTCAGTCGAACCAGGGGCGTATGACCAATGGTCAACGAGTTATCTTCATAGATCTTACTCATAGCCTGTCCTTAACTGTATGAATTATTGGGAACCCAATGAGCATACCCTTTCTGTCTACGCGCGGAAGGAAAGAAAACGCATATCTATATGTCCCCACGCAATAAGCCTCGCTAAAAAATGCATAAGGCGCTCTGATAAGTACTAGCGTAGCTCAGCACGGGCCAGCTGCGCGCGATAGCGATCGACCCACATGGCCGTCGCGCCGCAGACTGCAACCGGCATAATCGCCAGGTTGAGAATAGGGATCATGGTGAACAGGCTGACCAGCGCGCCGAACTGCATATTGGCGCTTTTATGCTGGCGCAGGGCGCTGCGCATCTGCTGAAAGCTGACTTTATGGTTATCGAACGGATAGTCGCAATACTGCACCGAGAGCATCCACGCGCTGAACAGGAACCAGAGCACCGGTGCCACCGTCTGGCCAAAGCCGGGAATAAAGTAGAGCAGCAGCAGGCCGAGTGCGCGCGGCAGATAGTAGCCGAGCTTTTGCAGCTCGCGCTTCATAATGCGCGGCACATCCTTCAGCATCGCCATCCAGCCGCTGTCCGGCAGCGGCTTGCCCGTCAGGCGACCTTCCAGCTGCTCCGCCAGCAGGCCGCAAAAGGGCGCGGCGATCCAGTTGGCAATAGTAGAAAAGAAGTAGCTAAACACCAGCACAATGGAGACGACCGACAGCGGCCAGAGCAGGTAGCTTAGCCACTGCAGCCAGTCGGGAATATGCGCCATCAGCTGCGGGATCCAGCTGCCCAACTGGGTGAACAGCCAGGCGAATGCACCGCCCAGCAGCAGGATATTGACCAGCAGCGGAATAATGACAAAGCGCCGAATGCCTGGCAGACGGATCAGTCTCCAGCCTTCGCTAAAATAGTGCACGCCGTTGAAACTTGAGACAGTGTTCTCGTGGGCCATACAGGCAACTCTCCAGGAAATAATCAGGCGAGACCATGATAACCTGGCTTTTTCTCCTGACTATGAGGCGATTGTGTGAAAAAACAGCAAAAAACCGTGGGGTGACTATCTTATTTGTCAGAAAATACTGCACGAGCTTGCACTTGTTTAGCTGGGCAAATACAGTTAGAGGATAAAGTTTGCCGCGGTGGCAAGGTATTGGAACAACAGAGAATACAATGATGCAGGATTTGCGTCTGATATTAATCGTTGTTGGCGCGATCGCCATTATAGCGCTCCTTCTTCACGGGCTGTGGACCAGCCGTAAAGAGCGCTCGTCCGTGTTTCGCGATCGCCCGCACAAACGGCTCAAACAGCGCGACCAGCGCGACGATGAAGACAGCCTGACCGACGATGAAGAGAGCGTCGGCGAGGTGCGTGTGCGCCATGAGCGGCCGCATCAGGAGCCGCGCATCGACAATTTCCGCGACGAGCAGCAGGATGATGCGCCGCTCTTCAGCGCAACGCCGGAGAAGCCGCGTCAGCCCGCCGCGCGCCCGCAGCCTCAGCAGGAAGACGATCCGCTGCTGACGCCGCAGCAGTCGCGTCCTCAGCCGCCGCGTCCGCAACCTCAGCCTGTTCAGGCGCCAGCGCCGCAGGAACCTGCGCCGCGTTTTGCGCCAGCGCAGCCGATTCAGGCCGATCCGCTGCTCGATTTAGATCCGCTGGAAGCCGCGCAGCCCGAGCCGCAGTTCCAGGCAGAGCCGCAGCCGCAGCCGCAGCAGCCTGTACGCCATCCGGCGGAGCAGCAGGTTGAGCCGGTTCGCCAGGAAGCGCCTAAAGCGCCAGGCAAGCCGAAAGAGACGGTGCTGGTGCTGCACGTCGCCGCCCATACTGGCGGTACGCTGAACGGGGAAGCGCTGCTGCAGGGCATTCTGCAGGCGGGCTTCCAGTTTGGCGAAATGAATATTTTCCATCGCCATCTCAGCCCGGCGGGCAGCGGACCGGTGCTTTTCAGCCTGGCGAATATGGTGAAGCCTGGCTCGTTCAATCCGGATGAGATGTCTGACTTCTCCACGCCTGGCATCTCAATCTTTATGATGGTGCCTTCCTACGGCGACGCGAACCAAAACTTTAAGCTGATGCTGCAGTCTGCGCAGCGTATCGCCGATGACGTCGGCGGCGTGGTGCTCGACGACGAGCGTCGCATGATGACGCCGCAGAAGCTGGAAACCTACAAGAACCGCATACGCGAAGTTATTGAATCCCGAGAATAGGGCAAACCGTTAATCCTGATTCACCAAACCCCCGCCTGTCGGGGGTTTTTTATCTGATGGGGCAATATGAAATCCGTTCAGGACCAGATCACCGAACTGCGCACCACGCTGCGCCATCATGAGTACCTTTACCACGTCATGGACGCGCCCGAAATACCGGACGCCGAATATGACCGCCTGATGCGCGAGCTGCGCGCGCTGGAAGAGCAGCATCCCGAACTTATCACGCCTGACTCGCCGACCCAGCGCGTCGGCGCCGCGCCGCTGACGGTATTCGAGCAGGTGCGCCATGAGGTGCCGATGCTCTCGCTGGACAATACCTTCGACGAAGCCGGTTTCCTCGCCTTTAACAAGCGCGTGCAGGATCGGCTGAAAAACAGCGACGATATCGCCTACTGCTGCGAACTCAAGCTGGATGGCCTGGCGGTGAGCCTGCTTTATGAAAACGGCCTGCTGACGCGTGCCGCCACCCGCGGCGACGGCACCACAGGCGAAAATATCACCGCCAACGTCCGCACCATCGGCGCCATCCCGCTGCGCCTGAAGGGTGACGATGTTCCCGCGCGGCTGGAAGTGCGCGGCGAAGTCTTTATGACGCAGCGCGGCTTTGAGAAGCTGAACGCCGAAGCGCGCCGCACCGACGGCAAGATCTTCGCCAACCCGCGCAACGCCGCCGCCGGCTCGCTGCGCCAGCTCGATCCGCGCATCACCGCGAAGCGTCCGCTTACTTTTTTCTGCTACGGCTTCGGGCTGCTGGAAGGCGGCGAGCTGCCGGGCAGCCACTATGCGCGTCTGCAGCAGTTTAAAGCCTGGGGACTGCCGGTCAGCGATCGTATTAAGCTGGTACACAGCGCGGACGAGGCGCTGGCCTTCTACCGTCAGGTTGAGGAGACGCGTCCAGAGCTGGGATTTGATATCGACGGCGTGGTAATCAAAGTTGACTCGCAGGAACTGCAGGAGCGCCTCGGGTTTGTGGCGCGCGCGCCGCGTTGGGCGGTCGCCTTTAAGTTCCCGGCGCAGGAGCAGATGACGTTTGTGCGCGACGTTGAATTTCAGGTAGGCCGCACCGGCGCCGTTACCCCGGTAGCGCGTCTTGAGCCGGTGCTGGTAGCGGGCGCCATGGTCAGCAACGCGACCCTGCACAACGCGGACGAAATCGAGCGTCTCGGCCTGCGCATCGGCGACAAAGTGGTTATCCGCCGCGCCGGCGACGTTATTCCGCAGGTGGTTAACGTTGTGCTCTCCGAACGCCCGGCAGATGCGCGTGAAGTGGTGTTTCCTGCCCACTGTCCGGTGTGCGGCTCCGACGTTGAGCGCGTCGAAGGGGAAGCCGTAACGCGCTGCACCGGCGGGCTGATCTGCGGCGCGCAGCGCAAAGAGGCGCTAAAGCACTTTGTCTCGCGTCGCGCCATGGACGTCGACGGCCTGGGCGATAAAATCATCGACCAGCTGGTAGAAACCGAATATGTCAAAACGCCGGCGGATCTGTTCAGGCTGACGCCGGAGAAGCTGCTCGGTCTGGATCGCATGGGACCGAAGTCCGCGCAAAACGTGGTGAACGCACTGGAGAAAGCGAAGTCGACCACCCTGGCGCGCTTTCTCTACGCGCTCGGCATTCGCGAAGTGGGCGAGGCGACCGCTGCTAACCTGGCAAACCACTTTGGCGAGCTGCAAAAAGTGATGGACGCCGATCTGGAGGCGCTGATCGCAGTGCAGGACGTCGGCACCGTTGTCGCCACCCACGTACGCAACTTTATGGAAGAAGAGAGCAACCGCGAAATCATTCGCCAGCTGGTGGAGGAGAGGGGCGTACACTGGCCGAAAATCGACGTGGTCAAGGCGGAAGAGATCGACAGCCCGTTCGCCGGGAAAACCGTGGTGCTGACCGGTTCGCTGACCCAGCTCACGCGCGACGAGGCGAAAGATCGCCTGACCGCCCTCGGCGCAAAAGTCAGCGGCAGCGTATCAAAGAAAACCGATCTGGTTATCGCAGGCGAAGCGGCAGGCTCCAAGCTGGTCAAAGCGCAGGAGCTGGGCATTGAGGTAATCGACGAAGCCGAAATGATCCGGCGGCTGGATGCCTGATATGGACAAAGCGCACCTGGTGGAGATCGCCAATACGGCGATGCCGTTCGGCAAATATAAAGGCTGCCTGCTGATCGATCTGCCGGAGCCTTACCTGCTGTGGTTCGCGCGCAAAGCGGAGTTCCCCTCGGGCCATCTGGGCGAGCTGATGCAGATGACGCTCGCCATCAAGATCGAAGGCCTGGAAGGGCTGGTTAAACCGCTTAAACGCAACGCATAAAAAAGCCCGCTTCGGCGGGCTTTTCGTTATTTTTGCGACTCGACAACGGTCGGCTTCACCTGCTGCGCCAGCTTCTTCTCGTGGCTGACTTTATAGCGCTGGGCGATCCAGGAGCAGACCATAAGCTGCACCTGATGAAAGATCATCAGCGGCAGCACGATAATGCCCACCGCGCTGGCCGGGAACAGAATATTGGCCATCGGCACGCCGTTCGCCAGGCTCTTTTTCGAGCCGCAGAACAGCACCACGATTTCATCGGCGCGGTTAAAGCCGAACAGGCGCGAAGCGCAGAGGTTAATCACCAGCACCAGTGCCAGCAGCAGGATGCAGCCCGCCAGAATCCACAGCAGGGTATCGATGCCGACGCGATGCCAGATACCGTTAACCACCGCTTCGCTAAAGGCGGAGTAAACCACCAGCAGAATCGAGGTCTGGTCGGTTTTACCGATCAGGCTGCGATGTCTCTCCACCCAGCCCGCAATCCAGCGGCGCGACAGATGACCCAGGATAAACGGCACCAGCAGCTGCAGCATAATCTTGCCGACCTGCTCAAAACCGTCGGTGGGCGTACTGCTGTGAACATCCATTACCAGGTTCACCAGCAGCGGGGAGATAAAGACGCCCAGCAGGCTCGACGCCGAGGCGCTGCATACCGCCGCCGCAACGTTGCCGCCAGCCATCGAGGTAAAGGCGATAGCGGACTGCACCGTGGCGGGCAAAATGCAGAGATAGAGAAAGCCGGTGTAGATCTCGGCGCTGACGTTAGCCGGATGCCACCAGACGATCAGCAGGCCGAGGATCGGAAAGAGCACAAAGGTGCTGAACATAATCCACAGGTGCAGTCGCCAGTGGCTGCTGCCTGCGATGATCTTTTCCCGCGACAGCTTGGCACCGTGCATAAAAAAGAGCAGGGCGATAGCGGCCGTGGTCAGATAGTCAAAGATATCGACAAAAATGCCTTTGGCGGGCAGAAAGGTGGCCAGCAGCACCGTGATGATCAGTTTGATCATCATCGGATCGAGTCGCAGAAATCCCATTGTTAAAATCCGGTTAAAAGTTACATGCTGTGATTGTGCGCGATGCGGGTTTAGAAATAAAATTGATTTATTGCATCAATCTATGAGCGATTTAGATGAATTATACCCTGCGCCAGCTGCGCACCTTTGTCGCCGTCGCCCACCACGGCGGATTCAGCCAGGCCGGACAGGCGATCGGCCTCAGCCAGTCGGCCGTCAGCCACAGCATTAAAGAGCTGGAGGCGGTTATCGGCGTGCGGCTGCTCGATCGCACCACGCGCGAGGTGATGCTGACGGAAGCGGGGCGGCAGCTGGCGTCGCGCATGGCGGGCCTGCTGGGGGAGATGGACTCGACGCTGCTCGATATTCGCAGCTACGGCGAACAGCGAAGCGGCACGGTGCGCATCGCCGCCAGTCAGACCATCTCTGCCCATCTGATGCCACAATGCCTCGCTGCCAGCCAGAAAAGCTATCCAGATATTCACGTTATTCTGCACGACCGGATGCAGCAGGTGGTTTTGCAGAGCGTACGCAATGCCGAAGTCGATTTTGGCATTGTTATCGGCCCGCTTAGCGACAGCGATCTCGACTGCCAGCCGATCCTGCAAGAGCCTTTTTTACTGCTGTGCCGCAGCGACGATCCGCTCGCCGCGGTGGATAAGGCGCAGTGGCGTATGCTGGCGGGACGCGACATGGTGCTGCAGGATTACGCCTCCGGCAGTCGCGTGTTGATTGACGCAGCGCTGCGTCAGCAGCAGGTGGAGATTAAGGTGGTGCAGGATATCGGGCATCCGGCAACGCTGTTTCCCATGGTCGATGCGGGCATTGGCATCAGTATCTTGCCGGCGCTGGCGCTGCCGCTCCCGGCGGGCAGGGCGCTGACGGTGCGTCGACTCTATCCCGAAATCAACCGCAGCCTGATGCTGGTCAAGCGCAAAAACCGTTCGCTGACGCCGGCGGCGCAGGCCATCTGGCAGGAAGCGCGTCAGCAGGCGATGCTGCTGACGCAACAACGTGTGAGTAACCCGCCGTTTTAGATATAAACGTTTAGCTGATTGGTTGCGGTCGGGCGATTGATGCCGTCGGCGCTCTGGGCGTCGCTCATCTGATTCGCCGGTTCGCTTTTCTGCTGTGCCTGCTCGTTTTGTTTCTGTTCAAGCTGGGCGATTTGCGCTTCGAGCATTGCGATCTGTGACTGGTACATCTGTTCCATTTCCGACTTCTGCTCGTCGGTCAGCTCCTGATTATCCGCAAGCTCTTTAACCTGCCTGGTGATGCTCTGGATCTGTTTATTTAGCGCGGAAATCTGCGACGACACGCTGCCGTCGCTCCCGCCGCTGCTACTAACCGTGCTGGCTAATAAAGCGGATATTGATGACATCGGTTTTCTCCTTTTAAGTAGACAAAAACGTTATCGGTTGGGGAGAAAAAGCCTTGAGGCAGGAAAGCGTTAAGGTTTGTAAAAGACAGGGAAAGTTACTCCTGATTTTTCTCAAACGCCGCACGATGCTAGATAAAGGCGCGCGGGATAGGCCGTGAAGTAAAGCGCCCGCCGCAGGGAAGCGGCGGCCGAGGCCACACGGACGTGTTCACGCCGACTTTAGGTAACGGCCCATCCAGGGCCTCGCCCTGCGGGTGATGCTGCGCATCAGCCTGAATCGCTCCGGCGATTCAGTCGAACCTGCGCAGGTTCTCATCCTGCACGCTAACACTCGGCGCGCAGAAACGA